>SVOD01000168.1 GCA_015066575.1 Oscillospiraceae bacterium
GGCAAATCGGTGCGCGCCGCCGGTGTGTCACCGTAAAGCACTTCGGTAGTAGGTTGTTGTAAAGTGCCGGTATTCCCTGCGCTGTTATCGGTGTAATGTTGCCAGGTAATGGTTTGCGGTGTGTAATTCATTAAAGCGGCTTTTGTGTTACCGTAGTACATACCATTGGTAGCGCCATTGACATTAATATATTGACCGCCAATCACCCATTCGGTTTGCGGACGAATGGAAAATTGGTGATACTGATACCCGTTTGCTTTTAGCGGTGTTATTTCAGCAGTTTGGTTATTAAAAGCATAAGAGGGCTCGCTGAAAGAAGCGTTTTGCCAGGTACTGCCATCGTAATACTTTTCACCGAGGCATACAAAAGAAGAGGTGACTGTACCTGCCAACTGCGCACCGTATTGGTCTTTGCCGAATACATAAGGCTCGGTCAATACGGCATGTTCGGGTGCCGGGTAGTAATTATTTTCATCGGAAAGTCTGGTATAGTTGTAATCCGGCAATTGCGGGCTGGGCATATCCCAGGATTTGGAGTAAGCCGCATTAAAACTGCCGCCTTTTTTCATCGCGTCCTGTCCGGATGCAAAATCGGAAAAATGCACCCAGTTATTATCGGTGTTGCTCTCAAAATTATCACCATATTCGTTGGGGCGCCAGATGGCAACCGTACCGTCTTGCTGAATGTAATAACGAGAACAGTTTTCACCGTCCGTGCTGGCGGAGCGAATGTTACCGGTAAAAATAGGACGATAGGAATCATATGCCTCACTTGTAACATCCACGCTGCTGTCATAACCGCTGACACGGATTTGCGTGATTTCAAAATCGGTCCATGTATCCGGCTTCCAACCCCAACTAAATTTCATATGGTCATTGTTGTTATACACGGCATAGGCAGTCGGGAAACCGCTCAAATCCAAGCAAAGGGTGTAGTATTTATCGTCCCAGTTGTCGCGTGAACCTGAATCGCTGTTCGGAAACATGGTGTTACTTGCGACTTGAGACCCGTCACTGTGATAGTATGCGATTTTTGCGTTATTCGGGCTAAAGTCAATGGAATAATCTTTTTCGCTTGCCGCGGTACCATTGTTATCTTTATACCAAATCACAATACCGCCCATATCTTTGTAATTCTCCGCTTCCCAGGTCCAACCGTCGGGATTACCTGTTTGCGTGCCTTTAAAGACGCGGTTAAAACCGTTACCGGCATCAAGAATATGCATATCAATCTCAACATGATAAACAGGGTTTGCATCCGTATGCTCAATACGGTATGCATACTCTGATGCACCTGCCGCCACGGAGGTGGTCGGTGCGGTGAACACCCAGCAGGATGCCAACATAACGGTGCCCAGCACGAGTGCCAATGCTCTTTTTGCAAATGATTTCTTCATAAGCCATTCCCCTTTGTTTTACTTCTCGCGGTCTGCAGTGGAACAGTTGCACAGACCGGGTTTAGTGGTTTCTACAGTTTTTTCACACCACATTTTTGATTGGTTGCAATCGACAGTCGATTGCTCAACGCTGTTAATTTATTGAGGCAAAATAATGGCAGACACACTGCCTCCATACAATTTACAGATTAATATCATAACGCCCAATTAATTAACTCCATTTATTAACCGCGTTAATTATAACATACTTCCTCTCTTCATTGCTATTGACAAAAATTACAAAAAGTAAAGAAAATTCATAAAAAATATGTAGAAATTTTGTGAATTGTTCACAACATTTCGACAAATAAGGATTTGTCGAGCTGTTCGCTCGACAAACCTTATTTGTCAGTTGTCAGTTTTCAGGGTTCAGTTTTCAGTTTCACCCACCGCGTGCTATGCACGCACCGCCCTTGATAGGGCGGTTTCAAAAAAAGCAAGGCGTAGCCTTGCTACTGAACACTAAACACTGAACACTGAACACTCAAATAAGGATTTGCGCGCTCGAAGAGCGCGACAAATCCTTATTTGTAGGAATCACCAAATATTCAAAGCAATATTCGTGATTATTCCAAGTTGCATTGCGCGCGTGTATATGATACTATATATACTACTTAATATGTCTGCTGACACAAAATATTGATGTAGAGAGGTTTTGCACAGTGGCTAAGTTATACTTTAAGTACGGAGCAATGGGCTCCTCGAAATCGGCACAGGCTCTGATTACAAAATTTAACTACGAAGAGAAAGGGCTCAAGGTTTGGTTGATTAAGCCGAGCATTGATACCCGCGAGGATTTGGAAGTGGTGTCATCTCGCATCGGTTTAAGAGCAAAGTGCACCCCTATCTCCCCCGAAACGAGCATTTGGGCAGAATTCGAGAACCGCATTGCACAGAAAATCGATGTCATTATTGCCGATGAGTCTCAGTTTTTTACCGCCGCACAAATAGATGATATGCGCCGCATAGTGGATGAATTGCAGGTACCGGTGCTCTGCTTCGGGTTGCGCACCGATTTCAGAACGCATCTCTTTGAGGGCTCGCGACGCCTGCTCGAGGTAGCCGACAAATTCATAGAGATTAAAAACATTTGCGAATGCGGCAGAAAAGCGATTGTCAACGCCCGTATTGATGACAACGGCAATGTCATTACAGAGGGCGAACAAGTGCTCTTGGGCGGCGACGAGCGCTACACCGCCATGTGCCATAAATGCTGGAAAAAAGCAATAAAAGAGAGTTGACGGCGTCAACTCTCTTTTATTGCTTAGTTTTCAGTGTTCAGTTTTCAGTGTTCAGTGTCTACCCCTCTGTCGGCTCTGCCGACATCTCCCCTTTCAAGGGGGCGATATGAAGCGGTTAAGATGAAAACATCGAACTACTTTTGATAGTTTTGTTTGCTATCGCAAACCCGACTAATAAATTGAGCGAAGCGACAATATGGGGTCCCCGAAAAGTATTTTGCAGAAAACTTTTTGGGGAGAGGACAAACAAACGGAGCAATACTAAAGCATTTGCTTGCAAATGTTTTCTATTGCGTAGATTGTTTGGACGAGCGGAACAAGTGCGAATGTGTCGCCCTTAACTATTCATTTTTCATTATTCACTATTCATTAAAAAAACGGGCTAAGCCCGTTTTTTTACTTCGCGCTGTCGCGCGCAATATTGATTACACTAATCAGCACATCTTCTCTCGCTTCACTGCTTAACTGCCGGTAAGAGGCGATAAGTTTCTTTTCATCCTCACTCAAAACGGGCATCGCCTCATAAGGTGCAGAAGGCGAAGCCGCAGTGGACATCGGCTCTACTTGGTCATAGTGAACCATTTCATCTAATGAAATACCGTAAAGTTCGGAAAGAGTCACCATGGAACTGATGCTCGGATTAATCTTACCTAACTCATAATACGAATATGTAGAGCGGTCAATATTGAGTTTGTCGGCAATCTGCTTTTGTGTAAACCCGTTTGCTTTACGAAGCGTTCTTAAAGTTTTCGATACCATAATTTACTCCCTTTAAATAGTGCCGTATTTACATTCCCAATGCACTATCTATGTAAATTAATTATACAGAAAAAAAATTAATTTGCAAGCAAAATAATATTTTTTTTGAAAAAATCCCATATCAGAACCGATTTTCATATTATTTTGTAGCTATTACACTAAAAAAAGAGATAAATGCTCACAATTTTCAAGAATTATATCATATTCTCCGCGCTACTGTCAAATAGGCAGTAAAAAAACCCGCACAATGTGCAGGTTTTTTGTGGCGGAGAAGAGGAGACTCGAACTCCTGCGCCGGTTGCCCGACCTACGCCCTTAGCAGGGGCGCCTCGTCACCAACTTGAGTACTTCTCCGAATGGTAACT
>SVOD01000047.1 GCA_015066575.1 Oscillospiraceae bacterium
ACTGTCGCGGAGGACTGGGACTGCGAGGTGCTCAGGATAGACACCAACGCCAGAAACAAGAGGGCGCGCGCGATGTGTTTTCCTATGCGGATTTAACTTTTGCAGACATAAAAGACGATGCGGGAAATACCGTGCCGCTTAACGATTCCAATTATATTGTGTATATGCTTTGTAAAAGCAGGCAGGTGCGCAAAAGCGCCTTTGAATCGCTCTACCGCACCTATGGGCAATTTGCCAATACCTATGCGGCGTTGCTCAACTCTTATGTGAAAGAAAAGACAACACTCTCAAAAATCAGGCATTTTCCATCAAGCCTTGAAGCAAGCGTGTTTTCCGACGAAGTTCCGGCAAGCATTTATCATAATTTAATTGACACGGTCAGTAGCCGTATGGATGTCATTTTTGAGTATTATCGCATCAAAAAACAAGCCCTTGGCGTAGATGCGTTGCATATGTATGATGTGTATGCCCCTTTAGTAGAAGAATCTACCAACAAGTATTCCTATGAAAGTTCAGTGGAAATTGTACTGGATGCGCTGCGTGTTTTGGGCGAGGAATATGTGAGCGTTTTGGAAGACGGAATCAAAAATAAACGCTGGATTGATGTTTTCCCGACCGAAAACAAAAAGGGCGGTGCATACAGTGCAGGCTGCTATGGAGTACAACCCTATATTTTGCTTAATTTCAACGGCACGCTAAATGATGTTTCCACTTTGGCACATGAAGCAGGGCACTCAATGCACACCTATTTTTCCAACAAAAATAACAACCCGCAACAAGCAAATTACACAATTTTTGTAGCGGAAGTTGCCTCAACGGTCAATGAATTACTGCTTGCACACAAAATGCTCAAAGACAGTGATAGTACCGAGCAAAAGAAATACATTCTTAACGAATTAATGGAAACCTATAAAGGCACGTTGTTCCGCCAAACAATGTTTGCGGAGTTTGAAAAAGAAATGCATGCTTTATGCGAACAGGGTGAAATATTAACCGCAGATTTACTGAGCGAAAAGTATTATGCCATCAACCGAAAATATTTTGGCGATACGGTTGTTTTAGACAAGCAAATTCAATATGAATGGGAAAGAATTCCGCATTTTTATTACAATTTCTATGTCTATAAATATGCCACATGTATTTGCGCGGCTTCCGCAATCGTGAAGCGTATTGAAAGCGAAGGGGAAGCCTATGTGCACAAATACATTGAGTTTCTTTCTTGCGGCGGTTCCAAGAGCCCGTTAGATTCGCTCAAGGTGGCGCAAATAGATATGGAAAGTGAAGAAGTGGTGGAAACCGCGATTGAGGATTTTAAAGCCGTTTTAGAACAATTTAAAGCATTATTATAAGCATAACGGAGGTAGAGATAGTGACATTACAACAGATTATTGACGAGAGCAACAACATTGTTTTTTTTGGCGGTGCAGGCGTTTCTACGGAAAGCGGCATTCCCGATTTCAGGAGTGTAGACGGACTCTATCATCAGCAATATGATTACCCGCCGGAGCAGATTATTTCACACTCCTTTTTTATGCGCAATCCGGAGGAATTTTATCGTTTTTATAAAGATAAAATGCTTTTTTTGGACGCCGAACCAAACATGGCGCATAAGACGCTTGCCGCATTGGAAAAAGCGGGGAAGTTAAAAGCGGTAGTCACACAAAATATTGACGGCCTGCATCAAAAAGCAGGCTCCAAAACAGTGTATGAATTGCATGGTTCGGTGTTGCGTAATTACTGTATGAAGTGCGGTAAATTCTATGATGTTAAGTTTGTGAAAGAGAGTGCCGGTGTTCCGAAGTGCAGTTGCGGTGGTACGATAAAACCCGATGTTGTCCTATATGAAGAGGGACTTGATGATTCTGTCATAAATGGCGCTGTTAAGGCGATTATGGGAGCCGATACGCTGATTGTAGCAGGTACATCTCTCGTCGTTTACCCGGCTGCCGGTTTAATTCGCTATTTTAGAGGTAAACATTTGGTACTCATAAATTTGACCAAAACCGATGCCGACAGTTTAGCTGAACTCGTCATTCGCGACAAGGTTGGTAAAGTATTTGGCGAAATTGATGTGAATAAGTGTTGACAAATGCTATATTAAGGTTTATTATTGTTGTACATTTGAATTTCCGTTAGGTGAGGTAACCACAGGGATAATCAATTTGAAATTGATATTAAACTGTTTTCAGTTAATGGGTTGCTGCCGCGAAGATGTGGAGACACATTGAGATGGTTAGCAGGTTATGTCGAAAAAACCAAGGCATAATCTAATGCAACTTCACTGCCCTGCGATGCCAAAGCTCATACGGTGGCAATGATTGGATACAGACTCTTTGTCGCCGTAGTGCCGCAAAGAGTTTTATTTTTATGAAAGGGGGATAGAGCGATGTTTGAAGAATTGGAGCAAATGCTCGAAAATAAGCATTTTAGTCAGTTGAAAAAAGAAATGTCCAAAATGGAACCTGCAGACATCGTTCTGTTTTTTGAAAGTCTTGACAGAGAAGATGCTGTCAGGGCGTTTAGAATTCTTCCCAAAGAGTTGGCGGCTGAGACCTTTGCCGATATGGACCATGACATTCAAGAGGATTTGATTGAGAGCTTCTCGGCAAGTGAATTGAGTGAAGTGCTTGATGAAATGTATTTGGATGACACGGTAGACGTTATCGAAGAAATGCCGGCAAGCATCGTTAAGCGTATTCTCGGTCATTTAGACCCGGATGACAGAAAAATTGTAAACAGAATGCTGCGCTATCCCGAAGACAGTGCCGGCAGCATTATGACACCGGAATATGTCGCGCTCAAGCCTTTCTTTACGGTAGATGATGCACTTATGCGCATTCGAAGAACCGGTGTGGACAAAGAAACGATTTATACCTGTTATGTTACCAGTGAATCCAATGTGCTTATGGGCGTTGTGACGGTTAAGGATATTTTACTCGCCGAAGACGGTGCGCTCATCGGCGACATTATGGATAAAGATTTTATCAGCGTGGAAACCGGGGAAGACCAGGAAACCGTTGCCAAGATGTTCGATAAATACGACTTTCTTGCCTTACCGGTTGTGGATAAAGAAAATCGCCTGGTTGGTATTGTTACGGTCGATGACGCTATGGACGTTATGCAGGAAGAAAACACCGAGGACTTTGAAAAAATGGCGGCAATGCTGCCTTCGGAAGATACATATTTTAAAACGGGTGTGTTTAAGCATGCAAGGAACCGTATTATTTGGCTGATTGTTTTAATGATTTCGGGTACCTTTACCGGTATGATTATAGAACGCTATGAAAATGCTTTTCATTTATTCCCGTTGCTGGTTTCTTTTGTGCCGATGTTGATGGATACCGGAGGAAACAGCGGTTCTCAAACCAGCACCTTGATGATTCGCGGTATGGCGATTGACACCATTCACCCGAAAGATATTCTAAAGGTTTGGTTTAAAGAGATTCGTGTGGCACTGATTGTCGGCATTTCCTTGGCATTGGTCAATACGGCAAGAATGTATTTGATTTATTGGTCATCACACCCGCTCGATGAAATTACGCGCTATGCCGTTTTGCTTGGGGTTACAATCATTTTTGTTGTTTGCTTTGCAAAAACGCTTGGCTGTTGCCTGCCGCTGATTGCTAAATCCATTAAGCTTGACCCGGCGCTGATGGCTTCACCGCTGATTACAACTATTACCGACTGCGCGACGGTTCTAATGTATTTTACTTTAGCGGTAAAGATTTTAAATATTCAAATGTAAAACAGCGTTTTTTCGCTGTTTTATTTTTAAATATTATTTAGAATTCATTGACAGAATTTTTTTTATATTATATAATTATTTTATCAATCTATCAGGAGGTAGAAATATGTCATACGATATTGCCATTATCGGTGCCGGCGTGGTCGGCTCTCTTATTGCGCGTAAACTCAGTAAATACGACATTAAGATTGCTTTGCTCGAAAAGTGTAATGATGTTGCAATGGGAACATCCAAAGCCAACAGCGCCATTGTTCATGCGGGTTTCGACGCGCTTCCCGGTACTTTAAAGGCAGATTTAAATGTTAAGGGAACAAAATTAATGGGTTACCTTTGCGAAGAGTTGAGTGTGCCGTATAAAAATATCGGCTCTCTTGTTGTTGCATTTAGTGACGAAGAAATGGAAACACTCAAAGAACTCTACGAAAGAGGTATCGAAAACAATGTACCCGGCTTAAAGATTATCGGGCAAGACAGACTTCACGAGTTGGAACCGAATGTCAGTAAGCGTGCGCTGGGAGCCCTGTGGGCGAAAACTGCATCGATTGTTTGCCCCTATGAATTAACATTGGCTGCGGCGGAAGTGGCGGTTCTCAACGGTGTTGAACTTTATCGCAATTTTGCCGTTAATGCCATTGAGTTTGAGAATGAGCTGTTTACCGTTAAAGCCGAGTCCGGCGAGCAGGTGGAAGCAAAATATGTGATTAATGCCGCAGGCATTTATTCCGATTACATTGCTTCGCTTATCGGAGATAATTCTATTGAGATTGTGGCAAGAAAAGGCGAATACCTTTTGATGGATAAATCCCTTGGCGGCGTTGTAAACCATGTCATTTTCCAATGCCCGACCAAAATGGGCAAGGGCGTATTGGTTACCCCGACGGTTGACGGTAATATTTTAACCGGTCCTTCCGCAAAGGATATTGAAGGTAAAGATGACATCACCACCACATCCGATGAATTGGATATGGTCAGAAAATATACCAGTTATTCTATCCCGAATGTAAAGCTCAATGCGGTAATTACTTCCTTTGCCGGGTTAAGAGCGCACAGCAAAAAGGGCGATTTCATTATAGAACCTTCAAAGGTTAATCCGCATTTTATTAATGTTGCGGGTATTGAGTCTCCCGGTCTTTCCGCAGCACCGGCGATTGCCGAGTATGTGCAAGATATTATGCTTGATGTATGCGGCAGATTGCCCAAAAAGGTAAAGTGGCACAGAACGCGCCCCGAACCGGTAAGATTTAGAGAATTATCGACCGTAGAGCGCAGAGAATTGATTGAAAACGACCCCGCATTCGGTCAAATCGTTTGCCGTTGTGAAACGGTTACGGAAGGTGAAATTATTGCCGCTTGTCACGGGCCGATTCCGGCTTGGGATATGGACGGTGTGAAGCGTCGCACCAGAGCAGGTATGGGCAGATGCCAGAGCGGTTTCTGCGGTCCGAAAGTGGCAGAGATTATTGCCAGAGAGCGCAACAAGGATTTGTTGGATATTACAAAGTTTGGTGATAATTCCAACATTGTTGTCGGTAAAACAAAGTGAGGTGAGGATGATGTTGAAGTATGATTTAGTCGTTGTCGGCGGCGGTCCTGCCGGTATGGCGGCAGCTTTAAAAGCAAAAGAATGCGGAGTAGAAAAAATCCTCATTTGTGAAAGAGATGAAACCTTAGGCGGTATTTTGGAACAGTGTATTCACACCGGGTTCGGTTTACACTATTTCGGTGAGGAATTGTCCGGTCCCGAATATGCTGCGCGTTTTATTACCGAAGTGGAAAAGACCGATATTGATGTAAAAGTTAATACCATGGTTTTGGATATTACCACGAACAATGTTGTGATTGCCATCAATAAGCAAGACGGGCTGATGGAAATATCCGCCACCGCCATCGTTTTGGCGATGGGCTGTCGTGAGAGACCCAGAGGGGCTATATCCATTCCCGGCACACGCCCGGCAGGTGTTATGACAGCCGGTACTGCGCAGAGATTTGCCAATATTGAGGGCTACCTGCCCGGTAAAGAAGTCGTTATTCTCGGCTCCGGTGATATCGGTTTAATCATGGCGAGAAGAATGACTCTCGAGGGCGCCAAAGTTAAGGCAGTGTGTGAATTGATGCCTTACTCCAGCGGTTTAACCAGAAACATTGTGCAGTGCTTGGATGACTTTGATATTCCGCTCAAACTCTCCCATACCGTTACCGAAATAAAAGGTAAAGAAAGGGTGGAGGGCGTCACCATTTCAAAGGTCGACGGTAATCTCAGACCCATTCCCGGCACAGAAGAATATATTCCTTGCGATACATTGATGCTTTCCGTTGGTCTGCTTCCCGAAAATGAACTTTCCCGCTCTGTCGGTATCCGCTTGGATAAAGTGACCGGCGGCGCAGTTGTTGACCAATACAGAGAAACCAACCACGAAGGTATTTTTGCCTGCGGTAATGTGTTACATGTGCATGACCTGGTGGATTTTGTTACCCAAGAAGCGCAAACTGCCGGTGAGGGTGCTGCCAATTACATTCTCGGTAAGAAAGAGTATGCCGATTACCGCGTTCATACAAAAGGTATTAACGGCGTGCGCTATGTTGTGCCGCAGAGAATCAGTATGGACGGCAGCGAGGAACCTGTAAAACTTTATTTCAGAGTCGGTCAGGTTTACACCAATGCTACCGTAAAAGTTACCAGAAACGGTAATGTGATTTATGCCAAGAAAAAGCGTAAATTAGCACCCGGTGAAATGGAAAACATCGTTATTAAACCTGAAGATATTCAGGAATTTTCCGAGGGCGATTACTTGTTTATTGAAGTGGAGGGTTAAAAATGGAAGTTAGAGAATTGACTTGTGTTGCGTGTCCGATGGGCTGCCAACTGACTGCTTCCATCGATAATGGAGTGGTCGTATCCGTGACCGGTAATACTTGCCCGCGCGGTAAGACATACGCTGAAACCGAGTGTACGCATCCCGTCAGACCACTGACTACTACAGTTAAAGTGGAAGGCGGCAAGCATCCCGTTGTGCCGGTGAAATCGGCAGATGCGATACCGAAAGAAAAGATGTTTGATTGTATGAAGGTGCTCAATGAAGTCACTGTAAAAGCACCTGTACAAATCGGCGATGTGATTGTGGAGGATATTTGCTCCACCGGAGTTAATATTGTAGCAACAAATATTTGCTAATAGTAGTAATAAGCCTTTGGGGGAAACTCCAAAGGCTTATGCCGACAGCTTATGAAGAAAAGAACGATTGTTAAGATTTTGGTGTTTACTCTTGTGCTTTGCATAGGGGTTTTGCCGTTGCTTCCCGCAGTGGCACAAGGCGAAGTTTTAGCAACCGTTCTTTTTACTACCGATACAAAAGGCTTTACACAGGATTTAGGATATATTCAGCGCTATAAGGAAATGACCGACAATGCGATTTTGCTCAATTGCGGGAATTTCACCAAAGGCTCACCCGAAGCTTCGCTATCCAATGCGAAGTATTCTTCTCAATTAATGAAAGCGGCGGATTATGACTTAATCAGCTTGGGTACTGATGATTATGTCTACGGTTTTAGAGCGCTCAAGCGTTATGGCGATTATGCCGGCTGTGAAATACTTTCCGGCAATGTCAAATACAGCAGCGCGGATGTATATGCTGTCAATACCGTTAAGCAGATTAACGGTGTGAACATCGGTTTTTTCAGTGTGGTTGACGGAAAGAGTAAAGACTATATCCCGACCGCAAGAAGCGACGGCTATACTTTTGAGAAAGAAATTGCCTTTGCTCAAGAACAAACAGATATCTTAAAAGCCAAGTGTGATAAAGTAGTATGCCTTGCGAGCTTTGCCGATAATAACAAGAATTTTACTCCAAAAATCTTAGCGGAATCTGTTAGCGGCTTGGATGTTTTGATTTGCTCCAACATGCATTCGCAGTTGAATGAGAGCATCGGCGGCACAAACGTTGTCGGTGCCGGTGAAATGCTGTCGGCACTCGGTGAGATTCAGCTTTTAAACGATGGCACAATTACTGTCAATATCCTTCCGAAATACGAGCGCGACAGCAAGGGAGAGGAGCTGGAAGGTGCCGAGAATACCTATCGCAAGTATGGCGACAGCCCTGTTTATAATACGGCTTACGAAGACATTATGGAGGAATTTGAAGGCACTCTCGATTCTTTGGTGGCGCAGAACAAAACGACCATCTTCGGTGTAGATGATGATATTGATATTTCACTGCTTGAAGAAACACCGTTAGGGGATTTATTTGCCGATGCCATTACCTTGGCAGGCGACAAGTATAAAGCCTCTCAAACAGCCTATAAGAATCATTATGTAGTCGGTGTTGTCAACGGCTCGTGTTTGCAAAATAATATTGATGCCGGTGATATCGATATTAAAAATGTATTTGACGCGCGCGGTATTGCCGAAGATGTGTATTTCTATGAGTGTAATTCCGCTTTCTTATTTGATTTGATGGAAAAAAGCATCAAAGATATCAAATACGATAAAAAAACCGATTATATCTACAATCCCTGTGAGACTTTCTTACAGATTTCCGGTTTTAACATCTTGGTTAATCCGCTCAATAAAGCCGGAAGTAAAGTTATTAAGATGTTTTTGAAAGACGGGGATGATGAAATTATCATCAAGAAAAATGATGATAAGAAATACTTAATCGGTTTAAATGAATCTCTTGCGAAAGGCTTTGCACTTTATGATGAATTTACCGGGATGAAACCGGTTTATGTCGGTGATTTTCTGACCAACTATGTCAGAACCGCTATCGCATCAAACGTTTCCGAAGATTACTATTTGTCGCCCGGAACCGAGAGCCGCATTACATTTAAGCGAATAGAAGAATTACAGCCGAATGGTGATGCGTGGGCAACGATTGACCGCGATTTTGAAGACTATGCCGCTGCGGAAGTGTATGTCGACGGGATTGACAATATGGACTGCTCTCAGGTCGACAAAAACGGGGAAGTGCGCATAACATTTAATACCGGTGCGCATGGTGTGACAGTAAACGGTGAAAATCTATATGTGAGCACCGCTTCCGGCATCGGGCTTAAAAAGGGCAGCGTTACTCCGATTGTGGATTATAAGCTCTATTATAAAACGCTTGATGATGCCTATAAAATTGACGAGAGCCAATATTCTTCCGAAGAAGTGGAAGGGTATTATGCGTTTCTTGGCAGAGCGTATGTGCAGACAAAGCTGACCGAGGAAGGGGAAGTGGTTAAGGCAACGCAGGACATCTTCACGGTATGGGATGATTTTTTGGAGAACCCGGAGGCTTTTGTTGAAAAAGAGGAAGATGAGGCGGAAGAAGCCGATGAAGAGGAGTCCGCTGCAGCTTATCCGGATTTAGATGATTTTGCCTATACCGGCAATTTTCAAAGTAATGTCTTTGAAAATACCCCTAAAACAACCTTTAAAGGAGCTCTTGCGAATGATGATGCCAAGGCTTCCGAAAAAGGCGCTAACAGCCGCACGGGCGATACGATTACCGTAATACTGTATATCGCAGCTGCTGCATTGCTTGCTGCAGCCGTAAGCATCGGCGTGTTGTTATATAGAAATAAAAAGAAATTTGACGGGGTGATGAAGAAGTGAGTGAACAAAAGGTTCCCGCACGTACCAAGTGGGGATATGCGTTTGGCGGTATCGGCAAAGATATGTGCTATGCATTGGTATCGAATTTTTTGATGTATTATTGCACCGAAAACTTAGGTGTCAGCGCTTTGTTTATGGGCGTTCTGTTTTTCTTCGCCAGACTTTGGGACGCCATCAACGACCCGATTATGGGTACATTTGTTGATAATACGCGTGTCAAATTCGGTAAGTATCGCTTTTGGATGGTAGTGGGCACACTTGCCAATGTAGTAGCGGTTATCTTTCTGTTTAATCCCTATTGGGCTTCTCACGCGCCGCGCGTTTATATTGCAATTTTCTATGTCGTTTGGGGTATGACCTATACGATGGTTGATGTGCCGTATTGGGCATTTAATTCCAATGTTTCCGACGACAGAAAGGAACGTGAAAGTGTTTCGACACTCGCAAGGCTTCTGACAAGCCTCGGTGCGCTGTCTACACAGGTTTTAACACCGATTGTAATTGTCAAACTCGGTTATGATGCGGTTACGGGAACAGAACATAAAGAAAAAGGCTATTTTATTTGGGCAATAATTGTTTCAGCTGTGTTTGTTGTAACGATGTTCGTAGCATCCGTTACCATCAAAGAGCGCAATTATGTCAGCGAAAAGAAGGATAGAATTAAACTGAAGGAAGCATTTACCGTGCTGACAAAAAATGACCAGTTAGTCATTGCCGTTATCGTATTCATATTGATTAATATTGCTCAAAATTTGGCTTTGGGAAGCGCGATTTATTACTTTAAATATGTTTGGGGCAATGAACAGCTTTATTCAAAATTTGTTATTGTTCTCGGCGCAAGTATCGGAATAGGATTACTCAGCTTCCCGCTTTTGAGTAAGGTTTTATATAAGCGTTCCGGTCGATTAGGGCATTTGATGTTGGCACTCGGTTCACCAATCGTCGGTTTTTTGCTGATGTTTATTTCCAATAACTTTATTTTTAACAATGCGTCAACCAATGTCAGGTTTTATGTATGCTGCGGTATCGGCTTAGTCTCTTTAATCGGCTTTGGTTCGGTGACGATTCTTTTGACACTGATTATGAGCGACTGTGTGGACTATGGCGAATATATTTTTGGAAAAAGAACAGAAAACATTGTCTTCTCCATGCAGACTTTTTTGGTTAAATTTGCCGGTGCCATATCGTTTCTTATTATCGGTGTTTCCATGCATATTGCCGGTTATGAAGGGAGCATGTTTGACAGCAATGCCGTCGCAATGAGTGTGGTTCCCGACAGTTTGAAAGCGGATTTGAATGTGTTGATGTTTATCCTGCCGCCCGCTTTCTTAATTGGAGGTGCGATTCTGTTTGCCACCAAGTATAAATTGGCAAAAAAAGGCAAGATGGAAGAAATAAGAGAAGAGCTGCAGGTACGACGCGCTGCTGCCGAAGAGGGCGAAGTGCAGGAATCCGCCGCAACCGATTAGTCCTTATAATTGTGTTTTATTAAATGAAGAAAGCGACCGATTACGGTCGCTTTCTTCAGAGTGTCGACAAAGTAGCTAAAACCAAACGTTTTTATAAATTTGAATGCATTTTTCTTGTTGTCAACGATTCATCAACAATCATAATTGCAGTAAGAATAACAACACATATTGTTAAAAAATCGCCGTTTTACTGATATAACGGCGATTTTGTATTTTGCCAATCTCTGCTTGCGGTACCCGGGAATAAGAACAGCTTACTTTCTCGACTTCTTTTAGCTTATATTATAATTTTTTATCTTTTAAAAATGACGCTTCAACCGCTTTTTTTATTGTTCCGGGAAAGCCTTCATCCTGCAGCGCATGAACACCTTCTATGGTTGTGCCGCCGGGAGAACAGACGCGCTCTATGAGCACTTGAGGCGATTCCTCGGAGGCTTTTAACATTTCGGCACTGCCGATAACCGATGCGATTGCTGCATCGTACGCTACGCTTTTATCGAGCCCGCAGGCAATACCTGCTTTTGCCAAACTATCAATATACAAAAAACTGAAAGCCGGAGAACAGCAGGCAACGGCACTAAAAGCGGAAAAGTCTTTTTCCTCTAAAATAAATACACTGCCGATACTTTCAAAAATCCTTTTCGCTGTTTGCCTGTCACTCTCATTACAAAGCGAATTCGTGCAAAGTGCGCTCACGGATTTACCGATGGTTGCATTCAAATTCGGCATAATGCGGATGATTTTATGCGCGCCGATATAGCTGCCGATAAATTCGATTGTTTTTCCTGCCGCAATTGAGATAACTAACGAATCTTCATTCAAAACAGGTGCGATTTCCGGCAGTACGGCTGGAAAAACCTGCGGTTTGACAGCAAGTAGTATTATATCGCACTTTGTAGCAATTTCGGCGTTTTTTGACACTTGGATGCCTTGTTGTTCACAAAAACTATTTAGTATTTCAGGTTGTGCATCGCTGGCATAAATGTCGGTTTTTTGAAAAAGATTTGCAGTTATGATGCCGCGCATAATTGCCTTTGCCATATTGCCGCAGCCGATAAATCCGATTTTCATATTAAAACAGCCTTTCTTTTTTTGATATTATACAATATTTTTTTACAAATGTAAATTTTTATATTTTTCTTTTGTGGCAATGCCGCCTCTGATGTGACGCTGCGATTTATTATCATCCAATATTTTTCTCACTTGCGTATAGAGGGCAGGGCTGATATGTTTGAGCCTTTTTGTGACGTCGGTATGTACGGTTGATTTCGAGATTCCGAATTTTTTTGCAGTCAGCCTTACAGTAGCATTGGTGTCGGTAATATATTTGCCGAGTTCAATTGCTCTGTCTTCAACAATACCTTTCATATTTCCTCCTAAAAATTGATTATTAAATTATATTCAATGAAAAAAATAATATAACAGGTATTGACATTTATTAAAAAATTATATAATATATTACTAATAATAATAAGGAGGAGAAGAATATGCCGGCAGAGTTCAAATATGAAATCGTTGAGACTCTTGGCGTGCTTTCGGAGACACCGAAGGGCTGGACCAAAGAGCTTAACAAAATCAGCTGGAATGAGCGTGCACCGAAGTATGATATTCGTGAGTGGTCTCCCGAACATCAGAAAATGGGTAAGGGCGTTACATTGTCTGATGAAGAAGCAGCTGAGTTAAAGGTATTGCTTAACAAAGATAAGAGCCTTTAATCTTCACTTTATAGTTTCTATAAAGCAGACCGAGGGCCTCTGCAAAGAGGCCCGGTATTTGGCAAATCAGAGGTATAATAAATGGCAAAAGCAAAAACCAAGAAAAACAAGAAAGGCCTTTCCAAAGCGGCTTTGATTATTATTGGTACATTACTCACGATTGCAATCACAATTATTGCAGTCGCGCTTTATGTATTTATTTATTCCTATTCCTATATACATGGTGATTTAAAAATCGACCTGAAAGAATATCGCTATTCTCAAAACCAAACTTCCTTTGTGTATGCCTATGATTCTAATGGTGACCCTGTTGAGGTTACCCGCTTGTTCGGTACTATCAACAGAGTGTGGGTGGATATTGAAGATACAAACCCTTATATTGCAAAGTGCTATGTCGGTTTAGAGGATAAGCGTTTTTACGAACACGATGGTGTTGACTGGACCAGAACCATTGCAGCTGTTGTTAAATACGGCGGCAAGCAAGGCGGTTCCACCTTAACACAACAATTAATTAAAAACCTGACAGAAGAAGACGAAGTAACATATGTCAGAAAGTATAAAGAAATCCTCAATGCGCTGAATTTAGAGCGCTTTTACTCCAAAGAAGATATTATTGAAGCATACTTGAATACCGTGTATTTGAGCCACGGTTGCTACGGCGTCAAGACTGCAGCGGAGACATATTTCGGAAAGGAGATTTCCGAATGTAACTTGGCGGAAAGTGCCGCTCTTGCCGCAATTACCCAATTCCCTTCAAAATATGACCCGATTTTAAATCCCGAAAACAATAAAGAGCGCCGCGAATACTGCTTAAAGCTGATGTTGGATCAGGATTTAATTTCACAAAAAGAGTATAATGAAGCGCTCAAATACAAGATTAAATTCCAATTAAATCAGCAAACAAACAAAGACGATAATGTTGTCTACAGTTACTATACAGATGCCGTTATCAATCAGGTCGAACAGGATTTGATGGAAAAATACGGTTATACCTCCAAGACGGCATCCAATAAAATTAACTATGGCGGTTTGCGCATTTACAGCGCTGTAGATTTGGATATTCAAAGCGAAATGGACAGTATCTATGATTCGCACGAATATGTAGCAGACGGAGAGGTACAATCTGCCATGACCATATTGGATTATGACGGCAGGGTTGTCGGCATTGAAGGTGGTCTTGGTGAAAAATCCGGTCGTAGAGAACTCAACAGAGCGACGGATTCGCCTCGTCAGCCGGGTTCTACCATTAAGCCGATTTCCGTGTATGGACCGGCTATTGATACAGGTGCTACCAATTGGTCAAAGACCTATGCCAACAGCGCCAGCTTAACAATCAACGGGCAGGCATGGCCGAAGAACCAAGGTGGTTACGGCGGCGGCAATTATGTGACTGTTCAGTATGGTTTAGCGCAGTCGTATAACACCATTTCCGCAAGAGTTTTGTCCGACCTCGGGCTAAGTACAAGTTATTCATACCTCAAAGACAAGTTTATGCTCAAGCATTTAGATCCGGGGGATGAATCTTATTCTCCTCTTGCTACAGGTTCTATGACCCACGGTGCCACCACATTAGAAATGGCAGCTGCTTTCCAGGCTTATGGAAACGGCGGTGTGTATCATCAACCGTATTTTTATTATAAAGTTGAGGATGCTTCTGGTAATGTAATCTTAGATAAAGCTGATTATGACAACCATCAGGCGGTGGAAGAATCTACAGCGGAGATTATGAATCGATTACTGCAAACGGTCATGAGTATGGGTACCGGTACCCCATATAATGTCGAAGGACAAACCACGTTTGGCAAGACCGGTACAACCGATAACGATAACGACAGATGGTTTGTCGGAGGAACACCGTATTATGTTGCAGCGGTTTGGTATGGATATGATATTCCGCGGGAAATCTATAATGTTTGGAACAATCCCGCAGGCAATCTGTTTAAATATGTAATGGATAAAGTGCATGCCGGCTTAGATTCCAAAGAATTCCCAACTGCCGAATCCGGTGTAACGCAAGCATACTATTGTTCTAATTCAGGCTTGCTTGCTTCTAACGGTTGCCCGACTATGCTCGGGTATTACCGCAGTGATGATATGCCCGGTTACTGCAACGGTCACTACTATGATAGCGGCAGTGGCAGTGGCAGCGGCAGCGGCAACAGCGGCGGCGGTGGAGGAAACGATTCCCAAAGTGGCGAGGATTCTTCCGGTGGCGATAGCGGCAACAGTGGCGGTGAAACGCCGGAAAACAACACACCGCAAGAAAATTCCGGCGGTGAATAAGAACGGGTAAATGAGCACCTTCTTATTAAAGGTGCTCATTTTAATCGAAATACGAGAGAATATGACAAGATTTATTGTAATCAGGCACTGTGAAGCAGTGGGAAACAGAGAAAGAATATTTCAAGGCACTTATGATGGAGAAGTGTCTCAATTAGGTAAGCAGCAGTTAGATTATTTGGCTTTACGCTTTCGCAACGAACATATTGACCGCATATTTTCCAGCTCCAGAAAGCGGGCGCAGGCGACTGCGGAGGCGGTCAATCGCTACCATCATTTGGAAATAGAAACAGATGACCGCATCATAGAAATCAATGCCGGCGAATGGGAAGGAAAGCCTTTTTCGGAGTTTCCTCGATTATTCCCGAAGGAAATGGAATTATGGGATAATCATCCATCCCGTTTTATCGCACCGGGTGGCGAAAAAATGCGTGATGTTTATGAGCGAATGTCAGCTTTTGTCATTGAAAAAGCGCAGCAGTATTCCGGTCAAACCATTGTTCTCGCATCACACGGCTGTGCTATCAGAAATTTGCTTTGTTGGGCGGAACAAATCGGCTTTGAGAACCTCGGCGATGAGATTTGGTGCGCGAATACTGCTGTCAACATTATAGAAGTTGATGATGCATTACATCCGCACTTGATATTAAAAAATGATATTTCGCATTTGCCTGAGCAAATGCAAACTCTATCTTCACAAAAGTGGAACAGTAAATAGGAGAAAGAATGATTATTTTAGCGGTAGATTACGGTGATGTCAGGACCGGTCTTGCGATTTGTGATAAAAATGAAATATTATCGACACCCATGCAAACCGTTACGGAAAGCTATGCTCCGAAATTGATTGAAAAAATCAAGGTGATTGCTGCTCAAAAAGGCGCCGAATTGATAGTGGTCGGAAAACCTGTTAATATGGACGGTAGCGAGGGCGAAAGAGCGCGCAAATGCATGGAATTTGCTGCGCAGCTGCAGGAGAGCAGCGGTATTCAAACCGAGATGTTTGATGAGCGCATGACTACAATGATTGCGGCTTCTTCATTAAATGTAACGAATACAAGAGGGCAAAAACGCAAAAATGTCATTGATGCACTTTCCGCACAGATTATTTTGCAGAATTTTATTGATTTGCGCAAAAAATAGGTTGATTTTTTGGATTAACTAATATATAATGAATAAGTCAATTTGATTTGCCGGTGTGATGGAATTGGCAGACGTGCTGGACTCAAAATCCAGTGGTGGCGACACCGTACCGGTTCGACCCCGGTCACCGGCACCAACACAAAAACCCTTTTTGCTTTTGCAAAAGGGTTTTTTGTGTTACAGAAAACAATTTACCTGTTGGCATTTTTACACAAAGCCGAGGGAGTATAATTATAAAAATAAAAATAAATATTTATCATTATTAGTTTATAAAATATTTAAATATTTATATTGCATTATAAATAAAATAATGGTAAAATAAAGTGATATAATAGGAGTAATATAATATCATATGATTATTTTAGGAATTGACCCCGGTTATGCCATCATCGGGTGGGGCGTTTTGGAATATGTCAATAATCACTTTAAAGTGTTAGATTACGGCGCGATAACCACAAACGCCGGAGAATACTTTCCGCAGCGCTTATCTGTTATTTTTCAACAGCTCAATGAGATTATTGACAAGTATCATCCGGAAGTGATGAGTATGGAAAAAATCTTTTATAATTCCAACGCAAAAACAGTTATTGATGTTTCGCAGGCAAGAGGCGTTATTACTTTAGCAGCATATAATAAGGGACTGGAAATTGCAGAATACACCCCTTTGCAGGTCAAGCAGGCGGTGGTGGGTTACGGCA
>SVOD01000169.1 GCA_015066575.1 Oscillospiraceae bacterium
AGGCAACACCGCCGCACTTATGAGCAGCGAGAGCAGCAGAACAAAGCATAGTATTTGAATAAAAGGTTGTTTCTTTCGCAAGGCAATACCTCCGAGGGTTATTGATTCCTATCATTCATATTTAATATAATTTTTTTGCACTATATACATAAAAATAAGAAACAATATAATCAATTAATTGTAGCATTTTTACAATGAACTGTCAACAATTATATTACCGGCATAACAATGATATAGACTTTTTTTACGCGATGCGCTAAAATGGAGTTACATTATTTAGCGAGAAAGGAATACAATGGTTATTGCAGTCAGTGCCTGCCTGTTGGGCGAAAATTGTAAATACAACGGCGGGAATAATTACAGCGAGGCGTTAGCTGCATTTTTGCAGGGGCATGAGGCTGTCCCGATTTGCCCCGAGGTGCTGGGCGGGCTTGGCGTACCGCGAGAGCCGGCAGAGTTAGTCGGCGGTGTGGTGCGCCACCGTGACGGCAGTTCGGTGGACGCGGCATTTCGCGCCGGTGCCGCGGCGGCGCTTGAAGCAGTCAAAGCCGCGGGCGCGCAACTGGTTATTTTGCAGTCACGCAGCCCGTCTTGCGGTGTCGGCACAATTTATGACGGCAGCTTCACCGGCAGGTTAACCGAGGGCAACGGTGTGTTCGCCTCGCTGTTGAAAGAGAACAATATTGCCGTTGAAGATGTTGCCAATATTCACAACAAATACACTAAAAGCAAGGCGAAGGATTTAAAACTTTTCAGATAATTCGTTTTTTACCGGGTTTCTCTTGAAAACAAAAGTGTGTGTAGGGCTATAATTCAGTCTTCGGATTACTATCAAAAAGTACATATTTAATATTGAATTGAACCGCCGTGTGCCGAACGGCATGCACGGTGGTGTGAGAGGGCGGTTAATTCCGCCCTATTCGATTTGTCTGAGGCATAAATCCACTAAAGCGTATTGATAATGGTCTTAAAATAATATATAATAAATATGATTACGATTCTTTACTTGATTTAGGAGAACAACAGCATGAGTCAACAGGTTCAAGAGTATTTTGAAAATTTAAAGGGCAAAAAGGTTGCCTTTTTGGGTATCGGCGTCAGCCACAAGCAGCTAATTCACAAGTTTGTGGCGTGCGGCGCGGAGGTTACGCTTTGCGATATGCGCGAAATGGATGAGTTTGATGAGGATATCGACGGTATTCGAGAGCTCGGCATTTCTTTTCAACTCGGCAAGCAGCAATTTGAACATTTAGAGCGCTTTGATATGGTTTTTCGCACGCCCGGCATCTACTTCAACCGCCCCGAAATTCAGCAGGCGATTGCGTCAGGCGCCAACATCACCAGCGAAATGGAAGAGTTTTTCAAACTTTGCCCTTGCAAGATAATTGCGATTACGGGGGCGGACGGTAAAACGACCACCACCACCTTAATCAGTGAGATTTTAGCCAAGCAGGGCTACACCGTGCATAAGGGCGGTAACATCGGCAGAGCGTTGCTCCCGATTGTCGATGAAATTGATGAGGGCGACATTGCGGTGGTCGAACTTTCCTCTTTCCAACTGCTTTCCATGAAGCAGGCGGGGGATATTACGGTAGTGACCAATGTGCAGCCCAACCACTTAAATGTACACAAGGATTACGGGGAGTACAAAGATGCCAAGAAAAACCTGATTATCTATCAAAAGGAAGACTCTAAAACCATTCTCAATTTAGACAACGAGGTTACCCGCGAGGAATATGCACCTGCTGTCAAGGGGCAATTGGTGTGGTTCTCAAAGCAGACGATGCCGGCTGTGGGCTCTTTTTGGGATATGAAAAGCGGTAAAATCTATTATAACGACGGCGAGCAGGTGCATTTCATCATGACCCGCGCCGACATTCGACTCATTGGCGACCATAATGTGGAAAACTACTTAACCGCGATTGCCGCTACTTGGGGCTTGGCGGATACCGCAAGCGTGCTTGCCGTGGCGCGCAACTTCGGCGGCGTTGAGCACCGCATGGAATTTGTGCGCGAGGTGGACGGTGTGGAGTATTATAACGACTCGATTGCTTCTTCTCCCGACAGAACGATTGCGGGGCTCAAAGCCAGAGAGGAAAAAGTTATTCTCATTGCCGGCGGCAAAAACAAGGGCTTGGTTTATGACAAGTTGGGGCCGGTGGTCAATGAAAAGGTGAAAGTGCTTATTGTGATGGGCGAAACTGCCGATGTGATTGAGCAGAGTGTCAAAAACGCGGCGAATTACGACAGCGCGGCAATCAAAATTTTGCATGCGGCGGATATGGAGCAGGCAGTGGCGCTCGCGCGCGAAAATGCGCAGGCGGGCGATATTGTGTCGCTTTCGCCGGCGTCCACTTCGTTTGATAAATACAAGAACTTTGAAAGAAGAGGGCAGCACTACAAGCAATTAGTCAATTGCTTGTAGTGAGTGATGTTTGCGCGAAGCGCAAGTGATGTTGCAAGCAGTGATGTTTCGGCTATGCCGAAGTGAAGTTTTGGCTCTGCCAAAATTGAGGGCGACACATTCGCACTTGTAATGTAAGGATGGATGATGGAATTGAAAGAAGTTTTAAAAAAGTTGTGCTTGTGTGCGGCGCCGGCGGGTGCCGAGAGCGAGATTTACCGCACAGCAAAAGAGTTAATGGAACCGTTCGGGACTTGCCGAACGGACAAGCGCGGCAATTTTATTTGCACCAAAGAGGGGAGCGGAACGCACTTCTTACTCGATGCGCATATGGACCAAATCGGTCTGGCTGTCACTTCTATTGAAGAAGGCGGTTTTTTGAAGTTCGGTAAAGTCGGCGGGATGGATCGCCGCGTGCTGCCGGGCAGCGAATTGTTAGTGCTCGGTACCGAACCGCTCTATGGCATTGTGAGCACCAAACCGCCGCACTTAGTTGAAGAAAGCGAGCAGAAAAAAGCGCCTATGTTTGAAGATATGGCGATTGATACCGGGCTTTCGCGCGAAGCGTTGCAAAAAAAGGTTGCGCTTGGTGACAAGGTGGTTTACAAGCCTTATTTCGGTGAACTGTTGGGCGAGAATGTGACGGCTACCGCGCTTGATGACAGAGCCGGTATGGCGATTATTGTCAGAACCATGGAACTTTTAAAAGCAGCAGGGTCAACGGCTGCCGTCAGCGCCGTTTTCTCGGTCGGCGAAGAAGTGGGCGGCAAGGGTGCCGACAACGCTTCTTTTGCCTGCGAGGCTGACGAAGCGATTGCTATTGATGTTTCTTTTGCTTCTCAAAAGGAAGTAGCGGGTAAGCGCCAAAACAGCACCATGCCTTTGGGCGGCGGTGCGTTTATCGGCGTGGCGCCGATTCTTTGCAAAGAAATGACCGACGGGCTCATTGCCTGCGCCGAAAAACACCATATTGATTATAAAATTGAAGTGATGAGCGGGAGAACCGGTACGAATGCCGATGGCATTGCCGGCGCAAAATACGGCACCAAAACGGCAATGGTTTCACCGCCTATTCGCAATATGCACACACCGGTGGAAATTGCCAATCTTAACGATTTAGAGCAGTGCGCGCAGCTCATAGCGCACTACATTTTGAGCAAGGAGGGCAAATGATGAAACATTTAGAAAACCTTTGCCTTCTGGGCGGCACTTCGGGTGCCGAGGCGGCGGTCAGAGAGTATATTATGGCGCAGTTGGGCGATGTTCCCTATACAGTCGATAACCTCGGCAACCTCATTGTAGAGAAAAAAGGCAAAAGCACCCCGCACCGCAAACTGATGCTCAGCGC
>SVOD01000048.1 GCA_015066575.1 Oscillospiraceae bacterium
CTCTTACTAAAAACTATTTAGGAATTGTCGAGAAAAGCGAAAAGTGTTCTGATTTATAAATCCGTGTGGTTTCAGCCGCTTTTTCGACAGTCTGAGCACACAGCGCATAATAGCGCTGTGTGCTTTTTTACGGAAGCCGGGAGGAATTCCCTCGCACGCATATTTTACTTGCATTTTTCATAAGATGTGATATAATATCTCTGCAAATTCAATACAGTTGGGTGAAGCAAGCAGGAAAGGTTCGTGCTACGGCGCGGCGCCGAAGGCGTAAAACGCTCAGGGAAAAGAGACTGTTTGCCGACAAACCCCGGAGAATTCCATTGATTTGGATGCCGAAGGTGCAAACAGAGGCGCTCGCTTCTGCTAATCTCTCAGGCAAAAGGACGGGGCAAAAGCAGTAACGCTGTTTTTTAATGTCGGCAACGCGGGTTGCCGATTTTTTTTGCCCGGCTTCAGGAGGAACAGGTATGTGGGAAAGCATTCTTTCAACGATTGAAAAAGTCAACGATACCCTCAACGGCATTGTGTGGGGGTGGCCGGTTATTATTTTGATTTTGGGCACGGGGATTTTACTGACGGTGCGCACCCGTTTTTTGCAGGTGACACACTTCGGCGAGTCGCTCAATACGACTATCATCCCCACGCTGAAAGGGCTCGGCAAGAAAAAGCAAAAAGACAGCCGCCTGCAATCCGTTTCGCAGTTTGAAGCGTTTGCAACCGCGATTTCCGGCACTGTCGGCACCGGCAACATTGTGGGCGTGGTGTCCGCTATTTTAACAGGCGGTCCCGGTGCGGTGTTTTGGATGTGGATTTCCGCCTTTTTCGGTATGGTGACCAATTACAGCGAAAATGTGCTCGGCTTATACTATCGCAAAAAGGATAAAGACGGCAACCTTTCCGGCGGTGCCTTCTACTATATTGCCTACGGCTTAAAGTGGAAGTGGCTTGCCTACCTTGCTGCGATTTTCTGCATGTTTGCCGCCATCGGTATGAGCGGTGTGCAGACCAACAAGATTTCCGGCACCCTTGCCGAAGCGCTCTCGAGAGCTTCTGCGCTGGAGAATACGCAAATGATTAAATTTATTGTCGGCGTTGTAGTGGCAGTCATTACCGCGGTGGTGATTATCGGCGGTATTAAGCGCATCGGCAGAGTCGCTTCGCTGCTCGTTCCCTTTATGTCGTTGCTCTTTATTGTGATGGCGCTTATTGCGATTGCAATGCACTTTAAAAACATCCCGACTGCGTTCGGCTTGATTTTCTCAAAGGCATTTAATTTTAAAGCGGCAGGGGGCGGCATTCTCGGCTACTCCTTTGCACAGGTGATTAAAAAAGGTATGGCGCGCGGCGTGTTTTCCAATGAAGCGGGTCTGGGTTCTTCCGTCATCGCCCACTCGGCATCCGAAACCAGAGAGCCTGTCAAGCAGGGGCTGTGGGGTGTATTTGAAGTGTTCTTTGACTCCTTTATCATCTGCACCCTGACTGCCGTTATGTTCTTAACCACTTTTGATTTAAAAACTCTCTCACTCGATGCGGAAGACAGTGTGATGTCTATGAATATGTTCTCCACTTCCTTCGGCGGTGTCGGCACGGCAATCTTCTCAATTATTTTGCCGCTGTTCGCGTTTACGACGGTGATTGCCTGGTCGTATTACGGCGAAAAGGCAGTCGACTTCTGCTTCGGCTGGGTTAAGAGCGAAAAGCGCAAATACATTGTCGGCGCGTTCAAAATTATCTATGTGCTGCTCATTGCGTTTTCCTCTGTGATTCACAGTGAACTGATTTGGGCGATTGACGATACCTTTAACGGCTTAATGGCAGTGCCCAACCTGATTTGTCTGCTCGCGCTAAGCGGCTTGGTGGTCAAGATTACCAAAAACTACTTTGAGCGCAAAAAGGGCAAGCGGGTTGAGCCGATGCTCTCGGCTTACCCCGAAATGAACAGGGAATTTGCCGAAGATATTTTGAGCGATAACGCCGAAATGCAGTAACCGAAAAATACATATCAAGCGCGGAATTGAGCCCGGTTCAATTCCGCGCTTTTTTGCTTCGGCTTGATTCAGGCAAAAGAATGCGCTATAATAAAAATGATAAAAAATGTCATAATTCGACAATCGGATTTGCAGTATTTCAAGCAGTTGAGGAGATGAATGAATGAAAGCATTATCGGTTTTAGGCGCCGTGATTATTGCGGCGGCGATTGCTTTGGTGATAGTGCTGGCGTATCGCCAAACTGCGCTGCCGGTTGAAACCACGCTGACAACAGCCAAACCAACCACTGCGCCGACCACTGTATCGACCACCGCACCGACCGCTAACCCGGTGACAGCACCGCCCGATACAAAGGAGGATATCTTGCTATTGGTCAACTACCAATACGAAATTCCCGATGATTATGAGCCGGATTTGGTAGACGGTGAGTATTACGCGAGAGTTGACAAGCGCGCCGCAAAGTCGTTACAGCAGATGTTGGATGATTGCCGCGCAGCAGGGTATCAGCCGCTGATTTGCTCCTCGTACCGCTCTTTGGAAGAACAGGCGCGCCTGTATAATAATAAGGTTTACCAATATCTCAAAAGCGGCAGCACTCAAGTTGATGCCGAAAGAGAGGCGGCGCAGTGGGTGGCAGCTCCGCGCACGAGCGAACACCACACCGGCTTGGCGGTGGATATTGTCGACCTCGGGTACCAGCTGCTCGATGAGGGGCAAATGGAAACCGGCACCCAACAGTGGCTCATAAAGAACTGTTGGAAATACGGCTTTATTCTGCGCTACCCGCTTGAAAAAAAGAAAATTACCCATGTGCATTTTGAACCGTGGCACTACCGCTATGTCGGTAAAGAGCACGCCGAAAAAATCACGAAGGCGGGTATATGCCTGGAAGAGTATCTCGGAAAGATTTAGGCGACAGGCAACAGGCAGATAACAGATAACAAAACAGCCGCAAGGGGCACCCTTGCGGCTGTTATAATAAATGCTTATTGAAAAGCTTTTGTGAAGAAATTATAAAAGCATTGCCCCCAGAATACCTTGTCATGTTCATAGCCTTCCACCAAATCGGTTTGGTTTCGGATATGCATATCATCAAGCGCATCGCGGTAATAGAGCGTGGACTCCAAACAATAGGGGTCTTGGTCGCCGACTGCCATGTAGAGATAGTAGGGCGTATTGTCGGCAGTCGGTTCGGGGAAAGCCTCCATATACGGCTTGCTCCAAAAGCTTCCTTTATAAAAATCGGTCGGGATGACACCCGTATTTGGTGCAAAGCTTGCGATATAGCCGAATTCATCCAAGTAAGTAAAGCCGATGCACAGCGCCTTCCCGCCGCCCTCGGAATAACCGGCGATTGCCGTTTCCCGGCGCTCTTTGCTGACCGGGTATGTTTTTTCAATAAAGGGCATTAAGTCGGTATGGATTTCCGTAATGAACTTGTCATAAGCGGGGCGCTTTTGCGCATCACTCATGTGCTCTTTGTCCGCCGCCTTGTCGGTATACATATCAACGCCGACAAATATCATCGGCACTGTTTGCTTTTTGGCGAGCATATTGCCGTAGAGCAGGGGTAAAAATGCACCGTCGTTAATCAGCGTGCTGTGGCTGCCCCAAAAGCCGTGGAGAACATACATCGCCGGGTAGGTGAGGGAGGCGTCATACCCGGCGGGCAGAAGGATATTGCACTGCTTCTCATCACCGGCAACGGTGGAATAATAGCTTTGGTTTTTGATGATTTTTCCGTAATCTACTCCCTTTTGCTCTTTAAAATAGCTTTCATCAATATCGTAGCGGTTTTTGATGGTATAGAGGTCTTTTTGTGCGCTGCCGGTTTGGGCGGCGGTTTGGGCTGTCGTTTCGGTTCGACTGCCTTTGCCGCAGGCGCTCAAAAAAAGGCATAGCGCCACAAGCAGTGAAAGCAATCGGATGGGTTTTCTTATCATAGTGTGTCTCCTGAAAATTTAAAAAATGGTAGTCGCGGCTTCGGATGAATGCCGTTTACCGCTTTTCTGTTTTTATTATATACAATAGAGGATGAAAATACAACCGTGCAGGTCGCGCTGTATGAGAGAGGATGTTTTGTCACTTTGCCGAAAGTATGAAAAAACACTTGGCATTGTCAAGGATATTTAGGTACTTTTTACATTGTGCTTTGTTTTTAAATATAGTATGATAGTTATATCATCACCGAGGGGGAAAAACTGCCAATGCATTTGTCACAATTTTCACATCAAAATGTTGCGGCAACTGCGGCTTTTTGCGCCCTGACCGGGGTGCGTGTGCCTGCGGGTGCAGCGCTTCCTGCTTTGCAGCAGGGCGGCAGTGCGCAGGACTGCGCGAATTTGAAATAAACGACCTTATTCTCCGAGCAGAATAAGGTCTTGTTTTTTTAGAGTGAAGCGGCAGGGCACCTTCCCTGTCCGAAAGGGGAACAGTATGAAAAAAACAGCCATTATTATGGGGAGTGACAGCGACTTGAAGGTGGTCGAAAAAGCCATCGAAGTCTTTGAGAGCTTTGAAGCGCCTTTTGAAGTGCACATCTTTTCGGCGCACCGCACACCGGAGCAGTTGCAGGCGTTTGTTAAGAGCGCGGAGGAAAACGATTTCGGCGTGATGATTGCGGCGGCAGGCATGGCGGCGCACTTAGCGGGCGCCGTGGCGGCGGCAACGACCTTGCCGGTTATCGGCATTCCGATTCAATCCGCCTGCTTTGACGGTATGGATGCACTGCTCTCGACTGCCATGATGCCACCCGGAATTCCGGTTGCCACCGTGGGAGTAAACGGCGCAAAAAACGCAGCGCTGCTGGCATTGGAAATGTTGGCGCTCGGTGATAAAGACCTGGCGCAAAAACTCAAGCAAAACCGGCAGACGGCGGCAAACACCGTTCTTGAAAAAAACAAAACAATCGAAGAAAAATATAACCGCTAATCGGAGGAACAGAAATGGAAAAGAAAGAATTACTTTATGAGGGCAAAGCCAAAAAAGTGTGGAGCACGGAGGATGAGAACCTCTGCATTGTCGATTACAAAGATGATGCGACCGCTTTTAACGGTTTAAAAAAAGGCACCATTGCGGGCAAGGGCGCGATTAACAACCGCGTTTCCAATTTTATGATGCAGGTGCTCGAAAAAGAGGGTGTGCCCACCCACTTTGTGGAAGAGCTCTCCGAGAGGGAAACCTTGGTCAAAAAGGTGAGCATTGTGCCGCTGGAAGTCATTATTCGCAATATCTCCGCCGGCTCTTTTGCGAAGAACTACGGAGTGGAAGAAGGCATAGTGTTTGAGGAGCCGACCATCGAGTTTTCATACAAAAACGATGATTTGGGCGACCCGCTCATTAACGCCTATCACGCGCGCGCTTTAAAACTTGCGAGCAAAGAAGAAATTGAAACCATTAAGGCGATGGCGTTTAAGACCAATGAAGTGATGAAAGCCTTTTTCAAGAAACTCAACATCGACTTGGTTGACTTTAAGCTGGAGTTCGGCAAAACGGCGGACGGCAGCTTGGTGCTTGCCGATGAAATTTCGCCCGACACCTGCCGCTTCTGGGACAGCACGACCCATGAGAAGTTAGACAAAGATCGCTTCCGCAGAGATATGGGGAATGTGGAAGGCGCCTATCAGGAAATGATGAAGCGCATTTTGGGAGAATAATGTTCACCGGGTGAACATTATTCGGTGTTCAGTGTTCAGCGTTCAGTTTTCAGATGTCGGATGGGCGCTGCCCATACCCGATGATAAACAGTTTACAATAGTAATTTAAGGGAGCACATATATGGGAGGATTTTTTGGCGCGGTAGCGCAAAGTGATGTGATTTTAGATGTGTTTTTTGGCACGGATTATCACTCGCACTTGGGAACGCGTAGGGGCGGCATGGCGGCTGTCAATGCAGAAGTCGGTTTACAAAGAGACATTCACAATATTGAAAACTCGCCGTTTCGCACCAAGTTTGCGGGGATTGCAAACGAAATGAAGGGCAATGCCGCCATCGGCATTATCAGCGATTATGACCCGCAGCCGCTGCTCATTCGCTCGGCGCTTGGTGCCTACGCGATTGCATTTATCGGTGTGATTAACAACAGCGCGGCGCTCATTGAAAAGTACCTGTCTTCACCGGGCGGCTTTTTCAATTCGATGACCGGCGGCAATATCAATAACACGGAGCTGGTTGCCGCTCTCATTAACCAAAAAGAGAGTTTTACCGCAGGCATTCGCTTCGCGCAAGAGGCGATTGAGGGCACCTGTTCTATTCTCATTTTAACGAATGCGGGCACCCTCATTGCCGCGCGCGACAAAGTCGGCAGGCTGCCGATTATTTTGGGCAAGAGCGAGGGTGCGCACTGTGTAAGCTTCGAGTCTTTTGTTATCGGCAAATTGGGCTTTGAACAGCTCAGAGAGCTCGGTCCCGCCGAGATTGTGGAAATTTCGGCAGAAGAAATAAAAGTGCTGCACGCCCCGCAGCAAAAGAAGCGCATTTGCTCCTTCCTTTGGTCGTATTACGGCTACCCGACCTCGACCTATGAAGGCATTAATGTGGAGATGATGCGCTACAAAAATGGTGAAATTATAGCGCGCACCGATGAAAAACTCGGCAATGCCACCAATGTCGATTATGTCGGCGGGGTGCCGGATTCGGGCACACCGCACGCAATCGGCTACGCCAACGCTTCGCACCTGCCGTTTGCGCGCGCGTTTATTAAATACACCCCGACCTGGTCGCGCTCGTTTATGCCGACTAAGCAGGAGGAGCGCAATAAGATTGCCAAGATGAAGCAAATCCCCGTGCACGATTTAATTCAAAACAAAAACCTTCTTTTTGTCGATGACTCGATTGTGCGCGGCACGCAGCTTAAAGAAACGGTCGATTTCTTATATGAAAACGGCGCAGCGAGTGTTCACATGCGCTCTGCCTGCCCGCCGATTATGTACGGCTGCAAATACCTCAATTTCTCGCGCTCGACTTCGGATATGGATTTGATTGCCCGCAAGGTGATTGTGGAGTTAGAGGGCGAAGAAGGGTTTAACTATATCGAAGAATACAGTGACGGCACCACCGAGCGCGGCAAGGCGCTGCGCAAAGTTATTTGCGAAAAGCTGCACTTAGCTTCGCTCGAATTCCAATCGCTGCAAGGCATAGTGGAAGCGATTGGTATGGATGAGTGCGAACTATGCACCTATTGCTGGAACGGAAAAGAATAATGTGAAAGCGGGGCTTTCACAATGAAATCTGCTTGCGCAGGTGAAATCGCTACGCGATGAAATCTTGCGGGGCAAGATGAAATCCAAACACAGTTTGGATAGTAGGAGAAACATATGAACCGAAATTCAAAATCCGAGGCTTACGCACAGGCGGGTGTAGACATCACCGCCGGCTATACGGCAGTGGAATTGATGAAAGAGCATATTGCCAAAACCCTCACAAGCGGGGTGTGCTCCGCAATCGGCGGCTTCGGCGGGCTGTTTGAATTGCCCGCGGGCTATGAGCAGCCGGTTCTGGTTAGCGGCACCGACGGTGTGGGCACCAAACTCAAATTGGCGTTTTTGATGGATAAGCACGATACCATCGGTATCGACTGCGTGGCAATGTGTGTCAACGACATCATTTGCGCCGGTGCAAAGCCGCTATTTTTCTTAGATTACATTGCTTGCGGCAAAAACTACCCCGAGAAAATCGCAAAGATTGTCAGCGGCGTTGCCGAAGGCTGTGTGCAAAGCGGTGCGGCGCTTATCGGCGGCGAGACCGCGGAAATGCCGGGCTTTTACCCGACCGAGGAATATGACTTGGCGGGCTTTAGTGTCGGCATTGTCGAGAAGAAAAAGATTATTGACAACAGCACCATGCAAGTAGGCGACAAGCTCATTGCGCTGCCTTCAAGCGGTGTGCATTCCAACGGCTTTTCTCTCGTGCGCAAAGTCTTTGATGTAGAGCATTGCGACTTGCAGGCGCCGGTGGAAGCTTTAGGCGGCGCCGGCTTAGGCGAAACCCTGCTCGCACCCACAAAAATCTATGTTAAACCCGTCTTGGCACTGCTCGAAGCGGTGGAAGTCAAAGCGATTTCCCACATCACGGGCGGCGGCTTTTATGAAAACATTCCGCGCAGCCTGCCTGCCGGGAAGTGCGCGCGCATTCAAAAGCAGGCGCTTAAAGTTTTGCCGATATTTGATTATATTGCAGAGGTCGGCAACATTTCGCAGCGCGATATGTTTAACACCTTTAATATGGGTGTAGGGATGGTCGTGTGTGTCAGCGCCGCGAAGGAAGCCGAAGCGCTTGCAATATTGCGTGCCAACGGCGAAGAAGCCTACACCATCGGCGAAATTGTCAACGGCGAGGGGATAGAGTTATGCTAAAAACAAGAATTGCCGTGCTCGTTTCCGGCGGCGGCACCAATTTACAGGCGCTCATTGATGCGGCGGCGCGCGGAGAAAACCCCTGTGGGGAGATTGCGCTCGTCATTGCCGACAAGCCCGAGGCATATGCACTCGAGCGCGCCGAAAAAGCGGGTATTCCCACTGTGGTGGTCAATAAAAAAGAGAGCGCTTCGCAAGAAGAATTTGAAGCGCAACTGCGCCGCGCACTCACGCAGTTTGATATTGATTTGATAGTGCTCGCGGGCTTTCTGTGCATTTTAAGCGCGGATTTTACCAAGGCGTATCCCGAGCGCATTATCAATGTGCACCCCTCCCTCATCCCTTCCTTTTGCGGCAAGGGCTACTACGGCTTACGCGTGCACCAGGCGGCGCTGGATTACGGTGTGAAAGTGACGGGCGCGACCGTGCACTTTGTTAATGAAATACCGGATGGCGGCAAAATTATTTTGCAAAAAGCGGTCGCCATTGAGCCGGGAGATAACGCACAAACACTGCAAAAGCGGGTAATGGAGCTTGCCGAATGGCAGATTTTGCCGCAAGCCGTTGCCCTTGTCAGTCAAAAAATACAAGGAGAAAAGAATGAAAATGTTTGAAAGCAAAACGATGGGTGAACGCATTAAAGGTAACCCTTATGTCGGCAGGGGTATTGCCGTCGGCATGAGCGCGGACGGCAGCAAAGCCGCCATTGCCTACTTTATTATGGGCAGGAGCGAAAGTTCGCGCAACCGTATGTTTTTGGAAAAAGGCGATGAGATTGTCATTGAGCCGATAGATGTTTCCAAAGTGGGCGACCCCTCTTTAATCATTTATTCCCCGCTAAGGGTATTAAAGGGCGCGACCGTTGTCACCAACGGCGACCAGACCGATACGGTGTATGACTTTTTAAAGAACGGCAAATCCTTTTCACAGGCGCTGGCAACCAGAGAGTTTGAGCCGGATGCACCGAATTTCACCCCGCGCATCAGTGCGCTGTTGCATTTAGGGGAGAACTTTTCTTATGATATGTCCATTTTAAAAAGTGCCGATGAAAAGGGCAGCGCATGTGTGCGCGAATACTTCGAGTACCCCGCTTTGCCGGGAGTCGGGCACTTTATTCACACCTATGTGACCGACGGAAATCCCATCCCGTCCTTTTGCGGGGAACCGGAGCGCGTGAGCATTCCCGACAGTGCCGAAGCCTTTTTAAAGGATATTTGGGAAAACCTCGATGAGGCGAATAAGGTCGCTATCGCCGTGCGCTACATTGACTTGAAAACCGGCACTTATGAACAGACAATCATTAACAAATACAGATAATTCTTTTATAGGATAGCTGCATCATCTGATAGGCACTTTTCGGCTGCAAGTGCACAAACACTCTTTGCAATACACAAAGTATTGCTGCATCGCGTTCGCTTCTTGCTCCCAAAAATTGCTCAACCATTCGGATGCATCTACCTGTAAAACAATTATCGTTTCATCACTCATAACTCATAACTAATAACTCAAAAAACGGGGGTATTAAAATGAAAGAATTTGAATTAAAATACGGCTGTAACCCGAACCAAAAGCCCGCAAAAATCTATATGGAAAACGGCGAAGATTTACCGCTTACCATTTTATCGGGCAGACCGGGCTACATCAACTTTTTAGATGCGTTTAACGCCTGGCAGTTAGTTAAAGAAATCAAAGAGGAAACGGGGTTGCCCGCGGCAACTTCCTTTAAGCATGTCAGCCCGACTTCGGCGGCAGTGGGAACGGTTTTACCCGAGAACTTGAAAAAAGCCTGCTTTGTCGACGACATCGAGGGTTTGGATGACTCACCGCTCGCCTGCGCCTACGCCAGAGCCAGAGGTACGGACAGAATGAGCTCTTTCGGTGACTTTATCGCCCTGAGCGACTGCTGCGATGTCACGACTGCAAAGCTCATTAAGCGCGAAGTGTCGGATGGCATTATTGCCCCCGCCTACGAGCCGGAAGCGCTCGAGATTTTAAAGAGCAAGCGCAAGGGCAATTACAACATCATTCAAATTGACCCGGACTATGTACCTGCCAAGCAGGAGAAAAAGCAGGTGTTCGGCATTACCTTTGAACAGGGCAGAAACGATTACAAGGTATGCAGTGCGGACTTTACAAATATTGTCACGAAGAATAAGGATATCCCCGCCGCGGCAAAGCGTGACCTCGCGATTGCCCTCATTACCTTGAAATACACGCAGTCCAACTCCGTTTGCTATGTCAAAGACGGGCAGGCAATCGGTGTCGGCGCGGGGCAACAATCCCGCATTCACTGCACCAGGCTTGCCGGCAGCAAGGCGGACATCTGGCACCTGCGCCAGCACGAAAAAGTGCTCGGTCTTCCCTTTAAAGCCGACATCGGCAGACCGGAAAAAGACAACGCGATTGACTCTTACCTCGGCGAGAACCCCGAGGAAGTGCTGGCGGACGGAAATTGGGAACAATTCTTCACTGTAAAGCCTGAAGCCTTTACAAAGGAAGAGCAACGTGCGTATTTAGATACTTTAAGCGGTGTGTGCCTGGGTTCGGATGCCTTCTTCCCCTTCGGCGATAATATTGAGCGCGCCAAGCGCAGCGGTGTCAGCTATATCGCCGAGCCCGGCGGCTCCATTCGCGATGATAATGTCATTGCCGCCTGCGACAAGTACGGTATGGCAATGGTATTTACCGGAATGCGCTTATTCCACCATTAATCTAAAAGGGTAAAAAGGCAAAGCCCTTATTGGTTTTAGAGGCCTCTTTGCGTAGATACTGCAGAAAGTTCGCAAAGGAATACACAAAGTATGCCGTTTGCTCCTTTCTTTGTCTCAACACAAATATGCTCTCTAAAACCGTGTTTATATCAAAAGACAAGTGGTTGAAGAAGGTTGAAACAATAAGTGCTTTCACCTTTTAACCCTTAGGCTGATTTGTTGAATACTTGTACTGCCTAAGAAAACGATTTATAGAATAATCAATATTTGTAAAGGAAATAAACTTTACAAATACTGCGGAGGCGTTATGAATATTATGGTCATCGGCGGCGGCGGCAGAGAGCACGCCGTTATCCGAAAAATAGCAGAGAATAAGAAAGTGGAAACAATTTTTGCCCTGCCCGGCAATGCCGGTATGCGGCAACTTGCGCAGTGTGTGGATATTGCGGCAACGGATATAGACGCGATTGTCGCCTGGGCCGGGGAACACGCAATAGATTTTGCGGTGGTCACGCCCGATGACCCGCTTGCGCTCGGTTGCGTGGATGCACTCGAAGCGGTCGGCATTCCCTGCTTTGGTCCTACCGCCGCGGCGGCACAGATTGAGGCAAGCAAGGTTTTTGCCAAAGATTTGATGCGAAAGTACGGCATTCCGACTGCCGCTTACGCGGTGTTTGAAGACTTACCCGCGGCGCTCGATTATGTGCGCACGGCAACCTACCCGCTGGTGATAAAGGCGGATGGCTTGGCGCTCGGAAAGGGCGTGAGCATTGTTGCGGATGCGGCGCAGGCGCAAGAGGCGCTGCGCGCGGCGATGGAAGAAAAGGTTTTCGGCAACAGCGGCAGCCGCGTGGTCATTGAAGAGTATTTGGAGGGTCCCGAGGTGAGCGTGCTCAGTTTTACCGACGGGCAAACGATTGTGCCGATGGTTTCCTCTATGGACCACAAGCGCGCGTTTGACGGCGACGAAGGCCCCAACACCGGCGGTATGGGCACCATTGCCCCTAATCCCTACTATACCGAAGCAATTGCCGCGCAGTGCATGGAAGAAATTTTTCTGCCGACCATCAAAGCCATGCAAAAAGAGGGCAGACCCTTCCAAGGCTGCCTGTATTTCGGCTTGATGTTGACCAAAGACGGGCCGAAAGTCATTGAATACAACTGCCGCTTCGGCGACCCCGAAACGCAGGTGGTATTGCCGCTGCTCGAGAGCGATTTGCTCGAGATTATGATGGCAGTCAGAAACAAGACACTTGCAAATGCGGATGTACGCTTCTCTCAAAAAAGTGCTTGTTGCGTGGTCAAAGCGAGTAAGGGTTACCCGCGCGCCTACGAAAAAGGCTTTGCCATTACCTGCGGGGAGCTGCCCCAAAACTGCTTTGTCTTTTATGCCGGCGCGAAACTCGACAGCGCAGGCAACTTAGTCACTGCCGGTGGCAGAGTGCTCGGTGTGACAGCCGTTGCCGCCGATTTAAAGAGCGCGATTGAGCTTGCCTATCAGGCGGCAGAGCAGGTGCATTTTGACAACGAGACAAAGCGAAACGACATCGGGCAAAGAGCCCTGAAAATTCTCGGCTAAACGGAGAAGAGTATGGTTTACAGAATTTATGTGGAAAAGAAAGAAGCGCACCGCGGTGAAGCGGCGCTGCTTTTAAAGGATTTACAAAATGTGTTGGGCATCGGCGGTCTGCGCGGTTTGCGCTTAGTGCAGCGCTACGATGTGGAGCACATTGATAAAGAACTGTTTGAGGTGGCGGTGAAAAATGTGTTTTCCGAGCCGCAACTTGACGATGTGTATGATGCACTTGACCCCGCGCAGTGCGATGCGGCGTTTGTGAGCGAATACCTGCCCGGGCAGTTTGACCAGCGCGCCGATTCCGCGGCGCAGTGCATTGAACTCATTTCCTGCAAGCCGCGCCCGAACGTGCGCTCGGCAAAGGTGTATTTGCTCTACGGGGATTTGACCGAAGCCGATGTGCAGGCAATTAAGCACTACCTTATTAACCCGGTGGAGAGCCGCGAAGCGGCGTGGGAGCCCTATGAGACATTAGAGCAACCGGCAGATATTCCGGAAGCGGTGGAAACGCTTACCGGCTTTACGGCGCTGGATGACGAGGCGTTAGTCGCGCTCATCGGGCAGTACGGCTTTGCCATGGATGAGGGCGATATTCGCTTTTGCAGAGAGTATTTTCGCAGCGAACAGCGCGACCCGACCATTACCGAACTGCGCATGATTGATACCTATTGGTCGGACCATTGCCGCCACACCACCTTTTTAACGACGATTGACAGCGTGCGCTTTGCCGATGAAGAGCTGCAAAGCGCTTATGAAGATTACCTTGCCGCGCGCAAGGAACTCGGCAGGGAAAAGCCGATCAATTTAATGGATATCGGCACCATCGGCGCAAAGCTGCTCAAGCAGCGCGGATTGCTGCAAAAGCTCGATGAGAGTGAGGAGATTAACGCTTGCACGGTGAAGATTGAAGTGGATGTCGAGGGCAAGCCGGAGGAATGGCTGCTGCTCTTTAAAAACGAAACCCACAATCACCCGACCGAAATTGAACCCTTCGGCGGTGCGGCAACCTGTATCGGCGGTGCCATTCGCGACCCGCTTTCGGGCAGAGCCTATGTTTACGGCGCGATGCGCGTGACCGGTGCGGCTGACCCGACTGTGCCGTTTTCACAAACCATTGCCGGCAAGCTGCCTCAGCGCAAGATTGTGACTACCGCGGCGCAGGGTTACTCTTCCTACGGCAACCAAATCGGTTTGGCGACCGGACAGGTGGATGAAATTTACCACCCCGGCTATGTTGCCAAGCGCTTGGAAATCGGCGCTGTGGTCGGTGCAGTACCCGCAGAGAATGTGCGCCGTGAAGTGCCGGCGCCCGGCGATGTGGTGATACTGCTCGGCGGCAGAACCGGCAGAGACGGCTGCGGCGGTGCGACCGGTTCTTCCAAAAAGCACAGCCTTACCTCGCTGGAAACCTGCGGGGCAGAGGTACAAAAGGGTAATGCACCCGAAGAGAGAAAACTCCAGAGGCTGTTCCGCAACAAAGAGGCTTCGCTGCTCATTAAGCGCTGTAACGATTTCGGCGCGGGCGGTGTTTCTGTCGCTATCGGCGAATTGGCAGACGGCTTGGAAATTGATTTAAATAAAGTACCCAAGAAATATGAAGGGCTTGACGGCACCGAGCTTGCCATCAGCGAAAGCCAGGAGAGAATGGCAGTGGTGGTCGAAGCCAAGGATGCCGCGCGCTTTAAGGCGCTGGCAGAAGAAGAAAACCTCGAAGCGACCACGGTTGCCGTGGTGACCGAGGCGCCGCGCTTAGTCATGTACTGGAACGGCAAGGCAATAGTCGATGTCAGCCGCGACTTTTTAAATTCCAACGGTGCACCCAAGCACATTGCGGTAGAAACCGTTGCCGCACAGCCGGTGCAAAAGAATATTCCGACCGATTTTGGTGCCGGCATGCAGGCGCTGGCAGGTGATTTAAACATCTGCTCCAAGCGCGGGCTTTCCGAGCGCTTTGACTCGACCATCGGCGCGCGCACGGTGTTGATGCCCTTTGGCGGCAAGTACCAGCAAACGCCCGAGCAGGCGATGGTGCAAACCGTTATCGGCGGTGAAAAGGCGAGCAATACCTGCTCGCTGATGGCGTGGGGCTATAACCCCGAGATTATGGAAAAAGACCCCTACCGCGGCGCGTATTTGGCGGTTGTCGAGAGTTTGTGCAAATTGGTAGCCGTCGGCGGCGATATCCGCGATGCATACCTGACCTTCCAAGAGTATTTCCCCTCGCCCGGTAAGGAACCGAAACGCTGGGGACAACCCTTGGCGGCGCTGCTCGGCGCGCTCAAAGCACAGACCGATTTCGGCGTGGCTGCCATCGGCGGCAAGGACTCGATGAGCGGTACCTTTGAAGATATTGATGTGCCGCCCACGCTGGTTTCTTTCGCGGTTACCACGCAAAAGCGCGAAGAGATTGTCAGCGCCGCTTTCAAAGAGGCGGGCAGTTACTTAACCCTGATTGCGCCGCAATATAATGGCATTGTGCCGCAGGCAGAGAGCCTGAAGGCGGTGTTTGAAACGGTAAAAACCCTTGGCAGGCAACAAAAACTGCGCTCTGCCTACGCATTGGGTAGGGGCGGTATTGCAGAGGCGCTGCTCAAGCAGAGCATCGGTAACCGCATCGGTGTGAGCCTTGCGGAGAATATCGGTTTAGAACAGTTGTTTGACTACGGCTACGGCGCTTTCCTGATTGAGAGCGAAGGTGCGTTGGATTGCGGCACGCCTATCGGCAAAACCACTGCCGATTTTGCGCTCACTTACAAGGGCGAAACGCTCGGTTTACAGGATTTGCAGGCAGTGTATGAAAACAAGCTCGAGAGTGTTTACGCCTGCAACATTCCCACCGAAAAAGCCGCGATAGAAGTGCCCGCATTCAGCGCTGCTTCTTACCCGCAGCCGCGCCTGCATACCGCAAGCCCCCGCGTGCTCATCCCGGTATTCCCGGGCACCAACTGCGAGTTTGATTCGCAGCAGGCGGTGGAGCGCGCCGGTGCCAAAGCGGAAATAATGGTCATTAATAACCTCTCGGCAGCCGGTGTTGCCGAAAGTGTTGAGCGCTTTGCCGCAAGGTTGGCGCAAAGCCAAATCCTCTTTATCCCCGGCGGCTTTTCGGGCGGTGACGAACCCGAAGGCTCCGGCAAGTTTATTACGGCGTTTTTGAAAAACCCCGCCATTTTTGAGCAAATCGAAAACCTGCTCGAGCAGCGTGACGGTTTGATTTTAGGTATTTGTAACGGCTTTCAGGCGCTCATTAAGCTGGGGCTGGTACCCTTTGGCAAAATTGTGTCGACCGATGCCGCCTGCCCGACTTTGAGCTTTAATGATATCGGGCGACACCAATCGCGCATTGTGCGCACGGCGGTCGCCTCCAACAAGTCACCGTGGCTGATGGCAACAAAGCCCGGTGAAGTGTATAACGTGCCGATTTCCCACGGCGAAGGCAAGTTTATCTGCTCGCCCGAGCTTTACGCGCGCCTGGCGGCAAACGGGCAAATTGCTACCCAATATGCCGATGAAAGCGGCAAGCCGACCATGGATATTCTCTATAATCCGAACGGCTCTTACTGCGCGGTAGAGGGCATCACCTCGCCCGACGGCAGAGTCCTCGGCAAAATGGGGCACAGTGAGCGCTATCACCGCGGTCTTTACCAAAATGTGCCGGGTAATTTCGATATGAAATTGTTTGAGAGTGCAGTGAAATATTACAAATAAGGTTTGTCGAGCTGTCAGCTCGACAAATCTTATTTGTCAGTTTTCAGTTTTCAGGGTTCAGTTTTCAGTTTCACCCACCGCGTGCTATGCACGCACCGCCCTTGA
>SVOD01000170.1 GCA_015066575.1 Oscillospiraceae bacterium
TTGGATTTTCTGCTTGCATCTGCCACCACCAAATTGGCGGTTAAGGGGTCAAGCCCTCGCTGCACACATTCCACGGAGGCGTAAAAAGATTTTAAATCAATGGCAAGATATTGTTTTTGCTTCAAAATGCTACCTCCGTTATGATAATAAAGAACATTTGTTCGATACTATTGTATCACATTTTTTGCGCTTGTCAAGAGATTTGCGCCGGTCGGTGATGCGCACCGGCTGTGAAGGAAAAAAGCCAAATTAAGATTTTGTCGTTTTTTTTACTATAGTTGTTTTATTTTGTAAAAAACTATGTTATAATGAAGCGAATCTATATATATTGAGGTGTTTTTTGCCCTCAAATATGCAAAACCGCGTTGGGTAGATTGTGCGGCGGTTTTGTGAAGTTTTGGAGTAAGAGTAAGCGTGAAGAAATTTTTTGCAAGCATTTATTCGCCGGAGCCCTGCAACACGGGGCGGCAGTTGGAGCTGGATATTTTCCGCTTCATTTTAATCTACCGGCTGGCTATTGTGCATGTATTTGTGGATGCTTCGCCGCCGGAGGCGCTGGATGTGCTGGGTATACCGTATTATTTTGATTCGGTTGTCGGCGGTGTTATCGGCGCGCCCCGCTTTATGATGATGATGGGCATCGGGCTTGCCTACACGCGCCACGGGTCGCCTAAAGAACTTTTGCGGCGCGGCATAAAACTCGGCATTGTCGGCTTTGTGCTCAATGTGTTTCGCTACCTGATTCCTTCCTTAGTCGGCTACGCGATAAGCGGCGATACAATTAAATATTTAAAACCGTTGCCCTACCTGTTTTTCGGCAACGACATTTTGCAATTTGCATCGCTTGCCATGATATTGATGGCGCTGCTGCTGTACCTCAAACTTTCACCGGAAAAGATTTTCGGCGTGGCGCTGGCGTTAAGCGTGGTCGGCACCTTTTTGCGCTCGGTGGACTGCCACAACACCGTGCTCAATGTCATTTTGGGGCACTTTATCGGCATAGAAACCGTTAGCGGCGAACCGTACATCTATTCCGACTTCCCGCTGCTGATTTGGTTTATTTTCTATGCATTCGGCTACATATTCGGGCGTTTTTACCGGCATTTAAAAGATAAAAAGCGTTTTTATTTGCTTGTTTCTCCGATTTGCATTGCCATTGCCGCGGCGTTTTGCATTTGGGAAATTCGCGGCGGTTTTGGTATGATGATGGGGGAAGGCGCCAATGTCTTTTACCACATGCACACCGTGGAAGCCTTTATTTGTATTATTGCCTGCATCGGGCTGTTGATTATTCCTTACGGCCTCTCGTTTATTTTGCCCGAGAGTTTGAAAAAACCTATTCTATCTGTCAGCCGCAATGTCAATTCCATTTACTGCATCCACTGGGTGCTCGTGTGGTGGACGGTGGATGTATTCCTGTATTGCAGCAAAGCAGGTCCCTATTTGAGCAGCGGTCCCGCCTATTTGCTGGGGCTGGGGTTGAGCATCCTTTCCATGCTGCTCGCACAAATTTGGTCACAATTAAAAATAAAATATAAGAGGAAAACAGTATGAAAAAGCAAGGTAAAATTGCATCGCGCACGATGCTCGGGTTGCTGGTGATGGGGCTGGTGCTGATGATTGGCATCGGTTCGGCTATCGGCATTCAGGTGTTCTATGAGATGATTAATAATTACTCCGAAACGGCTTATGCGTATACGGATGCCGCCGCCGATTTTATTGACGGCGATTCCATCGCCGGGTACCTGAAAACCGGTCAAAAAGATGATTACTATGTGCAGGTCGACCGGTATTTGAATGCCAATGCCAAGCATGGCGGTATTCAGTATTTCTATGTTTTTGTACCCGGTGAGGACAATATCACCTATATTTGGGATGCCGAGCCGGAGGAAGAACCGATGCAGCTGGGCGAGAGCGAGGCATATTCCGATGAAAGCGCAAAAGCCGAGGCGAAAAAACTTGTTGACGGCACGGCGGTCAAAGAGCCGCATTATTTCAGGGACGGTAATACCTATGTCTTTACCGCCAACAGCGTGATTAAGGACAGCAGCGGCGCCACGGTTGCCATTGCGGCGGCGGATTTGGCAGGTCCCGGCGTGTTAAGGACCGTGTACCGCATCATTTCCGGCGTTATTTTCTCCACGCTGGGGATTATGGCGGTCACCGTGGTTATCTACTACATCTTTACCAAGAAAAAGCTCGTTGACCCGATTGTTAAGCTGCAAAAAGCCACGGGCGCCATTGTCGACAACATTGAGCAGGATACGGTTTTGGATGTGGATATTCATACCCACGATGAAATTGAAATGCTCGCCGATTCCGTGGAAAAGATGGATGCGAACCTGCGCGAGTATATTCGCCAAAACGAAGCGATTACTGCCGAAAAAGAGAGAATCGGCACCGAGCTGGAGCTTGCCACCAAAATTCAGGCGGATATGTTGCCCAACATTTTCCCGGCTTTCCCCGAAAGAGGCGACTTTGATGTTTTTGCTTCCATGACGCCTGCCAAGGAAGTCGGCGGCGATTTCTACGACTTCTTCTTAATCAATGAAAACCAGCTGGGAATTGTCATTGCCGATGTATCCGGCAAGGGTGTTCCCGCCGCGCTGTTTATGATGATGAGCAAGATTTTGATTCAGAACGCGGCGATGAGCGTCTTATCACCGGCACAGGCGCTTGAAACCGTGAATGCGCACATTTGTGCCAATAACCGCGAAGAGATGTTTGTTACCGTGTGGCTCGGCTTGCTGGATATGCGCACCGGTATCCTGACTGCCGCCAATGCGGGGCACGAAAAGCCGGTCGTGATGCAGCCGAATGGTGAATTTGAGCTGTTTAAGGATAAGAGCGGCTTTGTCATCGGCGGTATGGAAGGAATGCGCTACCGCAATTATGAAGTGCAGCTGCAAAGGGGCGCCAAACTCTTTGTGTATACCGATGGTTTGGTCGAAGCGACCAATGCCGCAAACGATGCGTTCGGGCTCGAAAAAACATTGACGGCACTCAATGAGGTGAAAGCACAGGACCCGCAAGCCATTCTCACCTATGTCAAAGAAAAGGTGGATGCCTTTGCGGGCGATGCGCCGCAGTTTGATGATTTGACCATGCTTTGCTTGGAATACAGAGGCACCCAAAACGCAGTGACACTGGATGCAACCTTGGAAAATGTTGCCACGGCAATCGACTTTGTGAGCGATAAAACCAAATCCCTTCCCTTTGCGCACAAAGAGCAATACCACATTGAGATGGCAGTCGATGAAATCATCAGCAATGTGGCGCGCTATGCCTATGAAAAGCGCACAGGCACGGTCGATATTATGGTGCATACCGATAATAAGGGTTTAACCATCACGGTTTCCGACAGCGGCATTCCGTATAACCCGCTTGAAAAAGACGACCCGGATGTGACGCTTTCGGCAGACGAACGCGGTATCGGCGGTTACGGTATTTTCTTAGTCAAAAAGATGATGGATGAAGTGGCGTATCGCTTTGAAGACGGCAAGAACATCTTAACCATGCGCAAGTTTTATCCGCAAGAGCAATAAAAAGAGAGCAAAAAAGGCTGTCCGGTGGACAGCCTTTTTTAATGCGGAATGCGGAACAGCAGCGCTTCGCGCTGAATGAAGTTTGCGCGAGGCGCAAGTGAAGTTGCGGTGCAGTGAAGTTACTGCGTAGTGAA
>SVOD01000171.1 GCA_015066575.1 Oscillospiraceae bacterium
GCCGATTTTATTAAGAATGTAATGAATTCCACAGCGGCTTCGCTGCAGATGTTTTTGCCGTTTGTCGTCTTTCTCGTTTCTGTCTTTTTGGCGTTTGCCACCGGCACTTCCTGGGGCACGTTTACCATCTTAATTCCCATTGTGTGCAATGTTTTCCCCGACCGTTACGAGATGTTGGCAATTTCGATTGCCGCCTGCCTTGCAGGCGCCGTGTGCGGCGACCACTGCTCGCCGATTTCCGACACCACCATTATGTCGAGCGCCGGCGCACAGTCGAACCATATCAACCATGTTAAAACCCAAATGCCCTATGCCTTTACGGCGGCGGGTGTGAGCGCAGTCGGCTACCTGTTAGCGGGTATTATTGTCTTTAAAACAGAAAATGCTTTGGCGCTCATTGCCACCCCGATTGCTTTGGGCTTGATGGTTGCGGTGATGCTAATTATTAAGAAGAAGCAAAGCAGCGCAGCACATGCAATGCGGAATTCGGAATGCGGAATTCGGAATTAAAGGCGGCAACACTGCGTGTTGCGATTTAAAAGCGCGCTATCGATAAGAAGTAACCCAATATACAAAAAAATCAGGTTGCCGTGGCAACCTGATTTTTTTAATAATGTTTACTTTTTGAGTGCTCTTTCCAGCCAAATGGAAGCCAAATCCAGCGCTTCAAACAAACCGTTCTTTTCACTGGTTTTGACCATCGCTTCAAGCGGGTTGAGCGTGATGTCGGTAGCGATTAGCTGAATTCTGACTTTGTCCGCAATCTCGACATCACCTGCCTTCTTGGTGCTCAAAATCGTGAGCATTACCACGTGGCTTTGGTCCATAAAGCCATAGTAAAGGGTGTTGCCGCTTCTGACAAGCGGATGCCCCTTGTACATCAGGAATTGATTTTTTGTTTTTTGAGCCATATTCTTCTCCGTTACTAATTAGTTTTTAATGTATTCAATGACAAGTTCCTGCAATAATTCGTCTCTGTCAATTCTGCGAATGAGGCTTCTTGCATTGTTGTGGGTGGTGATATAAGTCGGGTCTTCGGAAAGCAGGTAGCCGACAATTTGGTCAATCGGATTATAGCCCTTTTCATCAAGAGCTTTGTAAACTTCCTTTAAAATCGACTTGGTATCGAGCTCTAAATTGTTGGGCAATTTAAAGGTTTGGGTTTTTTCATGCATAGCAAGCACCTCCAACAGAATTTTTCATCCTTCGCCTATATTATATACAATCTAGTTGCAAATTACAATAAAGGAAAGGAAAATTAATAAATTATTTAAATTTAAGAGCGAATTTGTACACCGATGTCTTTGAGTGCATCCAGCGCTTTTTGCACCGCGCTGTCGGCTTCTGCATCGGTCAGGGTGCGCTCGGGAGAACGCAGAGTGAGCGAAAATGCCACGCTCTTTTTGCCGATACCGACTTGTGCGCCTTCAAAGATATCAAAGAGTTCAACTTTCTCAAGCATCTTGCCGGCACCCTGTTTAATGGCTTTTTCGAGTGCAGCGACTTCGAGCGCCTTCTCGCACACTAAGGATAAATCGCGGGTTAGCGCCGGGAATTTCGGCAACGGCGTGTAGAGCCTGTCGGTGTTCTTGAGCGCGAAGAGCGCGTTGCTCTCCAAATAACCGATGTAGGTTTTCGCGCCGATTTTATAGTTTTTGCATACATTCGGGTGCACTTCACCGATGATACCGATTTGTTTGCCGTCTACCGCAATCTTGGCAGTTCTGCCGGGGTGGAAGGTCGGGCTGTCGGCGTAAGCGATATATTCTGCGCCCTCAATGCCTAACACTGCCAGCAGTTTTTCGGCGGCACCTTTGATGGTGTAGAAATCATTTCCCTCGCCGTAAGCGCCGAAGGTGAGCATTTTGCTCTCATCCGGCAATTCTTCTAATCCGTTGGATTTATAGGTGGTGGCGTTTTCATAAAACTTGCCGCAGGGGGTGCGGAAGTTATAGTTTCTGGCAATGACTTCGAGCATACTCGGAATAGCAGTCGTGCGCATCACGGAAGTATCTTCACCCAGCGGGTTGGAGATGACCACACTCTCGCGCAGTGCGCTGTCTTCAGGCAGTAAAATTTTATCGTATGCCTTCGGGCTGATGAAAGAGAAGGTGCTGATTTCGGAGTAGCCCATCGCGCGCATCGTGCTTTCGGCTAACTTTTCAAATTGCTGCTCGGGTGTGAGCTTAGCTTCCGCCACGCCGGCAAGCTTCTTGTTCGGGATTTTTTCAAACCCGTAGAAGCGCGCAATCTCTTCGGAAACATCTGCCTGATGCTCAATATCGTTACGAAAATAGGGGGCGGTGAGCATCCCGTCTTTGACTTCAAAGCCGATTTTAGTCAGGATAGCCGCCATTTCTTCTTCGCTGAGGTTGATGCCGATAAAATTGTTAATCCAATCCGCATCCAGCGGCAGTGTCACTTCCGGTTTCGGGGTGGGGAAGACATCAATCATGCCGTTAACCACATCGCCGGCATCGAGCATTTGCAACAGCTCAAGCGCGCGCATAATGCACAGCATACAGCTTTCGGGATTGAGCTCTTTTTCATAGCGCGAGGAGGATTCGGTGCGCATACCGAGCGCTTTGGCGGTCGAGCGCACACTGTAGCCGTTGAAGCAGGCGGACTCAAACACAATGGTGGTTGTGTCGTCCATAATACCGCTGTATTCGCCGCCCATCACACCGGCAACGGCAACAGGTTTCTTTGCATCGGCAATGACCAGCATTTTTTCTGTCAGCTCTCTCTGTTCGCCGTCAAGCGTGGTGATGCTTTCGCCCGCCTTTGCGGTGCGCACATTAACTTCGTTACCCTCTAAGTAGCGCAAATCAAAGGCGTGCATCGGCTGTCCCATTTCGAGCATCACAAAGTTGGTAATGTCGACTATGTTATTAATCGGGCGCACGCCGCTGGCGCGCAGGCGTTCTCTGAGCCACAGGGGGCTGGGCTTAATGCGCACATTTTCGACCACGGCGCCGATGTATCTGTAACATAAATCGGGGTTATGGATGGTGACCTTTAAGTGGTCGTTAACATCTCCGTGCCCCTTGTTGACAATGGGTTTGGGCATTTCAAATTTCTTATCGAAGGTTGCCGCCGCTTCTCTGGCAAGACCGGTCACGCTCATGCAGTCGGAGCGGTTGGAGGTAATCTCAAACTCGATTTTGGTATCGTTAAAGCGCAGCACCTCGCGAATATCTTTACCAAGCTCCAGCTCGCACTCGTCGGTAATGGTCATAATCCCGTCTTCAATTGCATTCGGAAAATCGTTGACTGTCAGCCCCAATTCCGCTACGGAGCAGAGCATACCGTTGCTGGGTACACCGCGCAACTTGCCCTTGGTAATCTTTTGACCGCCGGCAACCACACTCTTATGCAGCGCGGCGGGTACATAGTCTCCCACCTTTAAGTTTTGCGCGCCGGTAACAATCTGTACGGGTTCTTCGGCGCCGATGTCGACCTGACAAACCCACAGGTGGTCGCTGTCGGGGTGCTTTTCAAGCGCGGCAATTCTGCCCAGCACAATATTTTTGAGCTCGGCACCTTCCTGCTCCCAACCCTCGACTTTGGAGCCGGTGAGGGTGATGGCTTCGGCAAACTGCTTGTCATCAATATCTATTTTACAATAATCATTTAACCATCTTTTTGATAAAATCATTTACAA
>SVOD01000049.1 GCA_015066575.1 Oscillospiraceae bacterium
TGATAATTTCGGCAGGAAAACCCTGTGCATAGGTGGGCAGGGGTTTAGGGGAAATCAGTCCTGCAATTTCCCAATGACCGATGGTGGTATCCTTGCCGGCGCTTGCTTCGAGCAGGCGTGCATAGGCGCTTAAGGGCGCCGAAAAATCGGGTAAGGCAACACCGTCAATATTAAACAGACCGTGTTGCTGCAGGTTGGGCATAGCGAAGTAAGGAGATGCCGCGCACGAACGCAGGGTGTTGGAACCGGCATCGCCGAAATCGGCGGCATCGGGCGCATTGCCGATGCCGAAAGAGTCTAATACAATAATAAAAATGCGTTGAAAATACATAGTCTTTTTTCAATTCGGAATGCGGAATGCGGAATTCGGAATTAGTGGTGGCAAGGCAGAGCCTTGCATTGTAAAAGTTACTTGTCTAAAGCTACGGCGGTTTCGAGCGCTAAGCGCATCATATCCGTAAAACCCTGCTCTCTTTCTTCGCTCGAGAGGTGTTCGCCGTTTAATAAGTGGTCGGAAACGGTGCAGATGCACAGCGCGCGTTTTCCGGCAGCTGCCGCATTCATATACAGCGCCGCCGCCTCCATTTCGATAGCGAGTACACCCATCGTGCTCCATTGTCCAATCATGTCCGGCGTTTCACCGTAAAAGGCATCGGAGGAGAGAATATTGCCGACGTGTACCTTGTCTTTGAGCGCGAGTGTATCGGCACAATGCATTGCTTTTTCCAAAAGTGCATAGGAGCAGATGGCGCTGTAATCGCCGTTTAAATGATATTGGTGCACGATGCGCGAAGTGGTGCTCGCACCCATGCCGATGACCATATCGTGCACAGGTACGCTGTTGCTGATACTCCCGCAGCTGCCGATGCGGATAATGTTTTCCACATCATAGAAATGATACAGCTCATACGAATAAATGGCTATGGAAGGCATTCCCATACCGGATGCCATGACGCTGACAGGAGTACCCTTATAATTGCCGGTGTAGCCTTGAATGCCGCGCACATCATTGACCAGGCGGACGTTATCCAAAAAATTCTCTGCTATATATTTGGCGCGCTTCGGGTCTCCCGGCATTAATACGGTTTTGGCAAAATCGCCTTTTGCGGCGCTGTTGTGCGGTGTTGACATTATGTATGCATCTCCTTTACCAATTTAACAATGCGGCTTGTGCCGAGTCTGTCGGCACCTTCTTCTATAAATCGCGCTGCATCTTCCAAAGAGACGATGCCGCCCGCCGCTTTAATCTTCAAGCCGTTTTTGACATGTTGTTGAAACAAAACAATATCTTCGTGTGTGGCACCGCCGCTTGCAAAACCGGTGCTCGTTTTGATATAGTCGGCACCGCTTTCACCGACAATCTCACACATTTTGATTTTTTCTTCCTCATTTAACAGGCAGGTTTCCACTATAACTTTAAGCACTTTTCCCTTACAGGCGGCGCGCACGGCTCGGATATCCTCAAGGACAGCCGCATAGTTGTGTTCTTTGACTGCTCCGACAGCAATGACCATATCAATTTCATCCGCGCCGTTTTTGAGGGCATCTTCGGTTTCAAACACTTTGGCGGCAGTGGTGCTGTAGCCGGTCGGGAAGCCGATAACCGTACAGATTTTGACCGCGCCTTTTGCGTACTGCGCCGCCTGCTTAACATAGCGGGCGGGAATACAGACGCTGGCGCAGCGGTAGTGAATGCCGTCATCAATAATCGCTTGAATTTGCTCCCAGGTACAGCCCGGTGCCAGCAGGGTGTGGTCGGTTTTGCTTAAAATAGTCGAAATATCCATTCGGTAACTCCTATAAAATTAGTAAGTCTATTATATAACAAATTGCAAATATTGTAAAATAAAAATATTTCTATTGCGAAATGTCGAATGATGTGCTATACTTACAATGATTGATTATATTTTTAAGTTTTAATATAAAAAAGGAAATGCGATATAATGGGAGAAAAGAAACTCAGTTCACTTCAAGATAATATCAGTGTGATGTTCATACTGAACCTTTTCAAAAAAGGTTGGAAATTAATGGTTATTTTCCTGCTTCTGGGTGCGGCGGCGGCGTATGCAATTTCCACATACTTTATTACACCGCAGTATGCCTCTAACTTGAGCTTGTATGTCACTAATTCCAACAATATGAGCGGTGCCAGCTCCTCTTCGGACTTAAACTATTCCTCAAGATTGGCGCGTACCTACATCATTATTTTAAAAGAAGCAACCGTCAGAGAGCAGGTTGCCAATAAGTTGCACACCCAGGTGACTGCCGGTAAACTTGCCAGTATGGTGACTTTGGAATCGGTAGACGACACGGAGGTTATTAAAATTTCCGCAACAAGCTCCGACCCTGAACTGTCGGCGGAAATTTGTAATGTTTACGGTTCCGTAGCCCCGGAGGTACTGCAGAGAGTGGTAAAAGCCGGTTCCGTTGAAATTATCGGTAAAGCAAAAGCGGCAGGTTCACCGGTTTCACCCGATGTCAACAAAAATACTTTCTACGGTGCAGCTGCCGGTGTGGCAGCGGCGATTGCCATTGTGCTCTTGAGAGTGCTCATTGATAATACCGTACAGAGCGAAGAAGAATTCAAGAGAATTATCGGCATTCCTGTTTGGGCGAGCATTCCCAGCTTTACCAACAGTGCCAAAGATAAACGCCACAAGGGTTCCGATGCGGCAGCATTGCGCCGAACCATTATCAACTCGCAAACGCCCTTTGCCATCACAGAGGCTTACAAAAACGCAAGAACGAGTATGTCCTTTACGATTACCGACTCTTCCGCAAAGGCAGTCGTTATTACCTCTTGTGAGCCTGATGCCGGTAAATCCACCACGGTGGCAAACCTTGCGATGACTATGGCAAAAACCAACGCAAAGGTTCTGATTGTGGACTCTGACTTGAGAAAGCCCATTCAGCATAAATACTTTAAGATTGACAACTCGAGAGGTCTTTCCGGTGTATTGGCAGGTCACTATTCGGTCGGCTCCTGTATCAAGGAAGTGGCAAAGAACCTGTACCTGATGCCTTCGGGTGTAATTCCGCCAAACCCGTCGGAATTGATTGCCTCGCGCAATATGTCTCAGTTAATTAAAGAGTTAAAGAATGTCTATGACTATATCTTCTTCGATGCGCCGCCCGCCAGCGTTGTGACCGATGCAACCGTGTTGGCGCCGAAGGTAGACGGTGTTGTCTTCATCGTTCGCCAAAACAGAACCGAATACAGCGATGTGCAGAAGATTATTGATGATATCCGCAGATTGGATGGCAAGATTCTCGGTACCATTATTACCGATTCTTCGAACTTCTCCTCCATTGGTCTTTCCCGTTATAAGGCTTATGATTACCATTATGGCGGTGTGTCTATCAGAAACGACAGTTCCAAGAAAGCCGAGGGCGATAAAGGTAAAAACGCTTCTGCGCCGAAGTTAACACCGGCGCCGCAACCCAAGCCGCAGCCGAAACCGAAAGACAGCGGCGATAAGAAATAAATCAAAAAAAACGGCTCGTTACAAAAACGAGCCGTTTTTTCGGTATTCGGAGTTGCGTTTTCACTCGTGTATGTCGGGAGCTGTTTGAATGATGTCAAGAACCTCACATTGTTCTGCGGTGATGCGAAATTTAATCTCAAGCCCGTCAAAACTCATGCCGTAGACTCTGTCGGGGTCGCTTTGGTAGGCAGGCACCGGTTTATTGGCAAGTATTTTGCGCAGGGCAGGCAAGCGCCCGCCCGCTTTTTTTGCCAAATCCGGTTCAATGCACACCTCTAATAGTGTGAATGGCTTGTTTTCGGTAAATCCGAATCGCGCGTTCGGGTGCATATCCGCTTCCACATAGGGTTTGATGTCGTAAAGCGGCGTGCCATCCATCAAGTCTGCGCCGCTGACATGGAGAACGGGCGCATCTTTGCTTTCATAATCAATGCGCTCTAAGCGCACACAGGACAGACCCAGTCGATTCGGGCGAAAGGGTGAGCGCGTTGCATACACGCCCATGCGGGTATTGCCACCCAGGCGGGGCGGACGTACGGTGGGTGCAAACGGCTTTTCTTCGTTTGCCGAAAATTCCCAAATAAGCCAAATGTGTGAGAAGCCTTCGAGACCTCTAACAGCGTCGATATTGCGGTAGGGCGTTTCGAAAACGATTTTCCCTTCCAATTCCTCGACAATGCCGCTCTGGCGTGGAATGCCGAATTTTTCGGGAAACTGTGTGAAAATGGTTGCAATTTTTTCCATAGCAACTCCTTTTCGTTGGTTGATTTCTTTTAAATAATAACAGTTTGTGAATTTTTTTTCAAGTCGGTTGCATTTCATATTTATATGGATTATAATATCTGTAATTAATATGTATCAATTTAAATGAGGTGAAACATATGGACGAAAAGAAGAATGAATCCGTTCTCCCGGAAGACATCACCGAGACGGAAGAAATCGTCGAAGCGCCGGATGTGACTGCGGTGGATGAAAATACAGCCGACACAGCCGCACCGGAAGCGCAGCAGGAACAGCCTGCCGAAGAAGCCGATAATCAAGAAACCGTAGAAGCCGGAGAACCGGAAAAGGCGGCAGAGGAAGCGGCAGTCGCAAGCGAAACGATAAAGAAGCCGCTGAGCACGCAAAAGCTGTTGAGTATTATTGCAGCATCGGTGTTGGCAGTCGCTTTTATTGTCGGCGGTGTGGTGTTGGCAAAAAATGTGCATGACAACAAAGTAAAAAACACACTTAAAGACGGTTCACCGACTTCAGAAGTAGCCAAAGAAGCCAATAACAAAGAGGCAGAAGTTGTTACCGGTAAAGATTCTACCAAGGGCGCGGAAGTGGCAGACAGCGATGCGATAGCCGTGATTTCGGAGCTTTCCAATGCGCAATTGGGCATTGAAAAAGATGCGTATACGGATAAAAAAGACAAAGAGCACAGCTTTATGGTGGCGGGGCAGTCGTATGTTATCGACGGTGAAAAATATGTGCAGGTAATTGCGGCCGAAAAGAAAGAGAATAAAGACAAATCGTTTAGCATTACACCGCAAGCGAAGTTTTACATTTCTTTTGACGGTAAGACCATTCTCAAAGAGGATATGGAAAATCCCGGCACATATGAGAAAATCAAATAAATCCCCGTTGTTTTAAAGAAGGTTATGAAATACTCACGGAGTTTCCGTGAGTATTTCAGACTGTCGAAAAAGTGGCTAAAACCACACGACTTTATTCATTTTAATGCTTTATTTACAGTTATTGATAATCCAATGAGAATATTAATACAATAATTTATAAAACATAATTTTTTTAGAAAATCGCCGTTTTTTACTGATATAACGGCGATTTTGTGTTTTTGCCAATCTCTGCTTGCGGTACCTATGTACAGCTCAGCGCAGAGATTGACAAATTTTAGCTCACTCTTTCAACATCTGCCAGCGTGTCGAAAACAAGTTTTTCGACACGCTGAAATACTCACGGAGTTTCCGTGAGTATTTTTTTTGCGATTAATATTGATGTTCTTAAATATTATTAATTGAATAGTTTTAAAATTATATATTTAAATATATAAATAAAAAAATGTTGAAAATTTATTTAATTTAAAACAAAAATATAATTAACATTTTTTAAAAACATATTGACAAATTGATATTTTTCAATATATAATAATAAAAGTATTCATATAAAATGGGGAGAACTCATAGTAACACGCTTGCCGCCTGCAGGCGGGCGAGCCGTGTTAGGGGGATTACATGAACAGAAATACCAAACAGCTGCGGGCGGCAGAGGTTAGAAAAGCCGTCGCCTTCTCCAAGGTATGTAAAGCCCTTTCGGACGAGAGCCGTGTCAAAATTGTATTGATGCTCTCAACCGGTGCCACGAATGCCTGCGATTTTATGGATGCGCTCCATATTTCGCAGCCGACACTGTCGCACCATTTGAAAATCTTACTGGAAGCGGACATAGTGCAGTGCAAAAAAGAGGGCAAGTGGAGAATATATTCTTTGAGCGCAAGCGGTGAAAGCCTTGCGGCATATATTGTGAACAGGTGAGAGTAGTGAAAGTGCAAAAGCAAAAAGTGAACAAACAAGATTTTATCGTGATGCTGCTGGCATTTTTGACAAGCAGTATCAGCTGGATCGCAAATATAGGGGAGTAAATGGGCGCATAACTTCCCGTATGGCAAGGAAAAGAGACTGTTTTTCAGACAGTCTCTTTTCCCTTTGAGCGAAATAGCGAGGGTATGCGGCAGCATCAATTATCGGTATTTATTTGCAAAAGAGTATTTCGCAAAAGTCAATACCCGGATTTTGCATTGATATTTTACCGTATTTCATTTATAATATTAGCGGTGATACGAATGGTAAAAAAGAAAAAGGCATCAGCATGCCTATCCTGTGAAAACTACGAATATGATGAAGCGCGCGGCGAAGAAGTGTGCACTATTGAACTGGATGAAGATGAATTCTACCGTCTGGGTGACCGCGACGGGCACGGCTGCCCGTTTTATCACTATCGGGATGAGTATCGAATCGTGAGGAAACAGAATTGAGCTGTACGGTGTGCCCGCGCCGTTGCGCGCAGCGCAGTAGCGGTTTTTGCGGCGTAGGGGATAAGATTTTAGTCGGGCGTATTGAGCCGCACTTTTGGGAAGAGCCCGTTATCAGCGGCAGCAAGGGCTCCGGAACCGTTTTCTTTTCAGGCTGTTCGTTGCGCTGTGTGTTTTGTCAAAATCGCGCTATATCCCGTGAACTTGTCGGCAAGGCAATTTCGGCACAGCAACTGCACGAGCATATTTGCCGCATGTTGGAAAAGGGTGTGCATAATATCAATTTTGTTACACCGACCCATTATGCCGGCTTTTTGGCGGAATTTTTGGAAAATCATCAGTATCCGGTTCCCGTGATTTACAACTGCTCCGGGTATGAAAATGTGCAAACATTGGAAGCGCTGCGCGGAAAAGTTCAAATCTTTTTGCCGGATTTTAAGTACAGTGATGAGGCGTTAGCACGGGCGTATTCTTCCGCGCCGGGGTATGTCGATATTGCCGAGCGTGCGCTCGAAAAAATGTATGCATTGGTCGGTGATGTTCAAATCAACGCAGCCGGTTTAATGGAAAAAGGGGTTCTTGTGCGGCACTTGATGTTGCCCGGTGCTTTAGAAAACACTCTCGGCGTGATAGACCGCTTTGAGTGCTTTTCCCGGGGCAAAAAACTGCTGTTTTCTCTCATGAACCAATATACACCGGTAGGCGATTTGTCGGCTTTTCCTCAGCTGTGTAAGCGACTGCCGCAGGAAGAATATACAAAAGCATTGAATTATATGGCGCTGTTGGGAATTGATGGCTTTTGCCAGGAACCCGAGAGTGCCGATGAAATCTATATACCGCCGTTTTCGGCAGAGTGGAAGTGATTATTATGAAAAGAATTATCAGTATTTTGGCGCTTTGTCTATGTCTGCTTAGCTTGGGTGCTTGTGCCAAACAGCAAAAAGATGCGCCGCAGCAGTTAAAGGAGAAAATCCCAAATGCCTATGTGGGTGATGTGGATGTGCAGCAAACCATTCAGATTGCGGATTTAAAGATTGTTATTAAGAAAACCGTTTTTTATATTAATGATATCGAATTTTCCTTCAGAGATTTTGAACAGACCGAGAAAATGAGTACCAACATGGGCAAGGATATGCTCGATGTTTATGTCAAAGACGGCGCGCTGCAAAAGTGTGTGGTCACCTCTGCCGATAATACAACCGTTACGCAGTATAATGTGGAAGGGAAGGGCAGCTCTGTCGAAAAGGTGAACTTTGATGAATACGGCAATAAAACCTATGTTGCTTATTATGACGGTGCCGGAAAGCTGCAAAACTTCTACACCGCGACCTATGATAAAGATTTGAAAATTACAGAGAAAAGAGAATACAATGCCACATTGGATTTGACGGCTGTGATTGAATATGAATACGATAAAAGCGGAAAACCGACCAGAGAACTTGTGTACGATGCTTCTTTGCAGTTAAAAGAGGTTAAAGATGTCGGCGAGGAAAAATAAAGCGCGAAAATAATAAAAACCCTGCATTCATTTTGAATGCAGGGTTTTTTCTAACGGATTAATCCAATAAGGTGTACTTAATAGACCATTGTTTGCAGAGTTTTTTGAAGTCTGCCATCGAGTGTTCTTTAAAGTATATGGTAAAATTATCAATCGCATAATCGCGCCCGATTTGCGCTTTCATCACATCTTCTAACTTTTCCATATTGGTATAATCAAATTGCATGTGCGTTGCATCTTCACCGTTGGAAGAAAAAATGTACTGTTTCTCGATTTCATAGCGGTCCATTGCATACTGCTTTTGTAGATTTAAAGTAAAGTGTCTGTGTTCCATATCGTTAACTCCTTTCTTAGGGGTTTCTCCACCCTTATCATAGCATACAAAATGCGTATATACAAGAAATTATTATTTTTTTTTGGAGAAACAACTATAATGTTGAAAATCCCCACGCTTCTGTCTGCAACCGCCGCTGTCAAAAAATAGAAAAAAACAATTGGTATGAATTGACTGTATCGGTGCAAAATAGTATCGTAATGAAATCAAAAGGGAGATTGGAATATGAAAGCAACAGGTATTGTCAGAAGAATTGATGATTTGGGAAGGGTAGTCATTCCCAAAGAAATCCGCAAAACTCTGCGCTTGAGAGACGGAGATGCATTGGAAATTTTCACCGATTCCGATGGTGAAGTGATTTTTAAAAAATATTCACCGATTGGCGAAATGGCATCCTTTGCATCCGCTTATGCGGAGGCAATCAATATGAATGCTTCTATCCCCGTCGTTATCAGCGACAATGACAGGGTGGTTGCAGCCTCCGGCGTGGCAAAGCGCGAGGTATTCGACAGACCTATCAGCAAAGAAATTGAAGAGTTGCTCGAACAGCGGCGCGCATATTCTTCTGCTGAAAGCGAACAGAGCATTTACCCGATTGAAGGGTCGCAGCGCAAAGCAAGTATCGTTTACCCGATTATTGCTGCGGGAGACGCAGTGGGCAGTGTCATTGTACTCGATGACGGAAAAACACCTACGCAAACCGAAATCAAGCTGACCGGTGTGGCGGCATCTTTCTTGGGGAAACAGATGGAAGAATAAGGATTTGCGGAGCCCCTTGCGGGCTCCGCAAATCCTTATTTTTAAACAGGGTAACAGTTTGTTACCCTGTTTTTACTTGCATGTCACTTGAACCTGTGATATAATCAAATAAACAAATTCTCAGGAGGCAGTTATGCAATACCAGACCATTCCGGGAACCACCCTTCCGATTGCCGAAAACAACGGTATGTTTGAAATGTTTGTGCCGCTCATTCGCGCCACAAACGGCTTAACCCTTTCGCAGGTTTGCGCGATTACCGGCTTAGAGCCCTCCACTATTCAAAATTGGGTGAAGCGCGGCTTTGTGGCAAGACCGGTTTGCAAAAAATACTATGAGCGCCAATTAGCGCGCATTTTGCTCATTTCCGCGTTGCGCGATGCGATGAAGATTGACAGTATCGGTGAGCTGATGGCGCTGGTCAACGGCAGTGCCAACGATGAAAGTGATGATATTATTAAAGAAGAACTGATGTATGATTATTTTTGTGAGACTGTTTCCAAAACCAATCACGCCATTCCGTCTTTAGAAGAAATCCCCGCCTTGGTGGCAGATACCGTTAAGGGATATAGGGAGCCGCGCAAAGGCGCAGCCAAGCGATTGGGGGACGCTTTGTGCGTGATGGCATATGCTTACTGTTGTGCGCGCTACAAGCAGGAAGCGGACAATCTGTTTGCGCAAATGAAAGCGCAGTAATGCGCTGTGCGTGATGAGCTCATCATGCACATTCTAATGCTATAAAGGGGTACGATTATGAGAACAAAAATTTCTCACAAAAAAGTGCTGGTTATGTTTTTTGACATTATCAGCTTATTAGTTTCAAATGCAGTTGCCGCGTTTTTGGTGCATAAGTTTTTGCCGGTGACCATTTCCACTCCGGAGGTGGTTAAAATGGCACTCATTTATGCTGCCCTCTGCTTCTTGTGCATTTATATCGGCGGCGAATACCGCAAGGCGTGGAAACTGATTTCTTATAAAGATTACATCACCTGTGCGGTGGAGGTCATTATTGGCAGCGTGCTGTTTTTTTTGGTGATTCATTTTTGGAGAATCAGCAGCTACCATTTCTTTGATTTAGCAACCGTTTCGTTTTGTGTGGTGAGCTGTTTATTCAGTATTATGCTCATCGTGCTCATTCGCGTGTTTGCCAAGTATTACTTTATTTACCTGGTCAGTGCCGGGCAAAATGAGATGATGAAGCGCGCGCTGATTATCGGTGCCGGCAACGCAGGTCGAATTTTGGCGCTGGAAATCACCAATGCCCGCAAGGAAGGCAAAAAAGATTTCAGCTACACCTTAGTCGGTTATGTGGATGATGATTTAAATAAGATAAACGAAAAAATCAACGGTTATTATGTGTTGGGTACCAGTTTTGATTTAAAAGAAATTTGCCGAAAGTACGCGGTGGAAGTGGTATTTTTTGCCATTCCGAGTTGTCCGAACAAGCGCAAGGCGGAGATTCTGGAGGTCTGCGCCGAGACCAAGTGTGAAGTCAAAGTAGTGCCGGAGGTTTCCTCTTTAATCACCGGTAAATCGATTTTGAACCAGACCACCAAGGTCAATGTGGAAGACTTGCTTGGCAGAGAACCCGTGGAGCTGGATACGACCAAACTCTCCGGCTTTATTGCCGGCAAGGTGTGTATGGTCACAGGTGGCGGCGGGTCCATCGGCAGCGAGCTGTGCCGCCAAATTATGCAGTATAAGCCGAGCAAATTGCTTATCATCGATATTTATGAGAACAATGCCTATGACATTCAGCAGGAACTGATTATGAACGGCGTTGCCAATAGCGACAATCTAAAGGTGCTCATTGCTTCGGTCAGAGACAGGAAGAAAATGCAGCGCATTTTTGAAGCCTATCATCCGGAAATTGTGTTCCATGCAGCAGCGCACAAGCATGTGCCGCTGATGGAGGTTTCGCCGGAAGAAGCGGTAAAAAATAATGTGCTCGGCACCTACAACGTGGCGCTGTTGAGTGATGAATATAAGGTCAAAAAATTTGTGCTTGTGTCGACCGATAAAGCGGTCAACCCCACCAATGTGATGGGGGCGACCAAGCGCTACTGTGAAATGATTGTGCAAAATTTCTCCCGCACCAAGCAAAACACGGAGTATGTGGCAGTGCGTTTCGGCAATGTGTTGGGTTCCAACGGTTCGGTCATTCCGCTCTTTAAAAAGCAGATTGAAAGCGGGAAGCCGGTCACCATTACCCACCCCGATATTATTCGCTACTTTATGACTATTCCCGAAGCAGTTTCACTGATTTTGACAGCGGGTTCGATTGCCCACGGCGGCGAAATCTTTGTGCTGGATATGGGTGAGCCCGTTAAAATCTTAACGCTTGCCGAAAACCTGATTAAGGTCTACGGCAAAAAGCCCTATGAAGATGTGGATATTATTTTTACGGGCTTGCGACCGGGCGAAAAACTGTATGAAGAGCTCTTAATGAGCGAAGAAGGCTTGCAGAAAACCGATAACCAAAAAGTCTTTATCGGCACACAAATTGATATTGACGATGAGACTTTGGAAGCGGGGCTTGCCGCGCTCAAACGGGCAAGCGATAAAAATGACAGCGCCGCTGTCGTCAAGGTACTCGAAAAGTATGTACCCACTTTTCAACACAAAACCAATCAATAAAAGGAGATAAAGAAAAATGTCAGAATGTACGCATGATTGTTCGTCTTGTTCCGAGAACTGTGCTTCTCGCCAAGACCCGAAAGATTTGATAATGGAACAAAATGCCAACAGCAATATCAAGCATGTGATTGCCGTTGTCAGCGGTAAAGGCGGTGTGGGTAAAAGCTTGGTGACCTCGCTGCTTGCCGTTGCCGCGCACAATAAAGGTAAGAGTGTGGCAATATTGGATGCCGATATTACCGGTCCCTCCATCCCTAAAGCCTTTGGTGTAAATGACAGAATTATGCAGGGCGAATTCGGCATTTTACCGGCAACGACCAAAACCGGTATTGAACTGATGAGCACCAACCTGTTGCTGGAGCATGAAGATGACCCCGTTGTGTGGCGCGGCCCCGTTATCAGCGGTGTTATCGGGCAGTTTTGGAGCGATGTGGTCTGGGGCGATATCGACTATATGTTTGTAGATATGCCTCCCGGCACCGGCGATGTGCCGCTGACCGTGTTCCAATCATTGCCGATTGCCGGCATTGTGGTCGTGACCACCCCGCAGGATTTGGTCACCCTCATTGTTAAAAAAGCTTATAAAATGGCAAAATTAATGAATGTGCCGATTTTGGGCATTGTTGAAAATATGAGTTACTTCACCTGTGATGAATGCGGCAAAAAGCATTACCTTTACGGCGAGAGCAAGTTAGAGGAGGTTGCCGAGGAGCTGGGTGTTGATGTGCTCGCTCAGCTACCGATTAAACCGGTCAATGCCAAGATGGTTGACGCGGGAACGGTGGAACTTGCCGATACCGATGATATTGAGGCGGCAGTCGATACCATTATGGAGAAGTTGGATGACTGAGCGCGAAAGAATGGAGAAAGGGCTACTGTATTTGCCCGGCGATGAAGAACTCGCACGGGAACAATTACAGCGCCTGGATACCCTCTTTGCCTATAACGCCCTTAAACCGAGCGAGCAGGAAAAGAAACAGGCTCTATTAAAAGAAATGTTTGCCGCCATCGGCGAAAACTGCTATATAGAAACACCGTTTCACGCCAATTTCGGCGGCAAAAAAGTGCACTTCGGGCGCAATGTATACGCGAATTTTAACTTAACTTTAGTCGATGATGAAGCCATTTATGTTGGCGACTTTGTGAAGTTTGGTCCGAATGTAACGGTTTGCACCGCAGCGCATCCGATTTTGCCTGCTCTGCGCCGCCGGGTGTTCCAGTATAATTTACCGGTGCATATCGGCAATAATGTGTGGATTGGCGCCGGAGCAGTGATTTTGCCCGGTATCAGCATCGGGGAAAACAGCGTTATCGGTGCCGGCAGTATCGTGACGAAGGATATCCCTGCCAATGTGGTGGCGGTGGGTAATCCCTGCAAGGTGTTGCGGGCAATCAATGAGAACGACAAAAAGTATTACCACAAGGATAAAATAATTGATATAGAATTTGAAGAAGATTAATATTAATAAGAACAGTAAAAGCTTTAAAATTCTCACCGCTATTGTGGTTGCAGCGGTGGTTATCGGCTTGGGTGTTGCAATTTTTTCGCCCAAGAGCGGCAATAAACAGAAAAACCTTGCCGGTTATGTGGTAGGCTATTTGCCTTACTACTCCGCCGAGGCGGTGGACCGCGTGGATTTTGCGGCGCTCACTCACTTGAACATTGCCTTTGCCAACCCCAATGATAGCGGTACGCTCTATTTGGAAATGAGCGATGAGACCATTCGCAAGATTGTCAAAAAGTGCCATGATAATGATGTCAAAGCCATTCTCTCACTTGGCGGCGGCTCCATTTCGAGCACAAACTATAATAAAATCATGCGCGGTAATCCCGCGGGGATTGAAAGCTTTAACAAGCAGATTATTGACTTTTGCCAAAAGTATGAATTTGACGGCGTAGATGTCGATTTTGAGTTTATCGCCTCGAGCCCGGCGTGGGAATATTTTGAAGATTGGATGGCGGCGCTGCGCAAGCAGTGCAACCAAAACAAGCTGCTTTTAACAGCGGCGGTTGCCTCCTGGTATTCGGACAATATGAGCGACAAGGTGCTGCAGGATTTTGACTATGTTATGGTCATGGCGTATGATAATGACGGCGACAGAGAAAACCACTCGAAATACGACTACGCTGTTAGCGAAATGCAGCACTACGAAAAGCGCGGCATCAAAAAAGACAAACTGATTTTAGGCGTGCCGTTTTACGGTTACCGCTACAGTGCCTCCGGCGCAATGGATTGGAATTCCGGATTGTCATACCGCAACATTCTCAAAAATGACTCTTCCGCCAAAAACAGTGATTATTCCAACGGCTATGCGTATAACGGCGTAGAGACCATGCGCAAAAAAGCCGAGCTTTCCAAACAATACGGCGGCATTATGATATGGGAGCTTTCTCAAGATGCCGACGGGAGCGACAGCTTGCTCCAAGTGATTAAAAAAGTGTATTAGGAGATGAAAATACATGCCGTATCTGAGTGAATTTCAACTGCCTGAGGAACCCGTCGGGCTGGCACTTGCCGGCGGCGGTGTGCGCGGGTATGCCCAAATCGGGGTGCTGGATATGCTGGATAAGCATGGATACCGGGCAGATATGATTGCGGGCACCTCTATCGGTTCCTTTGTGGCAACGCTGCTTGCGATTGGTTGCAGCGCACAGGAGATTTACGAGAAATTTCAGCAGTTTGAAAATGAATTTACGCAAAACAAGGTCTTTTCCAGACCGGATTTGGATATGCTCAAACCGACCAGGAATAAAATTAACGGTATGGTTGACGGCGACCAGATTCTTTCGGTGCTTGATGATTTTTTTGAACACTACGGGGTCAAAACACTTGCCGATATTCCGAAGCCGTTAGTTATCGTTGCCTGCGAATTTGATTTGTGCAAAGTTACTTATTTTACCAATGTCAAGAATTTTATGCCGCGGCGCGATGCGATTGTGCTGTATGACACGCCGATTAGCGCGGCCATTCGCTGCTCTTGTGCGTTTCCGGGTGTGATTAGTGCCGGCGAATACGAGGGCTATCATTTTATGGACGGCGGCACGATGATGAACCTGCCGGTCGAGCCGCTCAAAGACCTTGGCGCCAAAAGGGTGATGAGTTTAACCATGCGTCCGAATAAGAGCGGTTTTTCCTCCAAAAGCGCCGTCAAGGTACTCAAGCGTGCCAGCGACCTGGTGCAGTATGAACTGCTGAACCTGCAGATTGCGCAGAGTGATTTTAACATCAATTTGGATGTGGGAGATTTTAAAGCCTTTGATGTCGGCAAAGGCAGATTGATTTATAAAAAAGGCGCGAATATCGCCTTAGATAAAGAAGAAGAAATTGTGGCTTTTTTTGAGCCGCCGCAGCCGCAACCTGTGGAGGAACCCGTGAAAAAGCCCTCTTTCTTGAAACGCATTTTCGGAGGTTTTAAACATGGCAAATGAAGAAAAATTTAACACGGTAAACGACAATGAAATTGTAAAAGTGGATTTTACCGAGAAAAGTGAAAAAAAGAAGCGCGATAACCTCATTGCCAGAGTGGCTTACATTTGTATCAGCTTCTTGGCAGGTATTGTGTTCATTGCAGCGCGCAACAATATTTTTGATTTGCTCGGCTACATAGCCGGCGGAATGTTGCTGATTTTGGGCGTGGCAGTGGTTATTGCCTTTTTTGCAAGTAAGGGCAAAGGATGGTTGCCGAGCTTAATTTTCGGCATTGTAGAGGCGATTATCGGTATATTCTTCTTATGCAAACCAAAGGTGATTGCCGATTTCGCGGTATATGTGTTCGCAATTATCATTTTTGTCAGCGGCGTCGTACTGATTTACTTTGCAGCCTGTGATAAGCGCAGCGGCATTAAGCAGTGGATAGTCGTTTTGGTGTTTGGTATTGTGTTGAGCATTGCCGGCGTGGTGATGCTGCTGTTTGTGCGCCAAAGCCAGGCGGTGATTGCCGTAATGGCAGGTATTTCGTTTATTGTTTCAGCGGTATTCAATGTGATTGCTTTGGCATTGAAATAAAAAAAGCAAAATGAAAAGGCTATGCGCTTTGGCGCATAGCCTTTCAGACTGTCGAAAAAGTGGCTGAAACCACACGATAATTATTGTTTTTGAAAAACTGTGTTGAATTGAAGAATTATCGTATGAAATCAATTAATTTATATTTTTCAGATTGGATGAGGCTAAAATCGTCGTTTTTTACTGATATAACGGCGATTTTGTGTTTTTGCCAGTCTCTGCTTGGAGTATAAGGGAATAAGAGTAACCAA
>SVOD01000050.1 GCA_015066575.1 Oscillospiraceae bacterium
CTACGCCTGGAAAGATGCCTGCAAGCAGTTGAAACTGAGCATGCCCTACACCTTCCCGGTGTATGATAATAAAATCCTTTTTAAAGAGACCTTTAAGCTCAATTATATTCCCGATATTCCTTATCTTATCGGCTGCACCTGCACGGATATGTTTCCGATTGTGCTTGAGAGGCTCGATAAGAAGTGGGGGAACTATATCGCTCGCCACAATCGCAACCGCGCCTATTTTTACTGCTTTAACCGTTGGCTGCCGGGCGATGACATGGGTGCGTGGCACTCGGCGGATTTACTGTATGTATTCTCTACTTTAGAGCGCAACTGGCGCCCGTTTGAGCAGGTAGACTACACGATTTCGCGGCAACTCTCGGCGGCGGTGTGCGCATTTACCAAAACCGGCAACCCGAACTGTACGCAATTGCCGGCATGGTACCCGGGAGCCAAGAGACCGATGGGCTTTAGTGAGCAATCGGCTTGCACCGAATGGCACACAAAGGATAACATTCAATTTACCTTTAGCGGAAAGGGCAAAACAATCTGATGGCAAGTTTTAATCATCTGTTTTCAGCGGCAGAGCACAGTCAAAGCAGTCGCCGCTATACCTGCGAGAATATCACGGCGCAGCTTGATTTCCTCGGTGAAAGTTCTTTGCGCGTGGCAATTTGGCGCACAGGCGATACACTTTTGCCGACTGTCTGCATCAATCCCGACAATACACCGCTGCCGACCGCGCGCGACCGGCTTTCGACAGCGGGCTTTTCTCTGTGCGCGCCGCAGGTGACTGCCGGTGAAGACAAAGAGAAGTTTTTGCTGCCCTGCGGGGTGGAAGTGACCCTTCACAAGCACAATTTTCTTTTGGAGTACCGCCGCGCGGAGAAAATGCTTTTTGCCGACCGCGCACCGCTTGCCTACAACTTCGGCGGGGAATTCGGCGCAGAGCAGTACCACTACATCACCCGCAGCCCCAGCGAAGCGATATTCGGCTTGGGCGATAAGGGCGGCGCGCTCAACAAAGCGGGCAGAGCCTTTCGCATCGAAACAACCGACTGCATGGGCTATGATGCCGCCCAAAGTGACCCGCTTTATAAGCACATTCCCTTTTTTATGTGCGAAAATGAGGTCGGCTGCTACGGCATTTTTTACGATACGGCAGCGACTTCCTATATCGACTTCGGTAAAGAAATCAATAACTATTACCCCGCCTATAAATATTTTAAAACCGAAGATAATTGTCTGGTTTACTATGTCTTTTTCGGCTCGAAACTTTCCGTGCTGCAGCAGTTTGCGCGCGCCTGCGGCAAGCAGGCTTTCCCGCCGCGCTGGAGTTTTGATTACTGCGCGAGCACCATGGCGTATACCGATGCGCCGGATGCCGCCGCGCAAATGGATGCTTTTTTGGAAAAACTCGATGAAAGTAAGCTTTCCTGTAGCGGGTTTTACCTTTCTTCGGGTTATACCTCTATCGGAGAGCGGCGCTATGTCTTTCATTGGGACAAGACGAAATTCCCGCAGCCGGAAGCATTTATCGAAAAATTTGAGCAGCGCGGTATTCACCTCATTCCCAATATTAAACCCGCTTTTTTAGACAGCCACCCGCTCTATGCGGAACTTGCCGCCAAAGGCTATTTTGTCAAGAATGCTGACGGCACGCCCTTTGTTACCCAATTTTGGGACGGGCTCGGCAGTTACCTTGACTTTACCAATCCGGCTGCCGCGGCGTTTTGGGAAGCGCAGGTGCGTGAGAAGTTGTTAGACAAGGGCATTCTTGCCACTTGGAACGATAATAATGAATTTGATATTCGCGACAATACGGCACTTGCCGCAGGCTTCGGCAGCGGCGCGGTGCCCGCCGCCGCTTTGCGACCTTACCTGACCTACTTAATGGTTGCCGCTTCCTACCGCGCGCAAGTGGAGAAGCGCCCGCAGTTGCGCCCGTTTCTGTCGAGCAGAAGCGGCAATATCGCCGTACGCCGGCTGGCGCAAACCTGGTCGGGCGATAACCGCACCGCGTTTGAAGACCTGCGCTACTGCCACAACATCGGGCTGACAATGTCGCTGTCCGGTCTTGCGTTTTACGGTCACGATTTAGGCGGCTTTTTGGGAGCGATGCCTTCGCGGGAACTGCTTTTGCGCTGGCTGCAGCACGGTATTTTTGAACCGCGCTTTACCATTCACTCCTGGAATGAAGACGGCTCCGCAACTATGCCCTGGAGTTATCCCGACATTTTACCGGCAGTCAGAGGGCTGTTTGCGCAGCGCCGCAAGTTGCTGCCCTATCTTTATAACTGCGCTTACCGCGCAGTGGAGGAAGAAATCCCCCTCAATGCGCCGCCGCTGCTATATTATGACGATAAAGCGCTTTATGAGCAGACCGATGCGATGATGGTCGGTACCGATATTTTGGTCGGCTTTGTGTTTGATGAGGGCGCGCCGGAAACAAGTGTGTATTTGCCCGCAGGCGAAGCGTGGTACTGCGCTCAAACATGTTACGAAGGCGGGCAGGCAGTTCGCGTGCCGCTTGCGCCTGAAGACCCGGTGCCGTACTTTGTCAAAGCCGGCAGTGTGGTGGCAACCGATGAAGGCGGCATTGCTTTAACCGTTTATCCGCTTAAAGAGGGTAAGTTTGAAAGCCGCTTCTTTTGGGATGACGGCGAGAGCTTTGCCTACCAAAGCGGCGAGTGCGTTGATTTGCACATCACAGTAGAGTGTGATGCCGACACCGTTACCGTTTCTTGTAAGAACTCAGGCAAAACCGCGTTTACACCCGCGTTTCGCTTATGCGCGGCAGACAAGCGCACATTCATAGTCAAATAAAGGAGATTTTTATGCCGATGCAAATGGGATTTCGCTGGTACGGCGAAAATAATGACAATATCTCTTTGGCGGACATCCGCCAAATACCCGGTGTGAGCACCATTGTGTGGGCGCTCCACGATAAAATGCCCGGCGAGGTGTGGCAGCCGGAGGAAATTCGCCGCGTGCAGCAGCAGTTGGAGCCCTACGGCTTCAATATGGATGTGGTCGAGTCGGTCAATGTGCACGATGATATTAAAATCGGTTTGCCCTCGCGCGACAAGTATATTGAGAATTACATCCAAACCATTCGCAACCTAAAGCCCTTCGGCGTAAAAGTCATTTGCTACAACTTCATGCCGATTTTTGACTGGACACGCAGCGACCTCTTTCACCCGGTCGGCGACGGGTCGACAGCGCTCTTTTACCAAAAAGATATGATACAGGATGACCCGAAGGCGATGGCGGAATATGTGATGGGCTTTACCGAAAAGTACCACATGAGTTTCCCCGGCTGGGAGCCGGAGCGCATGGCAAAGTTAGATGCGCTTTTTGAAGCCTACAAGGATGTGACCAAAGAAAAACTGTGGGAAAACCTGCGCTACTTTTTGGAAAAACTCATGCCGGTGTGCCACGAGTGCGACATCAAAATGGCAATTCACCCGGATGACCCGCCGTGGGATATTTTCGGCTTGCCGCGCTTACTGGTCGATGAAGCAGGTATCGAGCGCTTTTTGAAGATGGTCGATGACCCCTACAACTGCTTAACGCTGTGCTCGGGCAGTTTAAACGCGAACCCTCAAAACAATGTGGCACGGTTGGTGCGCCGCTATTGCGACAGGATTGCCTTTGCCCACATTCGCAATGTTAAGCACTTCGAAAACGGCGATTTTCAAGAGGCGAGCCACCGTGACTGTGATGGGGATACGGGCATTTTGGAAATTTTAAAAGCCTATCATGATAGCGGCTTTGAGGGCTATATTCGACCCGACCATGGGCGGCATCTGTGGGATGAAAAGCCCGGCACGGTACGCCCCGGCTACGGGCTGTATGACCGCGCACTGGGGATTATGTATATGTTAGGCGTTTGGGACTATATGGATAAAATGCGGAATGCGGAATGCGGAATGCGGAATTAGCGGTGGCAACACTTTGTGTTGCATTTTAATGTGCCGCTTAGCGGCACCACCTTTCGCTAATTGCTAATTTGCTAACCGCTAATGGGCTGACTGCAGTTTGTACGACAGACAAAGGAGAAATTATGCAAAAGAATGTACTAAATACCGATTTGAGCGGCAAAGTTGCCGTAGTAACAGGTGCCGGCGGGGTGCTGTGCAGTGCGTTTGCCAAAGTGCTCGCGCGCGCCGGTGCCAAAGTGGCGCTGTTGGACTTAAACCATGAAGCGGCGCAGGAATATGCCGCCCAAATTTGCGCCGAGGGCGGTCAGGCGAAAGCCTACGCCTGCAATGTGCTCGAAAAAGAGATGTGCGAAAGCGTTGCGGCGCAGGTGCTGGCGGATTTGGGACCCTGTGATATTTTGCTCAACGGTGCCGGCGGCAATAACCCGCGCGCCACGACCGACAAAGAGTATTACGAAGCGGGCGATTTAGAGAGCGAAACCAAATCTTTCTTCGATTTAGATAAAGAGGGCGTGGAGTTTGTGTTTCACCTAAACTTTATCGGCACACTCTTGCCCACCCAAGCCCTTGCCAAGCAAATGGTCGGCAGAGAGGGCTGCAATATTTTAAACATCAGCTCGATGAATGCTTACACCCCGCTGACCAAAATTCCCGCCTACTCGGGCGCAAAAGCGGCGGTGAGTAACTTCACCCAGTGGCTGGCGGTGCATTTTTCCAAAGAGGGCATTCGCGTCAATGCCATTGCGCCGGGCTTTTTTGCCACGCAACAAAATAAGGCACTGCTCTTTAACCCCGACGGTTCGCCCACCGCGCGCAGCGGCAAGATTTTGGCAGCTACCCCGATGGGGCGCTTCGGCGATGCCGAAAAAGAGTTGGCAGGCGCGGTGCTGTTTTTGCTCAATAATGAGGCAGCAGGCTTTATTACCGGCGTGACCCTGCCTATAGACGGCGGCTTTTCCGCCTATTCGGGCGTATAAACGGCTATGCCGTTAATGCGGAATTCGGAATGCGGAATGCGAAATTACAGGGAGGGCGCTGCCCTCACCCGTTAGAAAGAAAAGGATAATACAATGAATAGCATGAACCAAAAAATTTCACAAATCGGCGTGGTGCCGGTTATCAAACTCAATCACCCCGAAAGGGATGCGGCGGCGCTGGGCAAAGCGCTGTGCGCAGGCGGTGTGCCGGTGGCGGAAATCACCTTCCGCGCTGCCGGGGCAGATACCGCCATTCGCCTGATGAAAGCGGCGTGCCCGGAGATGCTTGTCGGCGCCGGCACGGTCACAACCACCGAGCAAATCGACAGCGTGCTCGCAGCGGGCGGCGATTTTATTGTTACCCCCGGTTTTGACGCGGAACTTGTGGCATATGCCATCGAAAAAAACATCCCGATTTACCCCGGCTGCACTACCGCAAGCGAGTACCACCAAGCGCTCAAGTTCGGCTTGGAAGTGCTTAAATTCTTCCCGGCAGAGCAGAGCGGCGGGCTTGCCAAGATTAAGGCGCTCGCAGCCCCCTTCCCGATGTTTAAAATTATGCCGACCGGCGGCATTTCTTTAAAGAATTTAAAAGAGTACATTTCGTCTCCTGTCATTGCCGCGTGCGGCGGTTCGTATATGGTCACTGCCGATTTGATTGACGGCGGCAAGTGGGAAGAAATTACCGCGCTGTGCCGGCAGTCAGTGGAAATTGTTAAGGAGGTAAGAGAAAATGGCTAAAGTCATTACCTTCGGCGAACTGATGATTCGCCTGCAACCATATAATTACGAGCGCTTTGTGCAGGCAGATTCGCTTGCCTTTACTTTTGGCGGCGGCGAAGCGAATGTGGCGGTATCGCTTGCCAACTTCGGCTTTGAGAGCTGCTATGTCACGAAACTACCGGCGCATGCCATCGGGCAGGCGGCAGTCAATTCGCTGCGCCGCTACGGGGTCGATACCTCGCGCATTGTGCGCGGCGGTGACAGAGTCGGCATTTACTTTAACGAAAAAGGCGCAGCGCAGCGCCCGAGCGTTTGCATTTACGACCGCGCGCACTCCGCGATTGCCGAAGCAAAAGCGGAAGATTTTGATTGGGACAGCATCTTTGAGGGTGCCGATTGGTTCCACTTTACGGGCATTACTCCCGCATTGGGTGCCAATGTGGCGGCGCTTTGCGAAGAGGCTTGCAAAGCGGCAAAAGAGAGAGGGGTTAAAATCTCTTGCGACTTAAATTACCGCGGCAAGTTGTGGTCAAGAGAGCAGGCAAGAGAAACCATGACAAAATTATGCCGCTATGTGGATGTGTGCATTTCCAATGAGGAAGATGCCAAAGATGTGTTCGGCATTGAAGCCGAAGCGACAGACATTACCGCCGGTTCGCTTAACCGCAAGGGTTATGAATCGGTGGCACGGCAGTTAATGGAACAATTCGGCTTCGGGAAGGTTGCCATCACCCTGCGCGAAAGCAAATCCGCCTTTGATAATGACTGGAGCGCTATGCTCTATGACGGGGAGCAGTATTGTTTCTCGAAAACGTACCACCTGCACATTGTAGACCGCATCGGCGGCGGCGACAGCTTCGGCGCCGGTTTGATTTATGCGCTCTTGAGCGGCAAGAACACGCAGGCAGCGGTGGAGTTTGCCGTGGCGGCTTCGGCGCTCAAGCATGCGGTGGAAGGCGATTACAATATGGTCAGTGTCGCCGAAGTCGAAAAACTCGCCGGCGGCGACGGCTCCGGCAGAGTGCAAAGGTAAATAAAAATCGTTTTATCTTTGCTACTTGTGAGGAAAACTATGAATAAAAACTTTATGTTAAAAACTCCGACAGCGCAAGCGCTCTATCACAAAATAGCCGCCGATTTGCCGATTATTGATTACCATTGCCATTTGAGCGCCAAGGAAATTTATGAGGACAGGCGCTTTCAAAATATCACCGCAATTTGGTTAGAGGGTGACCATTATAAATGGCGGCTTATGCGCTCATACGGCATAGAAGAACGCTATATTACCGGAGATGCCGACGACAAAGAAAAATTTGAAAAGTGGATACAAACCCTCTCCACGGCAATCGGCAATCCGCTCTATGACTGGAGCCGGTTGGAGTTGGCAAACTATTTCGGGTATGAGGAGCCGATTTGCCCTGAAAATACCGAAAAGATGTGGACTGTGTGCTGTAAAGCATTGGCAAAACCGGCGTTTTCTGCAAGAGGGGTGATTGCGCGTTCGGGGGTTGAAGTGATTTGCACAACCGATGACCCTGCGGATAGTTTAGAATGGCACCAAAAACTGCGCGAGAGCGATTTTGGAGTAAAAGTGTTGCCCTCTTTTCGCCCCGATAAAGCGCTCGGCATTGAAAAAGAAGATTATAGAGAGTATTTGTCCCGCTTAGGGGAAATTCACAGTGTTGCCGAGCTCAAAAGCGCGTTGGAAAACCGCCTGGAGGCATTTGTTGCCCTTGGTTGCCGCGTGAGTGACCACGGCATGGAAGCCGTGCCGTTTGCCCCTGCCGGTGAAGATGTGATTGAACGCATTTTCGCAAAGCGTTTGAATGGGGAAATCCCCACAGTTTTAGAGCAGCAGCAGTTTAAAACCGCGATGCTCCTGTTTTTGGGCAAGTGCTATGCAGAGCGAGGCTTAGTGATGCAGCTGCACTTCGGTGTGATGCGTGACCTTTCCGAGAGGGTATTTAAAGCGCTTGGTCCGGATGCGGGGATAGATGCGATCGGCAACCAAATCCGCGTAAGCGACTTGGCAGCATTTTTAAATGCGCTCGACAAAGAAAACGCTCTGCCGAAAACCGTGCTGTATTCACTCAATCCCAATGACAATGCGGCGCTTGTTTCGGTGATGGGAGCCTTTCAAACCGGGGAGGCAAAGGGTAAACTCCAGCACGGCAGCGCCTGGTGGTTCAATGACCACGAGGGAGGTATGCGCGCGCAGCTGCAAACCCTTGCCGCCGAAGGGCATTTGGCAACCTTTATCGGGATGCTTACCGACTCGCGCTCGTTTTTAAGTTACGCGCGCCACGAGTATTTTCGGCGTATTTTGTGTGATTTGGTCGGCGCTTGGGTGGAAGCAGATAAGTTCCCCGACATCGAAACATTGTTGCGCGAAATCATAGAAGGCATTTGCTATAAAAACGCAAAAGAATATTTCGGCTTTTAAAAGGAAATCTTGATTTTGGCGAAAAAGTAATTGACATTTGCCTGTAAATTGCATATAATAAGTTGCACAACAAAAGTTTGTTGTGCATATTCGGAGGCTTAGCTCAGCTGGTTAGAGTACTTGCTTGACATGCAAGGGGTCACTGGTTCAAGTCCAGCAGTCTCCACCAGAAAAAACCTCGCTTTTAGCGAGGTTTTTTCAATTAAATCCACCTAACAGTGGGTGAAATCCTCGCGATGCTCGGATGAAATCGCAAGCGATGAAATCCGCCGAGGCGGATGGTGGATTTGATTTCATCGAAAACTTGTTTTCGATTTCATCAATTTTAATTGATTTCATCTTTTGCCTTGCAAAAGATATCATTAAACAATAATGCTTTTTATTATATTAGTATGAGGTGATAATATGTATTCCGTAACCCAAAGAGCCAATTCTGTTTCCCAACCCTATGGCGGGTATGTGAAACCGTCATCTTTTCAAAAAACTGTTCTTGAAGATGGAATTGCATTAAGTGATTTAGAAAATATTCATGCCGCCTTAATTGGAATAGCGGTTGATTATTTGTCGCGTTTTCTTACAGGCGCAAAAAAGGAAGAAGCCTTTAAAACCTCGTTAATCAGAGCACAGATAATTAGTGAAGAAAGAAACGCACAAAGATTATTAAACGGCATTTCCGGTGAGGACGATACATCTATTATTAATGCTTGTAAATTAGCGGGTTATGATGTTTGCTTGCGTGTTGGACGAGCCGGTTACAAACCGGTTGAAGGAATAAACCCTAACACCGAAACTATCAATAATGTGAGAATTATGGTAAATCGCAGCATAGTATTTTTTAATACTTACGGACCCGTTGTGGATGAAGGGATGACATTTCCGAGCGGTTACACAAAATTGGTTTCTTCCGGTGATGCGGATTTTATGACGGCAGATACACTATGGGATTTTAAAGTTTCGAAGCATAGTATCACATCCAAACAAACCTTGCAGTTATTGATGTACTATATTATGGGTATACACTCTGCAAAAGAAAAGTATAAAGCAATAGAAAAAATCGGTTTTTTCAATCCGCGATTAAATACGGTTTATCTGAAAGAGATTAAAGATATTTCGAAAGAAGTAATGATTGCGGTTGAAAACGATGTTATCGGCTATAATGGCAATGATTTGGAAATTATGGAACAAACTGTTCAAAATAAAACTGATGATAAGACGGAAAAACCGGTGCAACAAAAAGAAGAAAATCAATCTGAAATATTGACAATTACAGATTTGATGAAAATACTCGACTGCTCGCGGTATACGGTAATGAAACTATATACAGAACAAGGGCTTCCGTTAGAAAAGAAAGCAAATAGGTATCAAATCACTCAAAGCGCTTACGAGAGATGGGTTTATCAAAGGCAACAAATGATAGAAGAAAAACGCCGTAATGCAACGAAAAAGAACTTGATTTTCGGTGGTGTATTAGTCGGTGTTATCGTATTAACTGTTATTATGTTCCTGCTTTTCAACAAATCCTTTGGCGCTTGATAGTCTTATACTTTCATATTCCCGTGCTCTGTGCATTTATTTATTACAGGGTGATACTATGAAGAAAAGTGCTTGGAAAAACTATGTCTTTTTCATCTTAATCAGTGAGGCGGTTTGCCTTTTTCCCTTGCAAACCTACCGTGGTTATATTATAATAAAGAATACAGCAATGAAAGCAATAAAACCTTTTGTTTTGTTGCCGGATTGTGTGAATTTTACTATAGAGGTGATTTGATGAACGAACAACAAAAATCCGGCAAGAGCTGGAAAATTTTATCTGCTGTACTGGCGGTGGCGCTCGTTGCGATGACCTGCCTTTACTTCCTGGCGCCGTTTTCCAAAGCTCCGGCACAGGAGACTGCAAGCACATCCGCGCAATCCAAGAGCGAAGAGACTGCCGCTAAAGCAGACGCCCTCTCACTTTGGAAAGACAGCGCGCCGCTGAAAAAACAACTGACCGAATATATCAAGGCAGTGACAACCGAAGGGTCTAAAGATTTTATACCGGTAGAAAAGCGCATTGCAGTCTTTGATATGGATGGTACACTCTGTTGTGAAACCGACCCGGGTTATTTTGACCACAAGCTTCTTTATTATCGCGTGACGGAAGACCCCAACTACAAAGATAAGGCGAGTGAAGAGGAAAAAGCAACAGCTGCCCAAATTAAAACCTACTTTGAGACCGGTGAATATCCGGAGGGGATGGATATTAAGCACGGTACTGCCGTGGCAACCGCCTTCAAGGGGATGACCCCCGAAGAATTTGACAAGTATGTGAAAGACTACCGCAATACCCCCATGGAAAGCTACACCAATATGACCAACGGTCAGGCATTCTACAAGCCGATGCTGCAGGTAGTGGATTATTTGCAGGCAAATGACTTTACGGTTTACATCATCAGTGGCACAGACCGCCTGATTACCCGCGGCTTGGCAGAAGATACCGTGCCCATTCCGGTCAGTCAAATGATTGGTTCCGATGAAAGCCTGGTCGCCAGCCACCAGGGTGATGAAGACGGGTTAGAGTACACCTATACCAAAGAGGATGAAGTCATTACCGGCGGTAAGTTCCTGATTAAGAATTTAAAAATGAACAAAGTTACTGTCATTGAGCAGGAAATCGGCGAACAGCCGGTGCTCAGCTTCGGCAACAGCTCCGGCGATGAAGCCATGGCAAACTTTGTGCTGGATGATAATCCCTACAAGAGCGCGGCTTTTATGCTCTGCTGTGATGATACCGAGCGTGAAAACGGCAACCTGAAGAAGGCTGAAAAAATGCTCAACAGTTGTAAGGAAAACGGTTACACTGCTGTCTCTATGAAGAATGACTGGACAACGATTTACGGTGAAAATGTCACCAAAAAATAAGCGGCACCGCCCGCAGGGGTGATGCGTGCCAAAAAGAATGAAACTGCGATTCCTTTTTCGGGTAATCGCAGTTTTTATATCAACACACCGTTGCAGTGGTCGATTTCGTGCTGAATGATTTGCGCGCTCCACCCCTCGAAGGTTTGCAGGCGGGTTTGGAATTTTTCATTTTGCCACTGCACTTTAATTTTTCGGTAGCGCTTGCAGGCGCGCGGTTCGCCCTGCAGCGAAAGGCACCCTTCCTTGGTTTCAAAGGGCTCGGCTTTTTTGAGAATGACCGGGTTGAACATCACTTTAAAAGCGCCGCCGTCGTGAAAGGCAATAATGCACTTTTGCACGCTTATCATATTCGCAGCCATTCCCGCGCAAACTTCTCTATTTGCTTTTAAAGTATCCAGCAAATCCGCCGCGACAGGTAAATCTTCTATCGTAGCAGGCGCGGATTTTAAAGACAGCATAAACGGGTCGTGAATAATTTCTTTAACCATCAGTCATTCCTCTTTTCATTCTCTTCTTCTATCATACAGGATTTTTTGCATATAAACAAGCCGTAAATCCATACAATAAGAATAAGAGATAAAAAGGGGGGTGAAAGTGTGAAGAAAAGTGCGTGGAAAAACTATGTCTTTTACATTGCCATCAGTGAAGCGGTCGGGCTGCTTGCGGGGTTTCTTATTCGCGAGGGCACAAAGATGTATGCGCAAACGATTGCTAAGCCGCCGCTGGCGCCGCCTGCAATTCTCTTCCCGATTGTGTGGACAATTTTATATGCGCTTATGGGTATTTCGGCGGCGCGCGTATCTTTGCGCGAAGCATCGGCGCGGCGCAAGCGGGCACTCTATATCTTCGCGGCGCAGCTTGTTTTTAACTTCTTTTGGAGCCTGATTTTTTTCAACGCGCAGGCGTTTGGCGTCGCCTTCTTCTGGCTGCTGGCGCTGTGGGCGTTAATTCTTTGGATGATTCTTGCCTTCAAAAAGATTGACCCGCTTGCGGGATATTTGCAAATCCCCTACCTTGTGTGGGTGAGCTTTGCCGGGTACCTTAACTGCGGCGTGTGGCTGTTAAACAAATAAAAAGAAACCCTCAATTTGAGGGTTTCTTTTTATTCCGGTTTAACGGTAATCACTTCAAAGTGGCAGTGGCTTTCGGTGCGCAACGGTGCGCGCCAGCCGCTCATGCCGGAGCTGACATTCATGGTTGCATCCCCTTCGTGGTAATCGCCTTCCACCTTACCGCCGATGAGCGCAAAGAGCGCTTTGAGCGGGAAGAGCTGCCCCGCGTGGGTGTGGCCGGAAACCTGCAAATCGGTGCCGAGTGTGCAGTTGGCGGCAAAGTCTACCGGCTGGTGGTCTGCGGTCAGTAAGAAGAGGTCGGGGTTCGGGTTCGGCAGCGTATCGGCTGCTTTGCGCTGAGAGTCGGCAGCCATATCTTGTCTGCCGAGCAGTTCCAAATCGGGCGCAATCTGTATGTATTCATCTGCCACAACGCTAATGCCGTTTTGCGTGATGGTTTGCAGTAACTCTTCGCTTGTGTAGGGCAAACCGCCGCGGATGTATTTGGCGTGCTGCACCACTTCGTGGTTACCGTAGATATAGTAAATGGGGAGATTGAGCGCGCCGAAGGCTTCAAAGGTTGCTTCCATTTCCTCTTTGGTGGTATAGTCGTCGGTAATATCGCCGCCGAGGATGATAAAATCGGGCTTCTCCGCTTTCATTGCCGCAATCGCTTTTTTGGTGGTGTCAAGGCTTTGTGATGAGCCTACATGCATGTCGGCAACGAAAATGAATTTGTGCTCCTCGGTCAGTTTTGCCGAGGTGTAGGTGTGGTAGCGCGGGGTAATCACTTGCATATTGACCGTGCCGTAAACACAAAAGAGAATGCCCAGCGCGAGACTTAAAATTTTATAAGGCACAAATTTGCGCTCGCTTTTTTTCAGGCGCACGGCAATGCTGTAAACCGCGTCCGCCAGTGCATCGGGCAGGAGCACGACATACAGCGCAAACAAAAACGGTTGCACCGGGCGCAAAAAGACAGGACCTGCCATCACTAATGCGGCAAAGGCAATTGCCAGCAACAGCTTTGCAATGATGATAACAACCCGCCAAACGGGCTTCCAATCTTTTTTTTTGACAAAAAACTGCCCTGCCGTCAAAAACGCTTCGGCAACAAAAAAGAGAATAATCCACAAAAACATCTCTCGAACTCCTCAATATTTTTCTTTTTTTAGCGTACCATAAACGGGACAAAAAATCAATGTTTCCATTGTGTGACAATTATGCTATACTATAGTTATGATAGTTATGATGATAGCATTTTTACAACAACATGCAGGCACAATTATTGCGGCACTGCTCGTAGCGGCTGCCGTTGTGTTGGTCATTGTCAAAATGCTCAAAAACAAAAAGGCGGGAAAACCCTCCTGCGGCGCTTGCGCCGGTTGCCCGAATGAAGCACAGTGCCACCGTAAAGACGGTTGCGGCAGATATAGGGGCAGTTGACATATATACTATTTGCTGAAAATGGGCATCTTTTTCGCTATAACTTCAGAAAAAATCATCATTAGGCGCCAGCCTTAACGATAATTTTTTCTTTGTTCTAACAAAAAATCTGACCATTTTCAGTGCTTTGCAGTTTTTGTTGAGAAAATTTTTCTCGCCAAGACAAATGAAAGTGCAACACAAAAACCAAACACTATATATGACAACTGTCCCTGACAGTGGAAGAGACGCAACATGATAAAAAATAGTTTTCGCAAACTCAATACAATCACGGCACTGCTCCTGTGCCTTTGTATACTGTTGCCTTTTTGCGCCACCGGGCGCGCGGCGGCAAATGATTTTGACACCCAAATTATTGAAGGTTTAGAGGGGCACATCCGCGTGACGCTCAGTGTGAGCGGTCACGCAAATGAAGTGATTTTGGAGCCAACCGAAGACAATTCGTTTTTAAAGGGTGCCACCGTGCTTGCCGTAATGCAAAAGGTTTTTGAAGAGAAGGGCATTTCCTACACGCTGAAAAACGGCTTTTATGTCAGCGAAATTGCCGGGCTCTCGGAGTTTGACTATGGCAAGTATTCCGGTTGGATGTATACCGTCGGCGGTGTTTACCCGAATGTGCCGATGAGTGAATACCGGCTTAACGGCGGGGAAGAAATTCTCATTAAATATGTAGAAAGTTTTGAACCGACTGCAAAAACGGATATAGCAGGCGCGTTTGTCAGTGGTATCGCGGCAAAGGCATATACCGGCAAAGGGCTCACTCAATCACCCAAAGTGACATTTGAAAATGCGCTTTTAACAGCCGGCACCGATTACAAAATCCGCTATGAAAACAATGTCAAGGTCGGCACGGCAGCGATGTATATCGAGGGCATCGGGCAGTTTCAGGGCAGCATCAAAAAGACCTTTTCCATCGTGCTCGGCAAAGCCAAACCCAAAGTGGCGGCAGTCAGCGCCGCGGCAATCAAATTAGCTTGGAGTAAAGTGCCGGGTGCCGCCTATTACCGCGTGTATGATTACAACACCAAAACCGGTAAATATACGGCGGTGGCAGTTGTCAAGACAAATAGCGTCGTCATCAAGAAACTTGCCGCAGGCAGTGTGCATTATTATTTAGTGAAATCCTGCTTTAAAAACAAAGCGGGTAAAGAGATTTGCAGCGCGTTTACGGCGGCGGATTGTCTCAAAGCCGCGGTGCTGTGCAAGGCTCCCGCCGCCAAGGCGGCAGCCGCGGGAAAAACGGTTACGCTCAAGTGGGCAAAATGCGCCGGCGCGCAGTATTACCGCGTATATCGCTACAACGCCAAAGCAAAAAAATACACCACCCTTGTGAGCAAGACCACGGCACTGAGTGTAAAGTTGCAAAAGCAGGCAAAAGGCACGAATGTATACCTGGTGCGCGCCTTTAATGCTGCCGGCGGCAGCGCTTACAGTGCAAAAAACCAAGTGAAAGTTGTCGTGAAATAAGTTGACTAATGTGCGCCGCGGTGTTACAATAAAGAAGTAATATTTACTTAGGGAGGAAAAAACCATGGTAGACACACTCATTAAACTTGTTACCAAAGCTTTGGAAATAACCAAGAAACTCACAGAAGTATTCACCTACATTCTCACCGGCTATGAAAAGGTCGAAGAGAAAAGGGCAGAGCTCGATGATAAGGTGTTCAAATGGGCGCGCTATCTGATTATGGGCGTACTTTCCTGCGGTGTGATTCTTGTGGTGATTTTCATTATCAGGAAGATTTGCAAGTGCTGTAAAAAAAGAAAAGAAAAGAAATTGAAAAAACAACTTGAGAAGCAGTTGGCTTTAGAAGTGTAAAAGTAACGTAAAAGCCTGTCTTGGAATTCCAAGGCAGGCTTTTTTCTTTTGCATGGTTTACATCTTTTCGGGTGCGGTAATTTTGAACATTTCCAAAATGCTCTTAATCGTGGTTTTAACTGCCAGGCAAAGGTTGACTCTTGCCATCATCAGCGCTTCATCGCCTACCGCGACGCGCTGCGCATTATAAAACTTGTGGAAGAGAGTAGCAAGGGTGGTCACATAGCGGGTAATGCGCGCCGGGTCATAGGCTTTGGCTGCGGTGATGATTTCATCACTCAGCGCTGCCAAGTGGCGAATAATCGCCAATTCTTCGGGCGCCTGCAGCAACTCTAATTCCTCTGCCGTGCAGGAGCGAATTGTAACACCGTCTTTCTCAAGCTTTGCGAGCACCGAGCAAATGCGCGCGTGCGCATACTGTACATAGTAGACAGGGTTTTGGCTCGATTGCTCGACTGCCAAATCCAAGTCGAAGTCCATTTGGCTGGTTGCTTCGCGCATATTGAATAAGAAACGCACCGCATCGGCGGGAATATCATTTAATAAGTCTTCTAAAGTAATTGCTTTACCGGTACGCTTGCTCATTTTCGCAGGCTTGCCGTCTTTAATTAAGCGCACCAGCTGCATGAGCACGACATCCAGTGCGTCGCCGTTTTCGCCGCCAGCATTGAGGGCGTTTTTGAGCCTTGCGACATG
>SVOD01000051.1 GCA_015066575.1 Oscillospiraceae bacterium
ATCATCCCCTTTGAGAAGGCACTCAATTTCATTGTCTTTGATTTGATAATGATAGCCTTTTGCCTCTAAATAAGGAATTAAGGATTGCTCGACTCTGCAATTAATATCGGCAGGCTTCTTCCCACAAGCACATAATGAGATGATGCATAAAAGAAGGACACTTACACAAATCGCTCTTTTCATTCGCTGCACCTTTTCAATCTTTTACTCGCTCTGTTGATCTTCTTTATACTCCAATAAATCTGCCGGTTGACACTCCAACACCTCGCACAGCTTTTCAAGCGTGGCAAAACGAATGGCTCTTGCTTTTCCGTTTTTTAAAATGGAAATGTTAGCCATGGTTAAACCGACTTTGTTGGAAAGTTCCGTAACGCTCATCTTTCTTTTGGCGAGCATCACATCAATGTTGACGATAATTGCCATCTCTTTTCCCCTCTATATTGTCAAATCGCTGTCCTCTTGCAGAACAGCCGCTTTTTCCACCATACCTGCCAATACAGTTGCCACAGCGGCAAATGCAATTGCCACCAATAAAATCAGCACCGAAAAAATCATTACCGCAGGAAAAAGGATGCCGCAAATCCAAAACACAAGGCATGCCAGAAAAAAGAAACCTCCATCTACCAATGCACAGACAGCCATTTTCTTGAGTCTGGTGGCATTTTGAAAAGAAAACTGCGTTTCCTTTTTCACACTCACCGCTATAGGCCACGTAAGCAATAGCACGGCATAACAAGGAATGGCAGTCAAAAGAATCACAATTATCCAAGGATAAAAGATGTCATGCATGCCAAATCGGTTATATGTCTCTATAAACCGAACCATATTCGGCATAATAGCATAGAAACACGTGCCGAAAATTGCTAAGGCGATAATAATAAACTTCATCATAAAAGAAAAATGCTTTGGTTTCATAAAAAAACCTCCCTGATTTGAAATGCAATAGGTATTAGGCTATCTCCGCTAACTCATATTCATTATAGCGTTTTACATTCTGTTTGTCAATAATAATTTATTGATATTCGATAAATATCAATACGAAATGAAAGCAGTTTTGGTGGATTCTTTTCCTAAAGCAATATAGCGCAGGCTATGCCTGCGCTATATAAGATTGTATTGAATTAAGTGTTCTCTTTTTATCCTTTACCCACTCCGGTGCAATGAGCAGGCGCTTGTCACCGTCGCCCGTTAAGCGATGCACCACTACACCGGCAGGCAACATAGCAACTGCTTTTGCCACCAATTCAGCATACGCTTCGCGGCTCATTAGTGCAAAGGGTTCGCGCCGATAGACTTCGGCAAGCGCGCTGCCCTCTAAAATATTAAGCATATGAAACTTTACACCGTCCGTTCCCGCTGCGCAGGCAAATTCCAACGAGGCAAGCATATCCGCTTCGTTCTCGCCGGGGAGCCCGAAAATCAGGTGTGTGACAGTGTGAATGTCTCTTGACTTTAATGCCTTGATGGTCGCAAGATAACTGCTGTTCGGGTAGCAGCGGTTAAAAGCCTTTGCGCTTTGCTCATGAGCCGTCTGCAAGCCCAATTCCACAATTACGGGCTTTTGGCGGTTGAGGCGTTCCAACAGCGCCAACACTTCTTCGCAAAGGCAGTCCGGGCGCGTTGCCACATCGAGCGCGACGATATCCTCGCCCTCTATAGCACTGCGATAGAGTTCTTCCAATCGGCTCACCGGCGCATAGGTGCCGCTGTAGGCTTGAAAGTACGCTATATACTTGTGAGCGCCTTTTGCCTTTACCAATTCCTTTGCGGCGGCAATCTGCACTTTTATATCACTGCCGCTAATACAGAAGCGGCCGCCGCTTCCGCCCGCGCAGAAGGTACAGCCGCCTGTTGCTAAAGTACCGTCACGATTCGGGCAGGTAAACCCCGCATCCAGCGAGAGTTTATACACCTTGCACCCGAATCTTGCGCGGCAATAGTCGTTAAATGATGTGTATTGCATTACAGCTTTTTGTTGGAGATGACAAATTCCTGCACATAGGTTCTGCCACCCTTTAATTTATACTGCGGTCTGATATGTGCCATACCGGGCATATCGCCACCCACACCGCACATACTGTAATCGATATTGACAGTAATATCGTCTTCATATTGCAATTCATACAGGTGCTCCGCCTCTTGTAGGGCTTCCTGTGTGTAATTCCAGGCACTGAAGCCGATTTCCTTATCATTACCCGCAGAGAACACAATCTTCTTCCCTGCCGCATTGGCAAAGCTGATGTAATCGCAATCCTCGCGGTTGCCGTTTTCCTGCGGGCGCATATATCTGTGCTCCAATTCGCGCACTTTCATATTGTACTTGGAAATGCGCGAGCCGGTCTTTCTGTCAAGATAACACTCTGCAGGTCCTCTGCCGAGCCACTCAACATTCTCATAAGCGCCCTCTAATTTCGCGTTCATACCAATACGCAGCACATTGGCAAGCGGTTTAAAGACATGGCGCACAAAAATATCACCTTGCGCGTTAATCACATAAGTAATTCTGCCCTTGCCAAGACCGTTACTGATAGCAGTGGTAACCTTGAGCACATTCTTTTCCTGCTTCACACCGAAGTTGGAAAAACGCGTATACTTTGTCGCTTCTCTCCAGCGGGAAATCGGCAGCATCCATTTCAAATCTCTTTTGAAATTGAAATAGGTGTAGTCATTATCGGTCAATGCTCTGAAATAATTGGGCACCAGCGGGCTTTTGAGCACACGCTCGTTGTCATACTTAATGCTCGCCAAGCGCTTGTCGACAAATTCAATCTCAAAGCCGTCACCGGAAATGGTGACATTGTTTTTATCTATAAAGTGCAGGTTAATCTCACCGTCAACCTTCTGCAATTTGCGCGGCTCTTTATTGTAAACGCGGATTTGACCGAAGTTGAGAATATAATCTTTATCCGCCCAAATAGTGTCTTCCTTCAAGCACTGGTAAAGGTTGAAGGTTAAGGAACAATCCCCGTCAATCTCCGGCACCGGCACGGTGATTTCCGAGTATGTTTTCGGCTCGGCTTCGATGGCAATATCCCCATCCAAAATTACTTCACCGTTTTTCTCCCAGGTAAAGAAGAAATCAAAGTCGCTTAAATTGGTAAAAGAATACTTGTTGAATACCTCAAAAACACCCTTTTCGGCATCCTTTTCCGTCAGCGAAAATTGCCCGTACACATGTTTAACTTCATAATACGACGGATGCGGCTTTCTATCGGCTCCTACAATACCGTTGGCACAAAAATAAGCATCGGTTCTGCCCTCATCAAAATCGCCGCCATAAAGCCATTTGTCGCCTTCTTCGTCCTTAACATGGATTGCCTGGTCAACAAAGTCCCAAATATAGCCGCCGCACATATTATCATATTTTTCAAAGTCAGCCATATAGTCCTTGAAATTACCGAGGCTGTTTTCCATCGCATGAGCGTATTCGCATAAAATGACCGGATGGTCTTTGTATGCCGCCGGGTTAATCGGCTTGTTATCGGCTGCCAAGGCATTGGCAACATTGTCATAAAGGCTTGTTTTGACCTCTCTTTGTTCACCCATCGCTTTCATCAGCGGTGCTTCGGGATACATACGGCTGATAAAGTCGCTCTTGGTGAAATCAAAATCGCCTTCGTAGTGAATTTTCTTGGTATCATCCAATGCCAATGCCGCTTCACGCATTTTCATAAAGTTGGAACCGTCACCGGCTTCGTTACCGAGACTCCAAACAAAAATACAGGGATAGTTTCTGTCACGCAGCACCATGCGTTCCATTCTGTCAACGACCTGTGCGGTCCAAACCGGATTATCGCCCGGGCAGTTTTTGCGGCGCACACCGTGGGTTTCCACATCACACTCATCCATCACATAAATGCCGTAGCGATTACACAGCTCATAGAATTCCGGACTGTTCGGGTAGTGGCTGGTTCTGATAGAGTTACAGTTGGCGCGCTTAATCAAATCCAAATCCTGTGTAAAGCGCTCTTTCGGAACTGCCCACGCATAATCGGGGTCATACTCATGGCGGTTGACACCCTTAATCATAATCTCCTGCCCGTTAAAGAACAGCTTATTGCCGCGAATTTCCACTTGCCTGAAGCCGACAACAAAGGTCTTGGCACAAAGCACCGGCTCGCCTTTTTTGAGCAACAAAACCAGTGTATAGGTATTGGGATATTCCGCACTCCACAGCTTCGGGTTTTCGATATCTTTCTTAAACTCAATCTTCTGCTCGGTATCTGCACTTAAATCGGCAGTACCTAAAGAGATTTCATCGGAACCGTCAAGCAAATATGCGCTGACGCAAGCCCCCTCTATTCCTTCAAGGTTCTTGATATCAATTGCAATGCTTGTGTGCGCAAGCGTGTAGTTGCCCTCATCAAAATCGGTGCGGAAATAGAAATCGCGTACCATCAGCTTCGGCTCTGCATAGAGATAAACATCGCGGTAGATACCGGATAAGAACCACATATCCTGGTCTTCGAGGTATGAGCCGTCGGAATATCTGTAAACCTCGGCGACTATACTATTTGTTCCTACTTTTACATACTTTGTAAGATTAAATTCGGCGCCGTTCATCGAGCCCTGCGAATAGCCGACTTCTTCGCCGTTAACATAGAGTTTAAAGGCGCTCTTGACTGCGGTAAAGTAAATATATATTTCTCTGCCGTCCCACGACGCGGGAATTTCAAAAGTGCGCCTGTAAATACCAATCTCATTGCGGGAATGGTCAATTTTCGGTATTTCTTTTTCTTTCGTACTTAAAATATCCGGATAGGAGTTACAAAGATAAATCGGTTTAGAATAGCCGTTGAACTGCCACACGCTCGGCACCGGCATATCTGCCCAATCGGAAACATCAAATGAATCCTTCCAAAACTCTGCGGGAACATTTTCCACGCCCATTTGCCAGTAAAACTTCCAAGTGCCGTTAAGACTGAGTTGATATTCACTCTTTTCTGCTGCCAGCGCAGCCTCAAGGCTGTCATAAGGCATCATAATAGTGTGGGATTTCTCTTTATTCTGCTCGAAAATCTGCGGATTTTCCCAAATATACATTTATCTTTCCTCCTCAATTATTTCTGTTCAGTTGGCTGCCATTATGGCATAAATGCCTACGGAAAAGGCACTAATCGCCATTAATGCCGCTAAAACGATGGCAACAATTTTTGCAAACTTTCTGTTCATAATTTTACTCTCCTATTAATTGTCTAAAATCTTTTTCCATTTTTTCGCTTAACGCCTGCGCTTCCTCTTCGGTTGCGGTGCAGGCGGTAATATATGCTTTAATCTTCGGTTCGGTGCCTGAGGGGCGAATGATGAAGAGGTTATCTTTTTCCAATTCATACACAAGCGCATTCGTGCTCGGCAGTAAAATGTCTTCGCTCTCGTCGGTGGCAAGGTTGACTCTTTTAAGTTTCTTGTAATCCGAGAAGTATTCAACTTTTAAGCCTGCCAGAGAGGTAATCACATCCTCCCTCAAGGTCTGCATAATAGATTGCATTTTAGCCATACCCTCGGCGCCTTCAAACTGCAACGAAACAACCGTATGCTTATAAATACCGAACTGTGCATACAGTTCCTGCATTACTTCTATGAGGTTTTTACCGACACTCTTGTAATACGCCGCCATCTCGCAAATGAGCATGGAAGCAACCACGGCGTCTTTATCTCTGGCGTGGGTACCGCTGAGATAGCCGTAACTCTCCTCAAAGCCTAGAATAAAGTTGTTCTCTTTACCCTGCTTTTCCAAGTCGGTAATGTATTCGCCGATGTATTTGAAGCCGGTGAGAACTTCTTTCATTCGGCAACCGTGTTTCGCCGCCACCTTATTGGCAATATTGGTGGTCACAAAACTTTTAATCGCTACCGGTTCGGGCGGTATTGTTCCCTTTGCCTCGCGCTGTGAAAGCAGGTATTCCAACAGCATAGCCCCGACTTCATTACCGCTCATAAGCTTGTATTCACCACTGCGGTCTTTGACTGCAATCCCGACTCTGTCGCAATCGGGGTCGGTTGCCAAAATCAAATCCGCATCAAAGCGCGCAGTCATTTCCAGCGCTTTTTCAAACACCTGGCGAATTTCGGGGTTCGGGTAGGGGCAGGTCGGGAAATTGCCGTCAGGCAATTCCTGCTCGGGGACCACCTCCACATTCTCAATGCCGATTCTCTTTAAAATTTCTCTGACCGGTTTGTTGCCGGTACCGTTGAGCGGCGAGTAAATCAAATTGAGGTTAGCGCTTTGGCAGATACCGGGATTAACGGCTGCCTTTTGTACTTCCGAAAGAAAAGCTTCCATCACTTCATCCGCACAATACTCAATTGTGCCTGCCGCAAGCCCTTCTTCAAAGCCAATGCTCTTAATATCGCGGAACATATCGATATGGCGAATTTCAGCAAGTGTTTTTGCCGCGCTCTCATCGGTCATCTGATATCCGTCGGGGTCGTAGCACTTAAAGCCGTTATATTTGCTCGGGTTGTGAGAAGCGGTAATGACAATACCGCTCTTGCAGCCTAAATAGCGCACCGCAAAGCTAAGCACCGGTGTCGGCACTAATTCTTTAAAGATGTATGCTTTAACACCGTTTGCCGCCAGCACACAGGCTGCTTTTCTGGCAAAGACTTCGGATTTAATGCGCGAGTCATAGGCAATCGCCACGCTCGGTGCATCATATTGCTTTAAAAGAGAAGCAGCAAGCCCCTGTGTTGCCTGACCGACAGTGTAAACATTCATTCTGTTGGTTCCGGCGCCAATCACGCCGCGCAATCCCGCCGTGCCGAATTCCAAAGACTGATAAAATCTGTCTTGAATTCCCGCTTCATCGCCTGCCACTGCTTTCAATTCTTCGACTAAGTCGCTGTCCTCCTTGGCATTTTCGCACCAAAGGGCATAAAGTTCATTCCAATTATTCATATTGTATCCTTTCTGCACATAACGCACATAACGCAGTGCGCATAATAAGGCATTATACTATACACTAATATAATATATAAAATTTTAAAGTATGTCAACTCAAAATCATAAAAATATATTGAATGGTATTTTGAATTAGTATATAATAAAAAAAAGATAATTTGCGGGTTTGGCACTCAAACTCGTGCGGAAAGGATATATCCTTATGTTTGCAAAGGTCAATTCCCTCGGTTTACAGGGTATCGACGGGTTTCGCGTGAGCGTCGAAGTGGATATTTCCGGCGGTTTGCCGAAATTTGATATTGTCGGTCTGCCCGATACTGCGGTCAAGGAGTCCAAAGAGCGCGTGCGCTCCGCGATTAAAAACAGCGGATTTAATTACCCTGTTTCGCGTATCACGGTCAACCTTGCGCCTGCCGATACCAAAAAAGAAGGACCGATATACGATTTACCGATATTGGTCGGCATTTTGCTTGCCGGCGGTCAAATCAAGAAAATTCCCGACAACAGTGCTTTTATCGGCGCGCTGTCACTCAATGGTGATATTTCCTCCGTCAACGGTGTATTACCGATGGCGATTAAAGCCAAGGAAGAGGGCTACGAAAGCATTTTTGTGCCCTTTGAAAACGCTGCCGAGTGTCGCATTATTCAAGGCATTCGCGCCTATGCCGTCAAAAGTGTGAAGGAGCTTGCCGCCTACCTGTGCGGCGAAATTGAGATTGACCCGGTTAAAACGGTGGACTACAGCTTTGTCGAAGACAGTGCTGATTTTGAAGACTTCGAGGATGTCCGAGGGCAATTTGATGCGCGCCGTGCGCTGGAAATTGCTGCAGCAGGCGGTCACAATGTGCTGATGGTCGGCGCTCCCGGTGCCGGCAAAAGCATGCTCGCCAAGCGCATCCCATCTATTTTGCCCGATATGACATTTGAAGAAGCCATAGAAGCGACAAAAATCCACTCGATTGCGGGTGAACTGCCTTCCGACACCGAGATTTTGCACAAGCGCCCCTTCCGCTCTCCGCACCACACCATATCCCCCGTCGGTCTTTCCGGCGGCGGTACAGTCATAAAACCGGGCGAAATTTCGCTTGCGCACAACGGTGTGCTGTTTTTAGATGAACTACCGGAATTTTCCCGCCAGGCGATGGAAATCCTGCGCCAGCCGATGGAAGACGGTAAAATCACGATTTCCCGCGTTTCGGGCTCCATAACCTACCCTTCCCGCTTTATGACCATTGCGGCGATGAACCCCTGCAAGTGCGGCTACTACGGTCACCCGACCAAGCAGTGCACCTGCCCGCCACACGCCGCCGAAAAATACATAGCCAAAATCTCTTACCCGCTTTTAGACCGCTTTGACATTCATGTGGATGTGCAATCAGTGGAATATGATGATTTGGCAAGCAAGCAAAAGGGCGAGTGTTCGGCAGAGATTAAAAAGCGCGTCAATCGCGCCAGAGAGCGGCAGCTTCGCCGCTTTGCCGAAACGAACATTGTCTGCAATGCACAGATGTCACCCTCCCAAACCAGAAAATATTGCCTTCTCACGGACGAAGCCCAGCAAACGCTCAAACTTGCTTTTGAAAAATTAGGCTTGTCTGCCAGAGCGTATGATAAAGTACTGCGCGTTTCCAAAACCATCGCGGATTTAGATGAAAGCGACAGAATAGATACACCGCATATTTTAGAAGCCGTGCAGTATCGCTCACTTGACAGAAAGTATTGGAAGAAACAGTAGCATGCAGTATCTTGTCACTTTTTTAGAAGGAATTATATCGTTCATCTCGCCGTGTATGCTGCCGATGCTACCGCTGTACATCTCTTACTTTGCCGCCGACAATAACGAGAAAACACCTAAGAGCAAGGTCTTTTTGCGCGCGCTCGCATTTGTGCTCGGATTTAGTATCGTGTTTTGCCTGTTAGGGCTGTTTGCCGGCACTCTCGGTGAATTCTTACGCAAGTATCAAATCGTTATCAATATTATTTGCGGCTGTATTGTCGTGTTGTTCGGATTCAGCTACCTGGAGGTCATTCCGCTTCCCTTTTTAAAGGGTATAACAAAAGCGCATCGCGCCTCCAGTATCGCTTCGGCATTTGTATTCGGTATCATTTACTCGGTCAGCCTTACCCCTTGTATCGGTGCGTTTTTAGGTTCGGCACTCATGCTTGCTTCCACTTCCGGTTCCTCGCAGCAAGGCGTTTTGCTATTACTGACATATTCTCTTGGTATGGGCATTCCCTTCCTGCTTTCAAGCATTTTGATTGAGCGCCTGACCACTACGTTCCAAGCAATAAAAAAGCACTACAATGTCATCAACAAGGTCTGCGGTGTTTTTTTGATTGTGATGGGAATATTAATGGCTTCCGGTCTGTTCAACAGATTTTTAGGTTTATTTAGTTAAAACTAAAGAAGGAGAAAATTATGAAACAAGGCGTAAAATTCGGTATTTTGACCATTCTGCTTATCGGTGTTTTAGTTGGTGCATACTTTGCTTACCAAAATTTGAAGGGAGACGGCGAGCAAATCACCAAAGCTACGACTGCACAGACCCAATCGCATGGAGAAAATGGCAATGTCGGCGCGCAGGCAAGCGATTTTAAAGCTGTTGATATCAACGGCAATGATATTCGCCTGTCGGACAATTTCGGCAAACCCATCGTTCTCAACTTTTGGGCAACTTGGTGCGGCTACTGCGTAGAGGAATTGCCGGCTTTTGAAGAGGTTTATAAAGAAAAGGGCGACAGCGTGCAGTTTATGATGGTGAACCTGACCGACGGCAAAAGAGAAACGCTCAAAAGCGCTACTGCATTTTTAAAAGAGCAAGCCTTCACCTTCCCCGCATATTTTGACACTTACGGCGAAGCGCTTACGGCTTACAGCGCCTACACTATCCCCTTAACCCTCTTTATCAATTCCGACGGCACCATTGCCGACAAGCACTTGGGTGCATTAGATAAAAATACTTTGGAATCAAAATTAAGTGAATTATCCTAACATTTGTGGATATCCAACTTAAAATCGATTATAATACAATGTAGAAAAAAGGGAGGAAATCATTATGGCAGAAATTATTATTACCGATGAAAACTTTGAACAAGAAGTCTTAAAAGCCGATATGCCGGTACTGGTGGACTTTTGGGCTGACTGGTGCGGTCCCTGCAAGATGCTCGCACCGATTATTGAGCAAATCGCTGCCGAGCAGGAAGGCAAAATCAAGGTTTGCAAAGCCAATGTGGATGACTGTATGGATACGGCGGCAGAATACAATGTTGCCTCTATCCCGACAGTGCTGCTGTTCAAAAACGGCGAAGAAGCAGACAGAAGTGTCGGCTTCAAACCCAAAGAAGCGATTGAAGCAATGTTTGCATAAGAAAAAGAGCCTTCGGGCTCTTTTTCTTATGCAATATCCAAATAAAAATTAGAGGTAGTAACTCTGTGTTGTGTTAAAATCGGGTAAAAGCAAAGCCCTTCCTCAATTATTCATTATTATTCATTTTGTATCATCTTATAACCCCTATAAGATGATACAAATAAGACCGTTACAGCCTTCATTAATCACACGCTCCACGGTTTCGCGCAGTTTGCCTCTGGCATCTGCCGGCATGCGCGCGAGCTTATTGTTTAAACCTTCATTGACTATGGAATAAATAGACTTGCCGAAAATGTCACTGTTCCAAATTTCTTTCGGGTTTTCTTCAAACTGCTTCATCAAATAAAGCACCAAATCTTCGCTCTGACTTTCACTGCCGACAATCGGTGCCACTTCTGTCATAATATCTGCGCGGAGCATATGAATGCTCGGCGCGCTTGCTTTTAGGCGCACTCCGTAGCGCCCGCCCTGTTTCATCAATTCCGGTTCTTCCAAGGTCAGTTCACTCAATTCGGGCATCACAATGCCATAGCCCGTTTTTTCCACTTCTTCGAGCGCGTTTTTGACCTTTTCATACTTTTGCTTAACTGCTGCAAGCTCCGATACCGCGCGCATCAGCTCTTGCTCATTACTGACATCCACACCTGTTTTTTCTGCTAAAACACGGTAAAACAGCCCGTCAGCCGTGTTGGCGCAAATGACTGCCGAACCGTTAGAAAGGTCAATTTCACCGGTGGTGGCACTTTGAATATACTCGCTCTCCGCCAATTTATCGGCAATCACTTCAATATCGCGCAAATGCTCTATACTGTCTGCCGCGGCGCTGACTGCCGCAAAAATACTCTCTTTGAGCCAGTGGTCTTTATCGAGCGCCAGAATCCATTCGGGTATACGTATTTCCACCTGGCTGACAGGGAATTCAAACAGCACACTTGCAAGCAGTTCTTTAATCTGCGCTTCATCGAGCTCCAAGCAATTCACCGGCACTACCGGTACAGCATACCGTTGCGACAAATCCTCTGCAAGTGCTTTTACCTGCTCGCTCTCGGGTGCTGTGCTGTTGAGCAGCACCACAAAGGGCTTATGAATGGCTTTTAATTCGGCTATCACGCGCTGTTCCGCCATTTCGTATTCACTGCGCGGAATATCGGTTATGCTGCCATCTGTTGTTACGACCAGACCAACTGTAGAATGCTCACTAATCACCTTTTTAGTGCCGATTTCCGCCGCGGTGTGAAACGGTATTTCCTCTTCTGCCCAGGGGGTATGCACCATACGCGGCACTTCATCCTCAATGTAACCGATAGCACTTGGCACCACAAAGCCTACACAGTCAACCAAGCGAACCTTTAAGTGCGCATGATTGCCGATGGTAATACCCACTGCCTCTTCCGGTATAAACTTCGGCTCTGTTGTCATAATGGTTCTGCCGCCCGCGGACTGCGGCATTTCATCAATCGCCCGCTCTTTTTCAAAGGTGCCCTCGATGTTCGGGATAACGATGCTTTCCATAAAGCGGTTGATAAAAGTAGATTTGCCGCTCCTGACAGGTCCGACCACACCAATATAGATATTGCCGCCGGTTCTTGACTCTATATCCGAATAGATTTTGTTTGTATCTGCCATTTTTCTTCCTCCATATGCGGTGAATTACTTGTTTTCAAATTAATCCTATGCCTGCTCAAAACGATTTATGCCTTTTTCATATACCGATACGCAGATTGACAACAGTATTAAAAAATGATAATATTTTATAATAAATCCGGTCGTCAATACCGACTTTGACTGCAAAGGAGCTTTATGAACGTTTACGATTTTGACAACACAATTTATGACGGCGAAAGCTGTTTTGATTTGTTTAAGTTTTACTTAAAAAAAGACCCTTCCCTGCTCAAATTCTTTCCCACAGTGGTCAAGGGATTTGCACGCTATAAAAAAGGAAAAATCAGCTTAGATGAAATGATTTCCAAATATGTGCCACTCGTCGAAGAAAAGCTTTCGAAAATTGATTTTGAAAACGACCCGAAAGCGTTTTGGGATAAGCATATGCACAAAATCAAACCCTTCTATGCTGCCCAACAGCAGGAAGATGACCTGATTATCACTGCTTCTCCCGATTTTCATATGCAGGAAATCTGCAAGCGTTTAGGTATTAAAAACTATTTAACAACAAAGGTTAATCGGCAAAGCGGTAAAATCGAATTTGCCTGCATTCGCCAGAATAAAATTACAGCGTTTCAAAAGCTCTGTGGTGATAAGCATCTGGAAATAGAAAACTTCTATACCGATTCTCCTGAAAACGATGCTCCGCTGATTGAGCTTGCAAAGCATGCATTTGTTGTTAAGAAGGATAAAATCAAACAAGTAAAGTGAGTGCCACTGCACTCACTTTTTTAACATTAAAAAGAAATACTCAATTTTTTTGAAAAAAATTGCAACTGCTTTTAACCGACAATTACGCAGATTAAAGATAGGCGCAGTTATTTCTCTGCGTTAAAAAAAGGATAATGTAAAGGTATATGCACTTGTATATTGAATGTTGAAAACTTGTTTAAAATGTTGATAAGTGTGTAACATTCTTGTAAAAATGTATGAAACAATTTTCAAAAAAAGAAAAAACTGTAACTTTTTACAAAATTACAGTCTACTTTTAAATATTTTCAACACAGTTGTGCACATTCTAAAGTATGATTTATCACCATGTACCGTGCAGTGGGATAAAATCCTTTTTTATCGCTTTGCATATTTTTTCGACATACTGAAATGTTTCATGAAACGATTTGAATATTTTAAGCTTCATTATGCCGGTTCTTTCTCAATATGCGTATTTTTATAGACTTCAAACCCGCATATTTTGACACCGATACCGACCTCAAATTGTTCCGGCTCATCTGTCAGGCGATGATAGTTAATCACACTCCAGGTGAGTGCACAAAGCTCTTTACTGCCGCCGTCTTTCATTTCAAACCGAAGCGGAAACGGCACGAATAATATTATCAATAAAACAATTATAATTACTTTTTTCATTTCAATAAAAGTATAACCGTGCTCATTCGGTGAATGAGCACGGTTTAATTTTAAGAATTACTGAACATTCTTTTTGAGAGTTTCAAGGCAATCTACAAGTTCTGCAGGCACTCTGCCGTCAAACTTATCATAGAGCTCTTGAATTCTCTTGGTATCCTCTACCCAGAGCTCTTTGTCAACGCTGAGCATTTCGTTGAGGCTGTCGATGCTCACTTCACCCTCTAAGCCTTCGATATTGATATCTTCAGCAAAAGGCACATAACCGATTTCGGTCTCTTTCGCATCTACCTTACCGTCGCAACGGTCAATAATCCAATCAAGCACACGAAGGTTATCACCGAAGCCGGGCCACATGAAGTTACCGTCGCTGTCCTTACGGAACCAGTTAACATTAAAGATTTTGGGAGCCTTGTCGCCCAATTTCTTACCCATTTCAATCCAATGGCCCCAATAATCAGCCATATTGTAGCCGCAGAACGGAAGCATAGCCATCGGGTCGGAACGCACCACACCGACTGCACCGGCAGCTGCTGCGGTTGTTTCGGAAGCCATAGCGGAACCGACGAACACACCGTGGTTCCAGTCTCTTGACTGGTAAACCAGCGGAGCCAACTTAGCACGGCGACCGCCGAATACGATAGCGGATACCGGAACACCCTGCGGATTCTCAAACTCGGGGCTTAAGCACGGGCAGTTAACGGTAGGAGCGGTAAATCTGGAGTTCGGGTGAGCACCTTTTTCAGTGCTGTCGAGCGGCCAGGGATTGCCTTTCCAGTCGTTAGCCTTCTGCGGACGGTCTTTAGTAAGGCCTTCCCACCAAACAGTGTTGTCTTCCAAGTTGTGACAAACGTTGGTAAAAATGGTGTTTTTCTTGGTGGACTCAAGCGCATTGAAATTGGATTTTTCGTTGGTGCCGGGAGCAACGCCGAAGAAACCGTTTTCGGGGTTAATCGCATAGAGTCTGCCATCGGGACCGATGTTGAGCCAGGAAATATCATCACCGACAGTGAAGACTTTGTAGCCCTTCTTTCTGTAGCCTTCCGGCGGAATGAGCATAGCGAGATTGGTCTTACCGCAAGCAGACGGAAAAGCGGCACAAACATACTTAGTTTCACCCTGCGGATTTTCGATACCCAAGATGAGCATATGCTCAGCCATCCAGCCCTCGTTTCTGCCAAGGTAAGAAGCAATACGCAATGCAAAGCACTTTTTACCCAAAAGCACGTTGCCGCCGTAAGCGGAGTTAACGGAGATAATGGTGTTATCCTGCGGGAACTGCACAATCCATCTCTTTTCGGGGTCTACATCGCACTTAGCGTGGAAACCGCGAATCCATTCGTCGCTGTCGCCGAGTTGGTCTAAAACAGCCTTGCCGATTCTGGTCATGATAGCCATGTTGAGCACAACATAGATAGAGTCGGTCAATTCAATACCGATTTTGGAGAAAGGAGAACCGATGGGACCCATGGAATACGGAATCACATACATGGTTCTGCCCTTATAAGTGCCTCTTGCAATATCATAGAGCATTTTGTAGCACTCTTCGGGGTCTTTCCAGTGGTTGGTCGGACCTGCTTCTTCTTCGGTGGGGGTGCAAATGAGAGTTCTGTCTTCTACACGCGCCACGTCGTTGGGCTTAGTTCTGTGAAGATAACAGCCGGGAAGTTTTTCCTCGTTGAGCTTAATCATCTCGCCGGTTTGGCAAGCCTCAGCGCGCAGAGCTTCTAATTGTTCCTCGGAACCGTCAATCCAAACGATATTGTCGGGAGTGACAAGCTCCACTTTCTCTGCAATCCAATCTAAAACAGATTGATTGTTGGTTAAATTAGCCATATTGTTCTCCTTTCAGAAGAAATATTTTCAAATTTTATCATTATATATTATACAATAATCTTTTTGTACATTCCATACATTTTTTTAATAAATAAAAAGATAAAAACACCTATCTACTATACAATATGCACAAGAAAAAAACTATTTTATCACTTCATCAATCGGCATTGTGGCATAGGCATTCAAAGCGCTGTCTGCCATATTGCCGGCTAAGTGTTCAAAATACCCCTGTGCTGCTATCATTGCCGCATTGTCGCCGCAGTATTTGAGCGCAGGAAAATACAGCTCATATCCGTTGAGCTTTGCCCCCTCAAGCATTTTTTGGCGCAGCATACTGTTGGCAGAGACGCCGCCGGCAAGCACAATTCTTCGATAGCCGAATTCTTTAGCTGCACGCAAGGTATTATCGCACAGACAGTTCGTAACGGCATTCAAAAAAGAGGCGCCTAAATCCCTTTGAGAAAGCACTTGACCTTTTTGCTCGGCATGGTGAATGAGATTAATCACATTTGTTTTTAAACCGGAAAAAGAAAAATCAAACGGTGCGCCGTCCACTTTCGGACGCGGAAACGAAAAAGCTGTTGTATTGCCGCCGGCAGCGGCTTTATCCAAATTCAGCCCGCCGGGGTACGGCAGTCCCATTGTGCGCGCCGCTTTATCCAGACATTCCCCTGCCGCATCGTCGCGCGTTCTGCCGATGATTTCAAAGCTCGTGTAATCCTTTACGGCTACGATATGCGAGTGACCGCCACTGACCACAAGGCAGAGCAAAGGCGGTTC
>SVOD01000052.1 GCA_015066575.1 Oscillospiraceae bacterium
ATTACCATTAACGGAGCAACGCCGGTCTTTGCCGAGCCGGATGAACATTTTGCCATGGATGCCTCTGTATTGGAAGCACTCCTGACTTCGCGCACAAAAGCGGTTCTGGTTACGCACCTGTACGGTATGATGACCAAAATGCAGCCGATTGTTGATTTCTGTAAAAAACACGGCTTATATTTGGTCGAAGACTGCGCACAAGCCCATGGCTGTACGGATGAGGGCAAAGCGGCGGGAACTTTCGGTGATATCGGCTGTTTTTCGTTTTATCCCACCAAGAATCTCGGCGCTTTCGGTGACGGCGGCGCTGTTTGGGTCGCTTCCAAGGAACTTGCCGAAAAATTTCGCGTTTTTCGCAATTACGGTAGTGATAAAAAATATCATAACCGCGTGCAGGGCGCCAATTCGCGTTTAGATGAATTGCAGGCGGCTTTATTACGCGTTAAACTGCGCCATTTAGACAGTTTAAATGAAGAAAAGCAGCGCATCGCCGCGCGCTATTTAGAAGAGATTAAGAATCCGCTTATCCGCTTGCCGCAAACGTCACCCGGTACGGAGAATGTGTGGCATCAATTTGTTATTTGCTGCAGTCGGCGCGATTCGCTGGCGGCGTATTTAAAAGAGCGCGGTATCGGCACACAAATTCATTATCCGATTCCGCCGCATCGTGCAGAAGCGTACCGGTATTTGAACATAGAGAAAGGCAGTTTGCCGAAAACACAGGCACTGGCTGAACAAGTGCTTTCTCTACCGAGTTATATCGGCTTAACAGCCACAGAGCAAGAACACGTGATTGGCGCTTTGAATGACTTTTCATTGGAGACACATATATGAAACAATCTGCTTACCTGATTTCTTTAAAAGAATACTGTCAGCCCAACGGCATTCTCAGTGTGATTGAAGAAAATCGCACGCTGCCCTTTGCCATTCGCCGTTGCTTTTTTATTTATGATTTGAAGCCGGAAGATAAACGCGCTGTGCATGCCGTCAACAATCAGCAGTGTATTTTTATGCTCAAAGGTGCTTGTGATGTGATGATTCACGATGGAAAACAAGAGAGCGTTTATCACTTGGAAGCGCCCACGCAGGGGATTTATATTCCGCCGATGTTTTGGCGCGAAATTCGCAACTGTGCACCGGGCAGTATGCTGGTGGTTTTCTCCGACCAATACTATGACCCGGATGCGTATATTCGTGATTTTGATGCGTTTTTGCGCTACCGGGAAGAAGTCGAGGAATAAGTATGTCTGATTGTCTGTATTTTGTAGTACCTTGCTATAACGATGCGGATACACTGCCGGTATCCGTTCCCGTTTTTGTGCAAAAACTGGAAGCCTTGCACGCTGCCGGCACGATTAGCGGCGAGAGCCGATTGCTACTGGTGAATGATGGCTCTTCCGATGGTACTTGGGAAGTGATTTTGGCGCTCAAAAAGAGATATGCGCGCATCACGGCTGTCAATCTTGCCCGTAATGTCGGTGAGCAAAACGCGCTGTTAGCCGGAATGTTTACGGCAGTCAAAAAAGCGGACTGTGTCATTACCATGGATTCGGATTTGCAAGATGATATCGGGGCAGTGGATGAAATGCTGCAACGCTATGCCGAAGGTTGCGATATTGTTTACGGCGTTCATCGGCTGCGCAGGGAAGATGCCTTTTCGGAACGCTTTTTTGCAGCCGCATTTTACCGACTGATGCGTGTGGCGCGCACGGGATTGATTTATCAGCATGCCAATTTCCGCCTGATGAGCAAATATGCGATTTCTCTGTTGGGCGAAAATCGGCAAACAGAATATTACCTGCCTTGTGTTGTTTCCAATTTGGGACTTAAGAGTGCCGTGGTGTATCATAAACGATTTGAGCGCGCGGCAGGGCAGAGCGGCTATAGTTTTCAAAAGAAGTATCGGCTGGCGGTTCTTGCGTTGCTGGCGCATTCCGCTTACCCGATTCAATGGCTTGGTACCATAAGTGCCATGGGCGCAGCGGGTAGTGTGCTTGCAGGTGCCGGTTTGGTGAAAACTTGGCAGCGACAAGGCAAGTTAAGCGGCGGGTGGAGTGCGTTATGTATCGCGTTGCCGGTTCTTACCGTATCAAGTGCTGCGTTATGCTTTGGTGCGGCAAAGAAGCGCAAGAACTTTTTAAAACCGATTGCGGCACCGCGCTATACCATTCTGGAAATTGCGGAATAGAGTATGTGCGCTTCTTGAAAAGATATTTTCAGGTCGAATGGAGGGTTTACCTGCATTCGATTTTTTTGTGCGTTTTTTGTACAAAATCCGGTGTTGAAATGGTAGTATAGATATGCTAAAATAAATGCATATAGAGTTTTGGAGGGAAGCATGAAATTTATTGATGTCAACAACCAATTAGGTTTAAAAGACTGCTTTTGTTTAATCAAAACACTCGACAAAAAGAGCACCCGCAACGGCAAGCCCTACCTCGATATGATTCTCACGGATTCAACCGGTGAAATTTCGGCAAAATTGTGGGATTATGATGAGGTGAAACACGGCGATTTAGCGCCTTCCATGCCGGTAAAAGTCAGGGGCAGCCTTGAAGAATTCAAGGGCAGCCCGCAATTTCGCGTCAGCAACATTCGCAAGATTGTCGAAACGGATGATTTTGATGTTTCCGAGCTGGTAGCATCCTCTCCGGCAGACAGCCGCTGGATGCTCGATGAGATTTATCGCACTCTCGAAGCTTTTGAGGATAATGAGCTCAAAAGCATAGTCAAATACCTGCTCCAAAAAAGGGGAGAGAACCTGCTCAATGCGCCGGCAGCGGTCAATATGCACCATGCGGAGCGCGGCGGGCTGTTGTTCCATACACTTTCCATGTTGCGCGTCGCAGAGCGCATTTGCGAGGTGTACCCGTTTTTAGACAGAGAGCTGCTGCTTGCCGGTGTAATTGTGCACGATTTGGGCAAGATTGATGAAATGGAAATCAACGATTTAGGCTTGGCTACAAAGTATACGGTGCAGGGCGAGCTGGTCGGGCATCTGGTCAAGGGTGCCGAAGAAATCAGCAAGGCGGCACAGGAATTGGGTATCAGCAGCGAAACCGAGATTTTGCTGGAGCACATGGTTATTTCGCACCACGGCGTGCCGGAATTCGGCGCAGCAAAGCTGCCGAGCTTTGCCGAAGCGCAGGTGCTTTCGGTTATCGACCAATTGGATGCGACTTTATTTGAGTTTAACAGCGCGATTGATTCCGTTGCGGTAGGCGACTTTTCCTCGCGGCAATGGGCGCTGGATAATCGCAAGATTTATAATCACGGCAGAATGTTCGGCGCTTCCACAAGAGCCGTTCTCAAAGATGAGTAATACAAACTATTATATATACTGAGGAGGAGTAAAAATGAGTATGCAGCATGAAGTGACCACGGCGCAAAAACTTTTAGATGAAAACGGGCATATTGCCGAGCCGGGTTGGGCAAAAAAATTAATTTGGGACTACAGCAGAGACCAAATTAAGGCACCGAAGTGGAGAATAAAAGAGTGGGATTACTACCTTGTGGTCGGCAAGAGCTACGCCTGCGCGTTCACCATTTCCGATTTAGGGTATATCGGGATGATTAGCGTGACTTTACTCGACTTTGAGCGCAACGAAAATCATACAAACCCTGTCATTACCGTACTTCCGATGGGCAAATATGCTCTGCCGAAGGATTCCTCCGGCGGCAATATCACCTTTAAAAACAAGAATTTAAAATTAAAATTTATACAAGAAAAAGGCTACAGAAGAATTTTGTGCCAATACGATAATCTTGACGGTGCGCCCTTTAAATGCGACATTCGCCTGGAACAGCCTGAAATGGATTCGATGTGCATTGCCACACCGTGGGCAGAAAAACCCGACCATTTCTATTATAACCAAAAGATTAATTGCATGAGAGCTTCCGGTAAGGCGACCTATGGCGACAGAGAATATATCTTTGAGCCGGAAAACGACTACGGCACACTGGATTGGGGCAGGGGCGTTTGGACTTATGACAATACCTGGTATTGGTCCAGCGGTAACCAGACAATCGGCGGCAAGGCTTTCGGATTTAACCTCGGTTACGGTTTTACCGACCGTTCGAGCGCAACCGAAAATATGCTGTTTTATGATGGAAAGGCACATAAACTCGATGAAGTGACCTTTGAGATTCCGTTAAATGCCGATGGCACAAAAAACTATTTGGGCGAGTGGAAGTTTACTTCTAACGACGGCAGATTTGAATGCGATTTCACACCGGTAATGGACCGCTCCGACCGCACGGCAATCGGACCGATTCTGACCGACCAGCACCAAGTTTTCGGCAAACTCAACGGCACGGCGACTTTGGATGACGGCACAGTGCTCGAAATCAAAGACATGCTGATGTTCGCGGAAGATGTGCATAATAAATACTAATAAACAGCCTGTTTATTGCAGTGCCTGAATCCAAAGGATTCGGGCACTTTTATTTTAGTTGGATATAATTACAAAATCAGCGAGGCTTTACACCCGCATTTGAAACAGGTAGAGTGTTTTTAAAAACAAATAAAACGATAAGAATGTTTAAAACTTTTGATAATTATTGACAAAAATGCAACTAATTGATATAATTAAATTGGCAATTATCCCCAATAATTTATCATAATTATCTATTCCATAGCAATGTTCTATTGCGATACTCAGGAGAGGGGGATTCAAATGGGTAGAACAATTCAACTGAAACTTTTGGATGCCGAGGATATTGTTGTTAAAGAATTGGATAAAAAGCACTGCTTTTTTGTCGGAAAACCCGGGCAGGAAACCAATGCTCTTTTTGATAAAGCTTACGAGATAACACATACGGAATGGCCGAAAAATGTATTCGCCACCTTCTCGGTCGGCTCCAGAGAGTTTACCAATCTGTCTTTTTCCAAAGGCAGTAACATTTCCAAAGCGAAAGGCTCCTATCAGTTGCGCAAGCATCCGGATGGAACCATGTACTTGTGCTTAAATTTGGAGTATTCCGCGCGCGATCCGTATGATAAAATGTATGCCAACCATTTCCAAAGAGTCATTTACCGCGAAAACGGCGAAGTGGTAGTTATTCAGGCAAAATACGGGCGTGTGCTGCCAAAAATCAATGTATTTGTCGGCTTACAGAATACGGTTCCGTATTTGGAGGAATTACTGGATATTTTGGATAATTCTCATGCCGCGCAAATGACACGCATGAAGATGCTCTCGCGCTGTGTGGCACAAAAATATCAACTTACCGATGCCGTTTCCGAACAGATGGAAAGTTTTGCCGTTTATACTGCTATGGATGCGGCGAATATTTCCGCTTCCTTTGGCGTTTACAAAAGCAAGAAAAAGTCGCTGTCGTATGAACTGCTCAAAGCCGTTACCGATTACATTTGCGGAAATTGTTTTGAAGAGTGGTATCAGGTGGGACCGAAGCGTCGTTATGATACCATCAATGATTTGATGGACTACATTCGCCGCCTCAAGCATGGAAAACATGTAGAGTGGAACGAATCGGAAAGAGCATTTTGCCACGATGTGCGCAGGCTCGTTGATGCCGGCGTATTTGCGGATGTGTATGCCGTTTGTCTGATTTTGCTGAGATTTTTGGCGGAAAACGATGTCACCGACATACATTCACTGATGAAACTGGCAGGGTCTCCCGGCGTTTTCAGCGGAACACTGATGTCGGAAACGGTGGATGCTTTTTCTCCTAAATATTTAGACGGAGAGGCGAAAAAAACATTCTTCTCGTTGGTGGGTAATGAGGTGGAAAATGCGAAGGCACGCATTGAACAGGCGCTTTACAGTTACCATACCGGCAGCAATTTCCTCTTCCGCACCGTGCACACTTTGACCATGCAGGGTGAAAACTTCGGCAGTGAGAGTGATGCGAAGGCGACCGAGAGCGCAGTGGAAAAGACTGTGCTGAGCGCTGCGGCAGATGCGGCATTGGATATTCGCAAACAGTTGGAAAGCAATGATCAAAATGCACCTTCCCGCACGCGTGAAATAGTCGAAAAACTGTGCGAAAGAATCTGCAACAGACTTCATGTTAATTTTGATACGCAGGACAAAGAATTAGCGATCAAAAAATGCTTGGAAAGCTCTGCCCTTTATTTGGAAAAAGAAACGCGCGGTATTCTTGCCAATCGCAACAGGATATCGCAGGAATTTGTGCAGGAATTTGTGCCCGAAAACAAATTTGTGCAAGTGTATATGGCGGCATGTGTGTTGTTGCGTATTTTGCAACAGGCGGGCGGAGATCCGCAGTCGTTTGCAAAAGCGCTACATGAGAGCGTGCGCAGTGAGCAACCACTGTTTCGCAGTGATGAGTTGACCACCATTGTGCTCGAAGCCAAATACCGCTTTGGTGCCATGTGCGGCGCCGATTTGCTGGAGATTATGGCAGAACTCGGTTAGCAAACAGGCAACAGATAACAGTAAACAGAGAAGAAACGGGGAATACAACCCCGTTTCTATTTATATCTGTAATAATGTTTGTTCTCAAATTGTTCTGCGCGTATTTTGAGTATTTTCATTCGCTCGATTTGGTCAGCATTCAGTATTTCGGCATCTAATAGAATGTCGGCGATTTCACCCGGAGAAAAACCAGTATCTTCGTAAAGACCAAGCCTTGTTATGATAATTTCTTCGGCTACTTTTGTTGTGTAAGTCAGGCTTTCGCCTATCTCTTCATCTTTTAAACATAACCTGTCGGTAAATCTTTCATGGTATTCCATATTTTTCTCCCGCAATAAAAAAATGCGTGACTGAAGCCACGCACGAAAAACACACGACTTCTTTGTTGCGACACAAAAACCTTATTCGACCAACCGAAATAAAGCGAAGCCTGTATTTTTACCAGAGTAAAAAAATAGACAGTTGGTCTTAAATATATTCGGTTTTTATGTCGCAAGGTTATTTTAACACAACAATTCTTAAAAATCAATGTGACTTGCGTAAATATATTTGACAATAGGAAGAAAATATTTTATTCTTTTATAGTATTACATTATCTTAAAGGAAACGGGTATGCACGCCATTCAACATTTTAAAACCATTACAAAGCATCGCCATAAGGTGATTGCCAACTGCTTTCGCGCCGGCATCGGTGCGCAGGGCTTGCGGCACGACTTGTCGAAGTATTCACCGACCGAGTTTTTGCCGGGTTGCAAGTATTACCTGGGCACGCGCTCACCCAATGAGGCGGAGAGGGAAGAGCTCGGTTACTCTGCGGCGTGGCTGCACCACAAAGGGCGCAACAAGCACCACTTTGAGTATTGGGTGGATGTACAGTTAGATACAAAACGCTACGGACCGGTCAAAATGCCGTATAATTACCTCATTGAGATGTTTTGCGACAGAGTGGCGGCATCGAAGATTTACGGCGGAGAGCGCTATGATGACGCCTATGCGCTCAACTATTTCTTAAACGGTAAAGGTAAGCGCGCCATGCACCCGGAGACCTCGGCGGAATTGGAGCGTTTATTAAGATTGCTTGCGGAAAAAGGCGAAGAAGCGGCATTTGCGGAAATTAAGCGCTGTGTCAAAAAATATAAAAAATCAAGGGATTATTAATAGGAGAACTTATGTTAGAGCATAAAAAGTATTGGGGCGAGCAAACGGACCTTGCCATTGAACATTTTGATATCGGCGATGAGAGTATGCCGGCGGAAATCATTGTTGCCTTTGCCGCGATTAAAAAGTGCGCGGCGATTGCCAACGCCAAGCTCGGCAGACTCGATAAGCGAAAAAGAGATGTGATTTGCGAAGCGGCAGATGCGATTTTGCGCGGCGAGCTCGAAAACCAATTTCCGCTGCATGTGTGGCAAACCGGTTCGGGCACCGGCACAAATATGAATATCAACGAGGTCATTGCCGGCTACGGCAACGAAATTGCAGGTGAAAAGCTGCTGCACCCGAATGATGATGTGAATATGTCGCAGTCTTCCAACGATACATTCCCCAGTGCCATGCACATCGCCGCGGTGGTAAGCATTAGCACACGCTTAATACCCGAAATTGAAGCGCTCATTGCAAGCTTTAAAAAGATAGAAAGAAACAATAAGAATATTATTAAAATCGGCAGAACCCATTTGCAGGATGCAACACCGATTCGCTTCAGTCAGGAGGTCAGCGGGTGGAGAAGTATGCTTGAGGTGAGTTTGAAACTGCTCAAAACCGCGCTTGAACCGTTAAGAGCTCTTGCCGAAGGCGGCACGGCGGTAGGCACCGGCATCAATTGTCCGGAAGGCTTTCGCGAGCTGTTTTTGGCGGAACTCTCTGCCGAGCTTGGCGAGAGATTTAAAGCGCCTGCCAATAGCTTTCACGCAATGACGGCGCGCGATGAACTTGTCTTTGCCCACGGGGCGCTCAAGGCGCTTGCGAGCGATTTGATGAAGATAGCCAATGATGTGCGTTTTCTTGCCAGCGGTCCGCGCTGCGGCTACGGCGAAATAACCATTCCCTTTAATGAAAAAGGCTCCTCGATTATGCCCGGCAAGGTCAACCCCACCCAGTGCGAGCAGGTGACCATGGTGGCGCTGCAGGTGATGGCGAATGATACGGTCATGGCGTTTGCGAACTCACAGGGTAATTTTGAACTCAATGTCTATGCGCCGGTGATTGCTTACAATTTCCTGCAATCGGTCAATTTGCTGTCGGATTCCATCCATTGCTTTAATGAATACTGTGTCAAAGGGATTAAGGCAAATGCCGCCAAGATGCAGGAGAATCTGCAAAAGTCACTGATGCTCGTGACAGCGCTCAGTCCCGCTATCGGCTATGATGCGGCAGGGCAGGTTGCCAAGGAAGCTTTCGAGAGCGGTAAAACCCTCAAAGAGGTGTGTTTAGAGAAAAAGCTGATGGATGAAGAAACTTTCGATACACTAACCAATCCCGAAAAGTTGGTATAAGAAAAAGCGCCATGGGCGCTTTTTCTTATACCAACTTAGTGTTCAGTTTTCAGTTTTCAGTGTTCAGTAGCGCGCTTTGCGCGCTTTTTTTATGGCAAGGCGCAGCCTTGCCAACACTGATTCCGCATTCCGAATTCCGCATTCCGCATTTGCTTTTTGCGGGGAATCCCGTAAAAAGCAAAAAACCTGCACACCGTGCAGGATAAATTTTGCTGTGTTGATTGGAAATTAAGCGTTAGCCTTCTTTACAAGTGCGGACTTCTTGTTAGCTGCGTTGTTCTTATGAATAAGACCTTTAGCTGCAGCCTGGTCAATCTTTTTGATAGTGACTTTAACCACTTCATCTTTATCGGCACTGTTTGCTTCGATTGCTGCATTCGCTTTCTTCATCTGAGTTTTCAGAGCAGAGTTTCTTGCCTTGTTTCTCTCAGCACGCTTGCTGTTGACAAGGACTCTTTTCTTAGCAGATTTGATGTTAGCCATTTCCACACCTCCCTGAATCTAAATATTATGCCTATAAATAATAGCACTTGTTGTGTTAAAATGCAAGCATTTTTTTAAAAACTTATATTATTTTTTCCAAAGTGCTTAAAAATGCCTTAAAAAGCCTACAATAAAAGTAAAAGGAGGTGCCGCAATGGCGTTTCGAACAGACCTTGCTGTAGAACTTAAACCCGATATTGACCGGAAAACCGGCGGGGTGAGTGCGCACAGAGAGCACTATGGCGAGATGGAGATTACCACGATTGTCGTGGAAAACGAAATCGGCGAGCGGTTGTTGGGCAAACCGAAGGGCAGGTATATCAGCATTGCACTGCCGCCGTTTTTAGAGGATGCGGACAGCCCGATGGTGCAAAGTATTATTGCCGCGCGCTTAAAAAAGCTGCTGCCGAAAACATCCGGAACCGCACTGGTGGTCGGCTTGGGAAACTGCGCCGTGACACCGGATGCGCTCGGTCCCCAAACAGCAGAAAGGGTGCTTGCCACGCGCCATATTCGCGCCGAACTCGGTGAAGTTGAGGGCTTGGAGGATTTGCAGCCGGTGGCGGTGTTTTCACCCGGGGTGCTGGGTAAGACGGGCATTGAAACCTTGGAACTGATTCGCGGTGCGGTGCAGACAGTTAAACCCGCGTTTGTCATTGCAGTCGATGCCTTTGCGGCGCGCGAGAGCGAGCGCTTGGGGAATACCGTGCAGCTCGCGTCTTCCGGGATTTGCCCCGGCTCGGGCGTCGGTAACAGCCGCAAGGCGCTTGACCAAAACAGCTTGGGAGTTCCTGTTATTTCTATCGGTGTGCCGACTGTGGTGGATGCCTCCACGCTGCTTGCCGATACGGCGGGAGAGAGCGCGGCGGCGCGTGCCAAACCCTTCGGCAAGGAGATGTTTGTCACACCGCGAGAGATAGATATGATTATCGAGCGCGCTTCCAAGCTGCTCGCGCGCGTGCTCAATGCGGTGCTGCAGCCCGCTTACAGCGCCGAGCAGATACAGTCGCTGATGGCATAGACAAATAAGGATTTGTCGAGCTGACAGCTCGACAAACCTTATTTGTCAGTTTTCAGTTTTCAGTTTTCAGTTTTCAGTTTCACCCACCGCGTGCTATGCACGCACCGCCCTTGATAGGGCGGTTTCAAAAAAAGCAAGGCGTAGCCTTGCTACTGAACACTAAACACTGAACACTGAACACTCAAATAAGGATTTGGGAGCCCGCAAGGGGCTCCGCAAATCCTTATTTGTCGCATAAATCTTGTCCGATTTTCATAGGCTTTAGTATGAAAAGAGGTCACTATGAAAAAAACGGATAAGCTTTTGATTGCACTGCTGCTGTGTGCAGCGGTGTTTTGTGTGGTTAAATTTGTGCCGAACAAACAGCAGGTTGCGCTGAAGATGTTTGAAAATCTCATTAAAATCCATGTCAGGGAAGGGCAAAGCGATTTGGTGCAAGAGTATTTGAGTGTCTTTCGCCTGCTGCATCATGAAATGGGCAATCCGCTCAAGTCCCCGCAGCCGGAAAAAGAAAGCGCGGTACAGGATTTGAGCCAAACCGACCCGGATGTGGCTGCACTGCAACAGCAGGCGCGCAAAAAAGCAGGAACAACGAAAGCCGCCGGCAAGGTGGTGGAGCGCACCATTGAAAATATGACGCAACAGGTTTCTTCCGGCAATGTTAAAGTTCAAAACCGCACGGATAAAAGCATTGACATCGATAAAATTTTAAAGGAAGGTGCCAAGCTGAAAATCAGCGACAAATCCAAACCCTCTATCTTAGTTTACCATACCCATACCCACGAATGCTTTGTGCAGCTGGATAGCGGTACATATATGAAGGGAGAAACGACTCAATCTGCCGACAGTGCGCAAAATGTGGTGCGCGTGGGAAATGCGATTGTCGAGCAATTGGAACGCGCGGGATTTTCGGTGATTCACGATACGGCTATCCACGATGATGACTATAACAATGCCTATGCAAATTCCGGGAAAACGATAGATGGTTATTTGAAGAAATATCCGAGCATTGATGTTACGATTGATATTCACCGCGACTCGGTCGGGGTGGAGGGCGACAGCGACGCACGCACTTCCCTGGTCAAAAAGATTGCCGGCAAAAAAGCGGCGCAGGTGATGATTGTAACCGGTTGCGAGGAAAACGCGATTGAAGACTTTCCCGATTGGTATGACAATCTCCACTTCGCCTTGGGCTTGCAAAAGCAATTCAGTGAAGATTTTCCGGGCTTGGCAAGGCCGTTGTATTTTGCCGACCGCCGGTATAATATGTATAAGACAAAAAACTCCGTGCTTATCGAGGTCGGTTCCGATGGCAATACCCTTGAGCAGGCGGTTTATTCCGGAAAGCTGGTGGGTGCCACGCTCGCAAATTATCTGGCACCATATGCGCAGAGCAATTCATAAAGTACTTTTTATCCTGCATCTTGATAAAAATCACCTGCTTTGGTATAATCAAAGCAGGTGATTTTATGTTAAAAGAGCAGGTTTTACAAGAACTCGCTGCCGCGCGCGGCAAAAGCCTTTCGGGGCAGGAGCTTGCGCGCACCTTTGCGGTTTCGCGCACCGCTGTGTGGAAGGCAATCAGGCAATTGGAAAGCGAGGGTATTGCCATTCAGGCAGAGGCAGGCAAAGGGTATCGGTTAGCGCCGTATGCCCTGACCCCTTTCGATTTGCAGCTGCCGCAGGGAGTGCAAACCTTTTTTTACGGCAGTATTGACAGCACCAACAGCCAAGCAAAGCGTTTGCTGGCAGAGGGGTTGCAGGGCGAAGCACTTATTGTCGCCGATGAACAGACCGCCGGCAGAGGGCGCTGCGGCAGAAGCTTTTACTCGCCCAAACACACCGGCGTGTATTTTTCCTACATCTTTCATCCGGAAAAAACCTTGGCGGATGCCGTGCTTATTACCACCGCCGCAGCCGTGAGTGTGGTGCGCGCGATTGAGAAAATCAGCACGCAAAAGCCTTTGATTAAATGGGTGAATGATATTTACCTGGGCGATAAAAAAATCTGCGGTATTTTAAGCGAAGCGGTGTCCGATTTTGAGAGCGGCAATGTGGAAAGCGTGATTGTCGGCATCGGTATCAATTGGAATACGCGCGCATTTCCGGCAGAGCTGCAGCAAACCGCGGCAAGCCTTTGCGATGAAAGCGTGAGCAGAGCCGCACTGCTACAGGCGGCGGCGCAGGAACTGATTAAAGTTGCGCGTGATGTGAAAAACCCCTCTATTATGGAAGATTACCGCGCGCACTCCATGGTGCTGGGAAAAAGTGTGAAATACTTTTATAACGGACAGGCGTTTGAAGGAAAAGCGCTCGCTATTGAAGAAAATGGCGCACTGACTGTGCAAACCGACAGCGGCATACACTCTCTGCACTCGGGTGAAATCACACTCAGACTGTAGCTGACGAAAAAATGGAATTGACAAGTTGCGACAAGATGTGGTATAAATGACGTTAGAATTATTTTTCAGGGGGAACAATGAAAAAGTATATTCCCAATATCATCTCTTCCACCAGAATTATTGCCGGTGCATCACTTTTTTTGTTTAATGATGTTACCAACGGTTTTATTGCATTGTATGTTTTTTGCGGCATTACAGATTTGATTGACGGGCCGATTGCCAGAAAGCTGAATGCCACCAGTTCCATCGGTGCGCTGCTGGATACGGTGGGAGATATTGTTACTTATATGGCGTTTGCCAAAATTCTATTGGTACAAAAACAGGTGCCGAAATCCATTGTGATTTGGATGCTGGGCGTTGCCGCCATCCATTTGATTGCAGGGCTGGTTTCTTTAATCAAGGTAAAGAAATTCTACGTGGTGCATTCGTTGTTCGGCAAAATTTTGGGCGGTTCCGTATTTGTGCTGCCGTTTGCGATGTGGCTTGCGGCAATGATTGTTTCAAAACCTTCTGCGCAATATGATTTTATTGTGTATATTTTAATGGCGATTGTTGCGACAATCGGTACGATTGCCGGTTTAGAGTCACTGATTATTCAAATTAAAACCGATGACCCGCAAACACCGCTTAAAACGATTTACAGATTGTTAAATCCAAAAGAAGAGATTGAACAAAAAGCAGTTACCGAATAAACCCGTTAAGTTAACATAAAATAAAAGCATTTGGCTTATATAAGCCAAATGCTTTTTGCTTTTAGAGTAATTGAATGCCGCGCTTTTTACACTCGGCTTTGACTTCGGGCTGCCAAACGCAGCACTGTACTTCACCGATATGCAGCTTTTCGAGCAGGAGAACACACAACCTCGATTGACCGATGCCGCCGCCGATGGTCAGTGGGAATCTGCCTTCACTGATGCCTTTGTGGAATTCCATGCTCAGCTTTTCTTCTTTGCCTTCGGCTTTGAGCTGCTGTTCCAAACTTGCAGCGTCAACCCGGATGCCCATGGAAGAAATTTCGATTTGCTCGTCTAAAATATGATTCCAGAACAGCAGGTCGCCGTTGAGAGTCCAGTCATCGTAATCGGGGGCTCTGCCGTCGTGCTTGATGCCGCTTTTAAGCTTGCCGCCGATTTGCATAATAAAGACGGTGCCGAATTGGCGCGTTTCTTCTTTTTCGCGCTCTTTCGGGGTTAAATCGGGATATTTATCCTCCAACTGCTGTGTGGTAATAAAATGCACATCGCGATTGATTTTGTTTTTTAGAGCGGGGAACTGCTGCTGCACTTCTTCTTGCGTATCGGCTATGGCGCCGACAATGGTTTGAACGGTTTGCTTTAAGTAGGCTTCGTTCCTTTGGTCGGCGGAAATGACCTTGCACCAGTCCCACTGGTCGACATAGACGGAATGGATATTGTCCATATCGTCATCACGGCGAATAGCATTCATATTGGTATAAAGCCCTTCGCCGACTTGAAACCCGTATTTATATAATGCATAGCGCTTCCACTTGGCGAGGGACTGTACAATTTCATATTCGCCCTCAAGCTCCTTTAAATCAAAGTGGACTTTTCTTTCTACGCCGTTTAAGTCATCATTCAAGCCTCTGCCTTTTCTCAAAAACAGCGGCGCGGAGATATACTCTAAATTGAGTGCCTGCGACAATTTTTGTTGAAAGGTGTCTTTTATAAAACGAATGGCTTTTTCGGTTTCGCGAATGGAAAGCGCGGATTGATAGCCGTCTACATAAACAGTGCTCATAATAGCCCCCTTTTAAAAACTTATCTATTAATATACTCTTTTTATAAACATAAGTCAATAAAATCTATTTGATTTATGAAAGTTTTGTGATAGAATAAATATGTGTAAAAACTATTTTCAGCCAAAAAGGGGGAAATCGTTATGTGGTTAAAACTGTTTGATAAAATTGTGTGGGACACCGCAAGAAAATCCGATGCCGAAAATCTCGCAAAGCAGGTGAAGCCGAAAGGTATCAAAGAAGTGTGCGACCTGGCATATATTGATGACGGCACCTGGCAGCACAAATTGGATGTGTACTATCCCGAAGAGAGCGAGAATGAAAAACTGCCCGTGATTATTGATGTGCACGGCGGCGGCTGGATGTACGGCGATAAGGAGCTGAACAAATTCTATAATCTCTACCTTGCCGCGCGCGGCTTTTGCGTATTTAATATGAGCTATTCGCTGGTGCCGGATTGTGCGGACCCGGCAGTGCAGCTGCGCGAAGTGATGCAGGCGCTCAAGTGGATTGGCGAGCATATGAAGGATTACCCTGCGGATGAAAGCAAAATTATGCTCACCGGTGACTCGGCAGGCGGTATGCTGGCAGGCTTTGCCGCGGCGCTGCTGACGGATGAAAATCTGCGCAAAGCATATGATACGGTGGATGCGGATTTGAAACTGACCGTGCTTGCCTTAACCAGCCCGGTGGCGTATATGAATTCTAAAGGCATTATCGGCTTTTATACCAAAAAGATGTGGACACAGGGCTATAAAGATAAACCCACCTACCACTATATGAATTTAAACGAAGTGATTGAAAACGCGCAGATTCCACCGACCTTTATGGTCACTTCCAGCGGCGATATGCTCGGCTTAAAACAAACGCGCAGAGCGGCGGAAGATTTCCGCAAAAAGGGCATCGAAACCGAATTGATGGATTGGCCAAAATTTGAAGGCAAGGATTTGCCGCATGTTTTCTCGGTATTGGGGCCGACAACCGTGCCCGGTAAGGAAACCATCGATTCCATGTGCGAATTTTACAGACAACACTTTTAACGACAAATAAGGATTTGTCGCGCTGTTCTGCGAACAGCAATGCGGAATTCGGAGTTCGGAATTCGGAATTAAAGGGCGACACATTCGCACTTGTTCCG
>SVOD01000172.1 GCA_015066575.1 Oscillospiraceae bacterium
TACTGTTTGCATCTGCTACAATTAAGATTTCGCTCGGTCCCGCAATCATATCGATTGATACCGCACCGAATACCTGCTTTTTGGCTTCGGCAACAAAGGCATTACCGGGCCCGACAATTTTATCGACCTTCGGGATGCTTTCGGTTCCGTAAGCGAGCGCGGCAATCGCCTGCGCTCCGCCGACTTTAAAGATTTTATCAACACCGGCAATATGCGCCGCTGCTAAAATCGCGCTGTTGACAGAACCGTCCGCTGCAGGAGGGGTTACCATCACGATTTCACCGCAACCGGCTATTTTAGCGGGAATGGCATCCATCAGTACGGTAGACGGATATGCAGCGGTACCACCTGGCACATATAGTCCGGCTTTGTCGACCGGTGTGATTTTTTGCCCCATAATGATGCCGTTTTCTTTGCGCATTTCAAAACCGCTTCGCACCTGCCTTTCGTGAAAGGCGGTGATGTTTTCTTTCGCTTCGGAAAGTATACGCAAAAATTCCGGTTCCACGGCTGCGATTGCCGCTTCCATTTCCGCTTCGCTTACCTGCAGGCTGTCGAGATTGGCTTTATCAAATTTTGCACAGTACTCGAAAAGTGCCGCATCACCGCGCGCACGCACTTCGGCAATAATGGAACTGACAATGCCCTCTACATCTGCCTGCGGCTGCACGCGCGCAAAAATTTCTTCGTGAGAGACCTCTTCGTATTTTAAAATCTTAATCATTTTACTCCTCTAACTGCTTTGATAATTGAGAAATCAATTTTTCAATTTGCCTGTTTTTAAATTTAAAACTCGATTTATTGGCAATCACGCGCGCAGATATATCCACAATATCTTCAAAAACCACCAGATTGTTTTCCTTGAGTGTGGTGCCGGTTTCCACAATATCCACAATGACATCCGACAAATCAATCACCGGCGCAATCTCAATAGAACCGTTAAGGTGAATGATATCAATATCGCGCCCTTTTGCCGCGTAATAGTCACCGGCAATATGGCTGAACTTTGTTGCCACGCGCAGTGTTTTTGTCGGCTTGTCGCGAAAATCCGCTTTAGCCGCCACTGCCATTTTGCACTTGCCCATCTTTAAATCGAGCAGCTCATAAACATCCGGCTCATATTCGAGCAAAATATCCTTACCGGTCACGCCGATATCGGCAGCGCCGCGCTCAACATAGATTGCTACATCACTCGGCTTTGCCCAAAAGTAACACACCGCGTTTTCCTCATTTTCAAAAATCAGTTTGCGGTTATTTTCAAGAATTTCGGGGCACGGGAAACCGGCGTTTTCAAACAGTCGGTATGCCTTTTCACCCAATCTGCCCTTGGGCAAAGCGATATTAAGCATTTTCTTCAACAACTCTCACCTCATTACCACGAATTTCAACCAATCTTTTGTAATGCAGTTTTTTGTCGGCAGCTTTAAGAGTTAATACGCTGCCTGCCGCCGCATATTGCGCAACTGCCTCTTGTATCGTTTGCAAAGAGCTTTCACTGTCATAAAGGATGATTGTATCGACATCATACTGCTTGCTGTCGGTATCAATGCGCTCGAGCATGTCCAGGTAAACAGCAAAGCCGACGGCACCTGATGTGTGCTTCATTTTGCGCATCAGTTTATCATACTGCCCGCCGGAAAGGACAGAAGCGGGAATACCCTCCACAAAGCCTTTAAAAATAATACCGTTATAGTATTTTAAATCGTTAATAACCGAAAAATCAATGTGAATCATTTTTTTGAGCTCGCTGCCTTCAAAAGCCGCCAACACGGTTTTGAGTTGACAAAATGCCTCCCAAGCAACCGTGCCGCCAAGAGCCTTTTCCAAACGCGGCAGCACTGCATCCGCCTTGCCGTAAATACCTGCAAGTTGCAGCAAAAGCGCTTTGTCGCTTTCTTCGGCATCTATAGCGGTAAGTTCCTGCTCTAATTCATGCACATTTTTAGCGCTGATAAACGCCAACAGGCGTGTGCTTTGGGCGCGGCTGAGTTCCATCTTATCCATAATGGCGGCGATAATACCCATATGAGAAATGTCGAGCACACTGTTTTTGGAAATGGAGCGTAAACTCTTCGCGGCAAGCAACAGCACCTCATACAGGCAATACTCATCAATCTCGCCGATACACTCTAAGCCTACCTGCATAATTTCCTTAAAAGAATTGGTCTCTTGCGAGATGCGATACACATTTTCATTGTAATAAAGCTTTTTAACCTGCCCCGGTGCCAACTGTGTATTTTTAATGATAGAAAGCGTAACATCCGGCTTGAGCGCCAACAATTTACCGTTGGTATCGGTAAAAGTAATAACGGAATCGGAAACCAAAAAATCCTTATTGCGCACATATAAATCATATTCCTCAAACTTACTCATTTTGTAAGGAGAATAACCGTATTGGTCATAAATGGAGCGCAAATCCAAAACCGCTCGTTCTTCACTTTTTAACACTGATTTTTGCATCTATTCTTCCTCACTGCTCTGTTTTAACTTATCAATCGCCGCACGGTAGCCGCCGTTGCCGTAATTTAAACAGCGGCTGACTCTGCTGATAGTCGCAGTGGAAACATTGGTTTTTGCGGCAATTTGCTGATAATTACAGCCCTCTTCAAGCAACAGCGCCACTTCCAGTCGCTGCGCCATATCTCTCAGTTCATTAATCGTGCAAACATCTTCAAAAAATCTGTAGCACTCCTCTACCGTTTCTAATCCGAGAATAGCTTGAAACAAACTGTCAACTGCTTGTGAATGTAAACTTGCCATAAACTAACCTTCCTTTAGGCATCAGCCTTTGTATTATCCGAACACGGGATTTGTCACGCTTTCATATTTTATCACTTTACAGTGCTAAAGTCAACAACAATATAAATTGTTTTATATATTTATTTAATTAGCATAAAAAGCATTATAGACTTAAGGTCTTTTCTATTGACTATGAATACAAAAGCTTTCTACCCGAAAAGAAAAGCAGCGGAAGCTTCCGCTGCATTATGATGAAAGATTAACTTTTCCCCTGTTATATTTTGACTGCTTTAGATTGTGTCCATTTCGCATAGAGCACCACATTGCTGCCGGGCACTTTGTAATAGGGTAAAATTCTATAATAGTAGGTTGTCTTTGCTTTCACGGTCTTATCGGTATAGGCTTTTGCACTTGCGCCTGCAGAACCGATTTTCTTAAACCCGCTTGAAGCGTTCGTAGAGCGGTAAATCAAATAACCGCTGACCGCACTCTTCTTTGCCCAAGTCAGTTTTGCGGTTTTTCCGCTCTTCTTGGCTGCAAAGCTGACTGCCGCAACATTACCGAGTTTATACTGACTCTTGCCGTTGATGACATACTTATTACCGCCGGAATTTTTGGAAGCAGAGTTGGGATAGATACCCGCTTTTGCTCCCTTGAGCACCTTAACACAATAAGCACAGGAAGTAACGGTATTGGATTTAATGGCACCGATAACGGTTTTGGTATTGGTGCCGTTGATATAAAT
>SVOD01000173.1 GCA_015066575.1 Oscillospiraceae bacterium
GCACCATGAGTGCCCTTGAAACATCAGGCTATTCTGTTTCAAGCGAAGAGGGTGAGGTCATTTCCACCATTGCCGTTGCGGTTTCCGCGATGGTCACCACTATTATTATTGCGCTTGGGGTTCTGCTGATGTCGGTGACAGGCGTTATTCAAAAAATTACAAGCCCGACTTCCCCGCTTTATCCTGCTTTTCAGCAAATTCTACCGTGCTTATTCGGTGCAATCGGTGCCGTATATTTCTATAAGTATTGGAAAATTACACTGGCACCGCTTGCCGTAATATTGGCGCTGCTTGCCTTTAACGGCGGCATGCAGGTAGGTATCCTGATTCCCGTCAGTGTAATCGTAGCATTAATTGCAACGCACTTGATGTATAAAAAAGGCGTATTCGGCAAAGAAAAACCGGCAGGCGAAACCCATGAATAGTGCAGTTCAATTTGTAAAACATAAGGCGCTTTCCGCGTCGGAATATATTCTTACTTTCTTGAAGTGGGTATTTTTAGCAGGCTTTACCGGCGCTGTTTGCGGCTTGGTCGGCGCGGCATTTGATGTCAGTGTTGACAAAGCAACCGGGTTGTTTTCCGCCCACAGCTGGATGATTTACCTGCTGCTCCCCGCAGGGCTTGCCATCATCGGTTTATACGAGCTTTTTAAAGTCAAACCACATGTCGGTACCAACGATATTATCAGCTCCATTCGCACAAGCGAAAAAGTGCCTATCCTGCTTGTACCGCTGGTATTCATCGGCACCGTGCTCACCCATTTGGGCGGCGGTTCTGCCGGTCGAGAGGGCGCGGCACTGCAAATCGGCGGCGGTATCGGTCAACAAATCGGCAGACTGTTAAAGTTAGATGAAAAGGATTTGCATTTAATGACCTTGTGCGGGATGAGCGGTTTGTTCGCCGCCCTGTTCGGCACACCGCTGACCGCCACAATCTTCGCAATCGAAGTCATCAGCATCGGCGTTGTCTACTATTCTGCACTGATTCCATGCTTATCCTCTTCACTCGTTGCGTACTTTATCACCCGGGCTTTTAAAATTGAAGCTGTTTCTTTTAAAATCCCTTCCATACCGCAGTTTGATGCACTTCTTTGCGTAAAAGTGATACTGCTTGCGGGTATCTGCGCGGCTGTGAGCATCCTCTTTTGTGCCGCGATGCACGGCTCGCATAAACTTTTCAAAAAGTACATAAAAAATGAATTTTTGCGCATTGCCATCGGCGCTGTTGCCATTATTTTGCTCACGCTCATATTCAGCGACAGGCGCTACAACGGCATCGGTTTGACCGTTATCAAGGATGCTATCGAGCAAGGCAAAGCGCTGCCCTACGATTTTGTCCTCAAAATCATTTTTACAGCAATTACCATCGGCGTCGGGTTTCGCGGCGGTGAAATGGTTCCCACCTTCTTTATCGGTGCCACATTGGGTTGCACGCTGGGTTCCCTGCTCGGTATTGACCCCGGCTTTGCGGCAGCGCTCGGCTTTATTGCAATGTTTTGCGCAGTGATGAATTGCCCGATTGCCTCTATCATTTTAAGCATTGAAGTGTTCGGAGCAGGCGGCATTCTGTTTTTTGCAATTGTCAGCGCCGTCAGCTATCTGCTTTCAGGATACTACGGCTTATATACGAGCCAAAAAATTATGTATTCCAAGCTGAAAGCGGAATTTATTAATATAGATACAAAGCCTTTATAGGTTTCAAATAATTCTCAAGATATCAATGGAGGAAATGAGATGAAACGTTCAATCAAAAGCATTATGTGTGTACTGATTGCAGTCATTATGATTGCCTGCGGCATTGTACCCGCATTTGCCGTCGACACTACGCCTGTAGTTCTTGTGCCCGGTGTATTAAACAGACCGATATTAGATGAATCGGGAAAACAAATTTTAATGCCGGATTTTGCCAATCAGCTTGATATTGAAAGCACTATCGATGCGCTCAAAGAAGTCTTGCATCTGCAGGACACCGGCGCATATGATGCGGCGATTGATAAATTAATCGCTGTTGCAAAAGGGCTCTTTGATGAAGCAAGATGTGATGAAAACGGTGATTCCGTAACCCCCTCACATTATGACTTCCCCAATGGTTCCATATCCCAAGACCCTGCAAGCGCCCACTATTCCGACGAAAGTGCCATTGCACGCCTGCTCGGCAAAAAAATCGGCAACAGAAATGTGTATATCTTCACTTATGACTGGCGTATGGATGTTGTCGGTATTGTTGACAACTCCTTAGCCCCGCTTATTGAGAGAGTTAAGAAGGAAACCGGTTCCGATAAAGTGACCATTTGCGCCGCTTCCATGGGTAGTGCGATTACCAACACCTACCTTTCCAAATACAGCAGCAGAGATGATGTCAAAAAAGTTATCTTTATTTCCGGTGCCGGTCAGGGTGTGCAGTTTGTGCAGGATATTTATTTAACCAAACCTGTTTTCGTGAACAGAAAAGCAATGGCTCCGTATTTCAAAATTGTGATGGGACTGGCGGGTGCCGCCGGCATTTCCGCCGTCAGCAGCTATGTGTGCGAAATTGCACAAAAGCTAATGGATTCACAGTATGAAAAGCTATGGACACAGTTTGTTGAGAAAGACCTGCTGTGCTGGCCTTCCATGTGGGAGCTTGCCGGTCATACCAAGGAAATGGAAAACCTTTTGAAGGAAACGAAAAACGAAGTGTTCCAAAATAAAGTAATGGAATACTACGGTTACCAGGATAATCTCAAGAACACCTTGGACTCCCTTAAGGAAAAAGGCGTTGAACTCATTTATACCTCTAACTATAATTTGACAGGTGTTCCGGCGACTCCAAGAGCACACATCGTCAATACCGACTACCTCATTGATACATACCACACCTCCAATGGTGCTACCGTTGCCGATTTGGGCAAAACCTTGGGCGACAACTACACCCAGAAAAATGATGACGGTCACAACCACCTTTCCGCAGACGGAGTGATTGATGCTTCTACCTGCTATTCCCCCGAAACGACCTGGTTTATTAAAAACCTGATGCACGTCAGTTTCAAAGACGGCGCACCGCAAACCGATTTCATCTGCTGGTTGGTCCTCACCGATAAAGTTACTATCGAGAGTGCAGCAGATAAGTACCCGCAATTTATGGAGTATACCTCTCAAAAGGATGAAAACGGTAAAGAAAGCTATGTTTTAATCCCGGTAGAAAAAGTGGAGATTGAAAATCCCGAAGATGCGAAGGGCGACGGTCAATACATCTCCAGTGCCGTCACGGTCTACACCTACTCACAGATTACCGCTTTAGGCTGGGCACTGATTATTGCCATTGCCGCGCTGCTTGTTATCTTAATCGTCAAGAAGAAGGGCGGCTTGCCGCCGATTGAAGGCGT
>SVOD01000053.1 GCA_015066575.1 Oscillospiraceae bacterium
CCCCTTTGCAGGTCAAGCAGGCGGTGGTGGGTTACGGCAGAGCCGAAAAAAAGCAAGTGCAGGAAATGACAAGAACCATTTTAAATCTTGCAAAGGTACCCAAGCCGGATGATACAGCGGATGCTCTCGCTATGGCAATTTGTCACGGGCATTCTTCAGGTTCATTATTGCAACAAATGAAAGGCAGAACTTGGTAAATGATTTACAGTGTTAAAGGTACATTAGTTTATACGGATTTGAATACAGCAGTGATTGATGTCGGCGGTATCGGCTTTAAGTGCTTTTGTTCTACCAGAACACTCGCACAGCTCCCGCCTTTAAATAAGGAAGTGTTTTTGCTTACTTTCATGAATGTGAGGGAAGATGCAATTGAACTTTACGGCTTTTGCGATAAAACCGAGTTAGACTGTTATAAATTATTGATTGATGTCAAGGGCGTTGGTCCCAAAGCGGCAATGAGCATCCTTTCTACTTTGACTCCCGACAGATTGGCGCTGGCGGTTGCTTCGAAAGATTTCAAAGCAATTCAAGCGGCACCCGGTATAGGCAGAAAAAGTGCCGAAATGGTGGTGCTCGAGTTAAAAGACAAATTAGGCTCTTTGGACCTTGACGGGGCAGATGTTGTTGATTCGGTAGGAAGTGCCGAAGTGACCTCTTCCAAGAAAGATGCAATTGATGCGCTTGTTTCCTTGGGCTACTCTCAAAGTGATGCCGCAAAAGCAATTGCGAAAGCAGGAAAAGACATGTCTACGGAAGATTTGATTAAATACGCTTTGACACATTTAGGTCTGTAATAAAGGAGAAATATGGCATACGACGATAATGATTCCAGATTGATATCCACCGAATACAGCTACGATGATGATAATGATATCGAATTATCCCTGCGGCCGAAAGTTTTGGAAGAGTATATCGGTCAGGATAAAGTGAAAGAAAAACTTAAAATATATATTGCTGCGGCAAAAAAAAGAAATGATATCTTAGACCACATTTTGTTATACGGTCCTCCGGGTTTGGGCAAAACCACTTTGGCAGGAATTATTGCCAATGAAATGGGCGTTAACTTCAGAGTAACCTCCGGACCTGCGATTGAAAAGCCGGGTGACTTGGCAGCATTATTAACCAACCTGCAGGAAGGTGATGTGCTTTTCATTGATGAAATTCATCGCTTAAACCGTTCGGTGGAAGAGGTGCTGTATCCTGCAATGGAAGATCAGGTTATTGATATCATCATCGGCAAAGGTCCTTCAGCACGCAGTATTCGCTTAGATTTGCATAAGTTTACTTTAATCGGAGCAACCACACGAGCCGGTCAACTGAGCGCTCCGCTGCGCGATAGATTTGGTGATGTGGAGCGTTTAGAACTATATACGACAGAGCAATTAGCGCAAATTGTAACGCGCAGTGCCGGTATTCTCGGTATAGATATTGAGCCGGATGGCGCTTTGGAAATTGCATCACGTTCGCGCGGCACACCGCGTATTGCCAACAGGTTACTGAAAAGGGTGCGTGATTTTGCCGAAATTGTTTACGATGGAGTGATTACCGAGGAAAGCGCCATGAAGTCCCTCAATCAAATGGATATTGATGAGTTGGGATTGGATCAAATTGACAGAACCTTGCTGTTGACAATGATTAAAAATTATAGCGGCGGTCCTGTCGGGCTGACAACTCTGGCAGCTTCTATCGGTGAAGAAACCGTCACGATTGAAGATGTCTATGAACCGTATTTATTACAAATTGGATTTTTAACAAAAACGCCGAGAGGCAGATGTGCCACCCCAAAGGCATACACACATCTCGGAATAGAATACAAGACAGAATAGGAGTCATAATGGGTAGATTATTTGGAACAGACGGCGCAAGGGGAGTGGCAGGCACCGAGTTAACTCCCGAGCTTGCAATGAATATTGGCAGAGCAGCTGCCTGCGTATTAACAAAAGGTGATTCCAGACCGAAGTTTTTAATCGGTAAAGATACCAGGCAAAGCTCGGATATGCTGGAGGCTGCGCTTGCTGCCGGGCTTTGTGCTGTTGGTGCGGATGTGGTACTTTTAGGTGTTGTGCCGACTCCGGCGGTTGCCTATTTAGTGAAAGAATATGAGTGCGATGCCGGTGTGATGATTTCCGCTTCACACAATCCTTGCGAGTTTAACGGGATTAAAATTTTTCAAGGAACCGGCTACAAGCTTCCCGATGAAATCGAGAACCGCATTGAAGCGATTATTTTGGATGGAGCCGAGGTTCCTCCGGTGAAGACCGGCGGCGATGTCGGCAGAATCAGCTTTGCTGCAACTGCAACACAAGATTATATCGAGCATATTTGTACTGCTGCTCAAGCGGATTTCAGCGGTATGAAAGTAGCATTTGACTGTGCAAACGGTTCTGCGAGTGCCACGGCGATAAGTCTTTTTAATCGATTAGGTATTGAAGGTGTTTATACCGCTTACGAGCCAAACGGCACCAATATAAATGACGGCTGCGGTTCCACCCATTTGGAAGCTTTAAAGAAAACCGTTGTCGAAAACGGCTGCCAATTAGGGTTTGCTTTTGACGGCGATGCCGACCGCATGCTTGCTGTCGATGAAAACGGGCAGGAAGTTGATGGCGATAAAATTATTGCAATATGTGCAAAGTATATGAAAGATAACGGCAGCTTAAAGAATGATACTGCGGTGGTTACCGTGATGAGCAATATGGGATTCTTTAAATTCTGTGAAGAAAATGCCATTCAATGCGAGAAAACGGCGGTAGGCGACAGGTACGTTCTTGAGAATATGCTTGCCAATGGGCATAATATCGGCGGCGAGCAATCCGGTCATGTTATTTTCTTGGATTATGCTACCACCGGCGACGGGCAGTTGTCTGCCGTAATGTTGCTCAATGTTATAAAGAACAGCGGCAAATCTTTAAGCGAACTTGCTTCGCAGATGCAGGTTTACCCGCAAGTGCTGGTGAATGTTAAAGTGACTGCCGCCGGTAAAGCCGCTTATAAAGATGATGCAGTGATTAGCCAAAAAATAACCGAAGCCGAAAAGCAAATGGGAAATACCGGCAGAGTACTCGTCAGGTTATCCGGCACAGAGCCGCTTATTCGTGTGATGCTGGAGGGTAAAGATTTAGAGCAAATTACCGCGATTGCCAAAGATATTGCTCAGCTTGTAAAGGATAGATTGGCATAATGAGATGTTCTCATAATTGGAAAGAATATGAATTAATCGACTGTTCCGATGGTGAAAGACTGGAGCGTTGGGGCGATAAAATCTTAATTCGACCTGACCCGCAGGTGATTTGGAAAAGCGGTAAAGTGAACGAACTGTGGCATCAAGCCGATGCACGTTACGAACGCTCGAAAACAGGCGGCGGTGCTTGGCAGGTGTATCATAAACTGCCGGAATCTTGGGAAATCAATTACGGTGATTTGCGTTTCGGTGTTAAGACTATGGGCTTTAAGCATACCGGTATCTTTCCGGAACAGGCTGTTAATTGGGACAGGCTCGCCGAACTCATTCGCAGTGCCGGCAGACCGGTGAAAGTTTTAAATCTTTTCGGATATACCGGTTGTGCGACTGTTGCCTGTTTACAGGCCGGAGCTTCGGTTTGCCATGTGGATGCTTCTAAGGGCATGGTTCAATGGGCAAAAGAGAATGCGAGGCTTTCCGGAGTAGAGGATAGACCGGTACGCTGGATTGTGGATGATTGCATAAAATTTGTCAAGCGTGAAATCAGGCGTGGCAATACCTATGACATTATTATTATGGACCCGCCTTCCTATGGCAGGGGACCCAATAAAGAAGTTTGGCGCTTAGAAGATCAAATTTTTGAGTTTTGTCAAACCTGCGCACATCTTTTAAATGAAAAATCGTTAGCCCTTTTCTTAAACTCCTATTCAACAGGATTATCGGCTGCCGTCATGCAGTATGTATTGGCGGCAAGTATCGGGCAATTCCGGGGCGGTGTCGCGCAGAGTGATGAAATCGGTTTAAGAGTCAGTGACAGCGGACTTGTATTGCCTTGCGGCGCTACCGCGATTTGGAGTAAAGAATGAGTTTCATTGAGTGTAAAAACTTATATTATCAGTACAACAGTTCTAAGCGCAATGCAATCAACAATGTGGATTTGAATATCGAGCAAGGGGAATTTATTGCGGTAATCGGTCATAACGGTTCCGGTAAATCCACTTTTGCAAAGCTATTGAATGGTTTGTTGCAACCATCCGGCGGCAGCGTTTTGGTCGGCGGCATCAGCACTGCTGATGAGGCAAAGCGCATTGAATTATTGCAATCGGTCGGTATGATTTTTCAAAATCCCGATAACCAAATTGTGGCAAGTATTGTAGAAGAAGATGTTGCTTTCGGTCCGGAAAACTTAGGTGTTCCGCAGGAAGAATTACGTTCCAGAGTTGATGATGCGCTCAAAACGGTCGGGATGTATGAGCAACGACTGAAGGCACCGCATAATTTATCCGGCGGGCAAAAGCAGCGCGTTGCAATTGCCGGTATCATTGCCATGCAGCCGAAATGTATTATTATGGACGAGGCAACAGCGATGCTGGACCCTATCGGCAGAAAAGAGGTTATGGAAGCCGTCAGAAAACTCAACAGGGAGTTTGGCATAACCATTATTTACATAACACATTTTATGAATGAAGCGGTAGATGCCGACCGGGTTATTTTACTCGACAGCGGTGAAGTTGTTAAAGACGGCACACCGCACGAAGTGTTTGCCGATTACGATACAATGATGGCTTACGGGTTAGATGTGCCGCAAGGCTATCAATTAATGCATCAACTGGGCATCGATGCTTGTGTGTTAACCGAGAAAGAATGTGTTGCTCAATTAGAAAACCTTTTGGGGGAGAATGGAAAAACTCGAACTTAAAAATGTATCATATGTTTATTCAAAAGGAACGCCGTTTGAATATTTAGCTTTGGATGATATCAATCTTTCTATCAAACAAGGTGAAACACTCGCCGTTATCGGTCATACCGGTTCGGGAAAATCGACTATGATTCAGCATTTAAACGGATTATTTAAAGCGCAAAGCGGTTGTGTCTTATTTGAAGGCAGAGATATTTGGGAGAATAAAAAGGATATTAAAAGCATTCGTTTTAAAATCGGACTTTGTTTTCAGTATCCCGAGTATCAATTGTTTGAAGAAACGGTATATAAAGATATCGCATTCGGACCCAAAAATATGGGTTTGGAAGAAAAAGAAATTGACCGCCGTGTGCGGCAGGCAATGCAGTATATGGAACTGCCTGAGCGATATATTACGCGTTCACCCTTTGATTTATCCGGCGGACAAAAGCGCAAAGTGGCACTGGCCGGAATTTTGGCAATGGAGCCGGAAATTCTCGTTTTGGATGAGCCGACTGCCGGACTTGACCCTTCGGCAAAAAAGAATCTGTTTGGGCTCATTCAAAAGTACAAAGAGCAGTCCGGTTCTACGGTAGTCTTTGTTTCTCACAGCATGGAGGATGTCGCAAACCTGGCTGACCGCATCGTTGTGATGCAAAACAGCAAAATTGTGATGGAAGGAACTCCGGATGAGGTGTTTGCACATGCCGATAAGTTGCTCGAGATTGGATTGAGTATACCGGCAATTACATCTATTTTCCTGCAGTTGAATCAAAAGGGCTATGCGTTACCGCCTGTCTACACGGTGGATGATGCGGCAAAGTGTTTAGAAGCTCTGATAGGAGGAAATGCGTCATGTTAAAAGATATTTCCTTCGGTCAGTATTATCCTGCCGATTCCGTTTTACATCGGCTGGACCCCCGCTTCAAAATTTTGATTACTTTTTTGCTCATCATCGGTATCTTTATTTGCAACAGCGTGTTAAGTTTGAGCGCTGCGATAGTGTTTGTCATTATCGGGATGCTGCTTTCTAAAATTCCTTTATCAACGTATCTCAAAAATACAAAGCCGCTTTTGCCGATTATTCTCTTGACATTTATTCTGAATTTAATATATGTCCCGGGTGAACATGTGCTGTGGCATTTCTGGAAGATTTCACTAACAACCGAGGCCATTGAAACAGCAGTATTTATTGCTATCAGGATTATACTGCTTGTTATTGTCACATCGTTTTTAACTTATACAACGACACCGACTGCGTTAACTTCTGCCATTGAAGACTTACTCAAATGGCTCAAGGTTTTTAAGGTCGATGTTCATTCCATTGCCATGATGATGAGTATTGCACTGCGCTTTATCCCGACATTAATTGATGAAATCAATAAAATCATCAATGCGCAAAAAGCGCGTGGTGCTGATTTTGATTCCGGTAATGTTGTGCAAAAAATTAAGGCAATGGTTCCGATTCTTATTCCGCTGTTCATTTCCTCCTTCCGCCGCGCATATGAACTTGCCAATGCTATGGAGTGTCGCTGTTACAACGGGGGAGACGGGAGAACAAAGCTTAAAACCATGCAGTCATCTTTTAAGGACTATTTAGCACTGGCTGTCTGCATTGCAGCTGTTGTCGGATTTGTTTTACTCAATTCCATTAAAATTATCGGAGTCTACTAATGCCGCATCTTTTATTGACAATTCGATATGACGGTACGGCGTACCACGGTTGGCAGGTGCAGAAAAATGCATTGAGCATTCAGCAGGTTTTACAGGATGCCATCGAAAAAGTGTTCGGCAGCCGCTTAGATGTAAAAGGTTGCAGCCGTACCGATACCGGTGTTCATGCCAATATGTATTGTGTTAGTTTTGAGGCAACGTTTTATCCGGGAGAGTATCATCTTATCAGTGCGCTCAATCGACACTTGCCGCGCGATATCAGAGCCTATGCGTGCCGGGAAACAGATGGCACTTTCCACGCGCGGTATTCCGCAACAGGGAAAGAATATATTTATAATATTTACAATGCACAGTATGAGAATCCGTTTTACAGCAATTATGCTTTTCATTATCCTTTTAAAATAGATGAGAAGCGCTTGAATGCTGCAGCCAAGCATTTCATCGGGTATCACGATTTTGCTGCTTTTTGCAGTGCACATTCCGACATAGAGGATACACGCAGAACCATTTATGAGTGCAGAGTTGTTCGAGAAGGTGACTTTGTGAGAATCATCATTAGCGGCGACGGGTTTCTGTATAATATGGTTCGTATTATTGCCGGGACACTCATTGATGTTGCAAGAGGCAAGCTTGAGCCTGATGATGTAAAAGATATTATTGATAAAAGAAACAGAAAAAACGCCGGAAAAACACTTGCGGCGAAAGGTTTGTTTTTAAATAAAGTGTTCTATGGAGTAAATCTTGAAAGCTGAGAAAGAACTTAAACTGAGAATTCAAAAAAAGAAGATTCGAGAAAAATTGGAATCGGCACAGTCGGTTGATGAAACAAGTATGAGCCGACCGAAAAAATCCAAGCGATTTAGCCTTTTCGGCAGGATATTTCTCATTACCGTATTTTCTTTAATTCTTCTCTTTCTGATTTTTAATATCAATTATTTGACCCCGTCTAAAATGAAGGAACATATGAAAGCGGTTTTCGCCGATTTCGGGTCGGGTGAAGGGTATCCGTACAGGTTTTCATCGAATGATGTTTCGGATTGCTTCTCTTTTTCCTCCGGCGATATTGCTGTTTTGACAAATAATGATTTAATAATACTCAATTCTTCGGCAAATGAAGTTTTGCAATATAAGCACAGTATGTCAAATCCAATTGCAATGCATTCCAAGGACCGCATTCTGCTGTATGACCAAGGCGCAAAAAAAGCAGTCATTTTAAACCAAAGCGGTCAAGTTCTGTCGTTTCCAAATGATGATAAAATCATTTGTGCAGACATTTCCGATAGCGGTAAAAGCATTATTGTTACAAAAGATGCAGCCGGCAAAGAAGTGATGAGTATTTATAACTTTTCCGGCAAAAAGATTATGAGCTGGGAAAAGGGTAACGGTTACATTATTGACTGTTGTTTGAGTGCAAACGGCAATTTGGCTGCTGTCGGCATTGTAGATACGGAAGATGCAGTTCAGACAATCGATGTCATTACATTTAATGTCAGCAATGCCAAGCAGAAAGGGAGTATCCAATTCAAATCCGTATCACTCTATGATATTACTTTTATTCGTTCCTCTGATTTAGCGGTTTTGTGTAACAATAAAATTAATATTTTAGATGCGCGCTGCCAATTAAAAAATGATGTTGATTTGCCGTCTACCGTAAACAAGCAACTGTTTTGTGACGATAACGCTCATATAATCAATGCATACTCGCTCTATAACAACGGTAAGTATATAGTGGATGTCTATAATACTTCACTCAAAAAAGTCGATTCCAAGGAATATGATGGCGAAATACTTCAAGTTAATTCCGACGGAAGCAGTATCGTTACCTTATTTTCCAATCGTGTAGCGCAGGTAAATATGATTGGCGGCAAAGTGACATATCGAGCGTCTTTCTCCATTGACCCAACATTTGTGGTTTCCAAATCAAAAGTTGTTTATGGCTGTTCTAACGGAACGATTGAAAAAGTCAGGTCGGTGAAACAATGAGTTTTCACTATTTGGATTATATTTTTATGGCGATTGTCATTGTCATCAGTATTCATTCCTTTAAGTGCGGCTTTTTGAAACGCAAGAGTACGTTTTTATCGTGTTTAATTGCATTTGCCGCAACATGTTGTGTGATTCACTTTGTTCCGGATTCACTCTCCATTTTTAGAGAGGATTATAAAATACTGAGCTTTGCGCTCATATTTGCAGTGTTATGGATTCTCACAAAGCTTTTACTGCATCTCTTCTCCAAGAGTATTTCCAAAACAATTATTTTGGGAACGGCAGATAAGCTTTTGGGTCTTTTGGTTGGCTTACTGCAATCTTTAATGCTTGTGTTTGCGATTGGTTGCGTACTGTACTTCTTTGCAAAAGATTTTGCCATGCACTCCGTTTTAATTCGACACTTTATTCATTTTATTCAATAGCGAAAGGTTTTAATATGGAATTATTTAAAAAGTATCTCAAACAAGCGAAAACCATACCAAACATTCTTTCTTTTATCAGAATCGCACTGATTCCTGTCTTTTGCGTACTTATGATAAGTGCAATGGAAGGCGAAATTCTGAATATTAAGAAGTTTGTTATCGGCATCGTTATATTTGCTGTTGCCGGTTTGACAGATTTATTCGACGGTAAAATTGCCAGAAAATACAATCAAGTGACAGATTTGGGAAAAATGCTTGACCCGGTTGCAGACAAATTAACGCAGTTTGCAGTTGCCATTATTTTAATGGTTTGGTTTTGGGGAGACTGGCTGTTTATCGGCTTGTTCTCTGTGTATATTATTAAAGAAGTATTTCAATTAATTGCAGGTGTTATCATGCTTTCGCGCTATGATAAACCAATGCAGGCTGCCATTTGGGGTAAAGTATCCACGGTTGTTTTTTACATTGTAATGATTATCATGTTCTTAACCAGCCAAAAGGGTGTGATGCATCAATTATATTTGCAAGGGTTTTTAAAGTTTGATTTTGTAATGCCTATTGCCGTCTTATATATCCTTGTCGGTATTTCCGTCATATTTATGTTTATGGCATTTTTCAGTTACATACCTGCATATGTTGAAGCGATGAAGCATACAAATCAAAGAGGTCTGGAAGAAGTGATACTTGCCGCTTTATTGGTATTAATCGGTTTGTTTATGCTGGTAATCAGACTGGATGGCGGCGGTATTCAATTTGCATATATAGCCGGAGCATTTTTCGGTTCGGCTGTAACGTTGGTGGTCATAGGTGTTTACCGCTTAAAGGTGACATCGAAGCTGCCTAAGGGGGATCCTTTAGAAGAAGCTAAGGAAGAAAAAACAAAGGAAATTGGTGACAAATAATGGCTATGATGTGTTCGAGATGCGGTAAACGCCCGGCGGTTATATTCATCTCAAGACCGGATAATGACAATAATAAGCCGGAGGGCTTGTGCTTAACCTGCGCAAAAGAGTTAAATATCGGTCCGGTTAAGCAGCTGATGGAACAGATGGGTATTACAGATGATGATTTAGAGGCTGCCCAAGACCAGCTGGCTCAGTTGATGAGTGATAACGACGGTGACTTTGAACTTGGCGGCGCGCAACCGCTTCCGTTTATGAATTTTATGCAGGGTGAAAAAAATACCGAGGATGAATCTTCGCAGGAAGAATCCCGGGAAGAGGAACCCGACGAAAAAAAATCGAAACATAAAAACAAAAAAAGCAAAAGGAAATATCTGAGTACCTATTGTACGGATTTAACCAAAAAGGCGCTCAATAACGAGATTGACCGCATTATCGGCAGAGATAAGGAAATCTCTCGCGTGATTCAAATCCTTTGTAGGCGTACAAAGAATAATCCTTGCCTGGTCGGCGAACCGGGTGTGGGTAAAACGGCAATAGCCGAGGGGATTGCGCTTAAAATTGCTGCCGGTGACGTGCCGGCTAAGCTTGCCGATAAAGAAATCTTTCTCTTGGATTTAACAGCTTTAGTTGCCGGTACACAATTTAGAGGGCAATTTGAAAGCAGAATCAAGGGCTTAATTGATGAAGTGAAAAAAGAGGGGAATATTATCCTCTTTATCGACGAAGTGCATAACCTTGTCGGTTCCGGCGGCGACAGCGAAGGAACGATGAATGCTGCAAACATTTTAAAGCCGGCGCTTTCCAGAGGGTTAATTCAGGTCATTGGTGCCACTACTTTTGATGAATACAGAAAGTATATTGAGAAAGATTCTGCATTGGAAAGAAGATTTCAACCTGTCAGTGTGGAAGAGCCTTCTTTAGATGATACCACAGAAATCTTGATGGGCATTAAAGAGTATTATGAATCTTTCCACCGCGTTAAAATTTCCGATGAGTTAATCAGAAAAACGGTGGAACTCTCCGAAAGATATATTACCGACAGGTTTTTACCCGACAAAGCGATTGATTTATTAGATGAAGCTTGTACCTGCGCAAATCTGCGAAACAAGGCAATCAGCAGTTTGCAGATTGCTGAGCAAAAGCTCAAAGAATTACAAGCCCAAAAAGATGATATTGAAAATATCGAAGAGGGCAAAGATATTGACTATGAAGCATTGCTTGAAGTAAAGAGCAAGATTGCTGAATTAGAAAAGAATTTGCCTGAAATTCAAAAACTTGCCGCCGATAATCAAGTGCTCGATGATGACCTTGCAACGGTAATTAATTTATGGACAGGCGTACCGGTGCAAAAAATTCAAATGGGCGACTTGAAAAATCTCAAAAATATGGAAAAAGAGATTAAGGCAAAAATTATCGGACAGGATGAGGCAGTGGATGCTTTGTGTAAGGCAATTCGCCGCAGCCGTGTACAAATCAGTGCACGCAGAAGACCGGCATCTTTTATCTTTGTCGGTCCGACCGGTGTGGGTAAAACGGAATTGGTAAAACAGTTGAGCTATCAACTCTTTTCCACGCCGGAAACTCTGATTCGCTTAGATATGAGCGAATTTATGGAGAAACATTCTGTCTCGCGTATTATCGGTTCACCTCCGGGATATGTGGGTTACGATGAAGCAGGGCAGCTGACAGAAAAAGTTCGCCGCAAGCCTTACTCGGTCGTGCTTTTTGATGAAATTGAAAAAGCGCATCCCGATGTCATGAATATTTTGCTGCAAATTTTAGATGAAGGCAAAGTAACAGATGCGCACGGCAGAACCGTGTCCTTTGCAAACACGGTGATTGTGATGACTTCCAATGCCGGTTCCACACATAAGGACACAACCCTTGGCTTTGCGAAAGATAAAGCCACTGTGTCAAAAGAAAGAGCGATTAAGGCACTCGAACAATTTTTAAAGCCCGAGTTTATCGGCAGAGTAGATGAAATCATTGCTTTTAATCCGCTGAGCAAAGAAAACTATATTCAAATTGCCGCTTTGATGCTTGAAGAATTGATAGACCCGCTCAAAGACAAAGGCATCATCCTATCTTGGAATCCGAAGGTCTTAGAAGTATTGGCTGAGAAATCTTTTGGGGGACCGAGAGGGGCAAGAGATTTGGCAAATTCCGTTAGAAAATATGTAGAAGACCCGATTGCTGCGGTCATTGTGGAAAAGTGTGATGAAAAAATCAGCTCAATTTCACTGGAAGCAAAGTCGGATGAAATTATAGTTAATGTTGTTTAAGGGAGAGACTGTCATGGGAAAAAGAGTATTATCATTTGCTTTGGCACTGGTAATGCTGGTGAGCGCCTTCTCTTTTACTTCCGTTGCGGAAGGGGAGTATGTTACCGGAGATTGGGCTTATACGGCAGAAAACGGTGTAGCAACCATCACTGCCTATCGCGGTGAAGAAAAGATTATTGATGTCCCCGAAACACTTGGCACAGCAACAGTGGTTTGCATTGCACCTGATACCTTTGCAAATACCGTCGCAAAAACCGTTAATTTGCCGCTAAGTGTTAAGGAAATCCAAGAAAACGCATTCGCGCAGTCGACTGTCAAAGCAGTTTATGTGCCCAAAAGTGTACAAACGATTGCTGAGAATGCATTTAATGCCAAAGTACAAATATTCTCCTTTAGCGGAACAGTTGCCGAGACATATGCAGATAATCATTCGCTTGAATTTATTAAAATTGCTGCGGCGGATTATTATGACTCATATGTCGGCAAAAAAGTGTATATTGACACGCCGCATACAATTACATTAAAGGCATTAAATGGTTTTAATACCATCAGCGGAAGAAATATTATCGGCGCTAAAAGCGGTAACGGCAAGGTGTCCATCACTTTTACCTGCGGTATTACTGCCGAATTAGCTGTAAAAGTGCGCGCCACGCCGAAGTCTATTACCAATTTACCCAAAATTGTAAATTTATACATTGGCAATGTAAAGCAGTTAGAACCGACCATTTCAAACGGCACTTATCCGAATGAATACACCTATAAATCCGCAAACAGTTCCGTTGCCTCTGTCTCTAAAACGGGTAAAATCACCGGCGTTGCTCCGGGCTCCACAAAAGTTACCGTGAAGTACTCCAACGGTATTTCTGCTGAAGTGCCGGTTAATGTCGGATATGAAACAGCTCATTTCAATCTCAATGAAACGAGTGTTTTGTTAGGCGTTGGTGAAGATTATAAGCTGACTTATAAAATCGGTAAGAATGAAGTTGTTAAGAGAATCACTTACACTTCTAATGACGAAAAAGTTGCTACAGTTGCCGCAAACGGCACGATTACACCGAAGAGTGTCGGTGTTGCTACCATCACCGCAACGACATATAACGGATTAACCGATAAGTGCGTGGTTACGGTCGGTAAAGCGCCTAAGAGCATAAAACTTGCGAAGAGTGCAATTACCGTCGGTACCGGTGAAAAAGTTAAGTTTAAAGTCAGTGTTGACAGCGGTGCAGTATGTTCCACCTATATTTGGAGAATGGATGACACAAGTATTGCTACAGTCAATGCCAATGGTGTTGTGACCGGTAAAAAAGCGGGTACAACCTACTTATTTGCGTATACGTATAATTACAAATCCAGAGACCCTTATATTCGTACTTATGCGAAAATCACTGTCAAAAAAGCGCCGACAAGCATTGGTTTTAATAAAACGAAAATTGTGCTTGGTGTCGGTGAGAAATATGATTTGAATGTAAAACTTCCGGCAAACAGTGATTGCTATGAAAAGACCGTGAAAATGGGGAATACCTCCATTGCTTCTCTCGGGAAAGGCATTGTTGTGCAAGGCAAGAAAGTCGGAACAACCAAAATTGCCATTACTGCTTTTAACGGCAAGAAAGGTTATTGCACCATTGTTGTAAAACCTGCGCCGGCAAAAGTGGCATGCAAACCGGCTTCCGTTAAGCTCGCCTTAGGACAAAAGTATCAATTAAAGCCTTATGTAAATACAGGAGCAGCATGCTCTACATATATTTATAAAACGACAAACGGTAATGTGTGTACCGTCAATCAAAACGGTCTGGTAAAAGCAAAAGATTACGGCAGCTGCTATATTAAAATTTTCACTTATAATCACACCGGTAAAAAACCGATTGTATGTAAAGTGAAAATGCAGGTTGGTTATATCACCAATAAGCTGGAATACTATACAACCTATTTTGTTGAAACGGATTACGGTAAGTCCAATAATATTAAAATGGCTTGTAAGTATATAAATGGCAGTACAGACGGCTATATCATTCAACCCGGTCAAATATTCTCTGTCAACGATGCTATCGGACCGCGTACTTACGGTAGAGGCTTTAGAGACGCGAATGTCATTTCCGGCGGCGTGTATGTGCAGGGAATCGGCGGCGGTATTTGCCAGGTGGCAACCACTTGTTTTAATGCTGCACTGTATGCAGATTTGGAAATCATAGAAAGATGGAATCACTCTCTCAAATCCGGTTATGTGCCGATTGGCAGAGATGCTACAATCTCTTGGGGTATTCAGGATTTCCGGTTTAGAAACGATTATAATACACCGATTCGCCTGAAGATGAATTATGACCCGAGCGGTGTACTCAACTGTACCATTTATTCATTAGCTAAGGTTAAACTCCCGAAGATTAAACTTGACGTGACTCACAGCAGTGGTGTCTACACTCTCAGACGTTATTCAAACGGCAAATGTAATTATGTTACCAGAAGCGTTTATGATAATGCTTAATGAAACCGTCAAACAACAATTATGATAAAAAAAGGCTTTAAAGCAAATTGCTGCTTTAAAGCCTTTTTTTATGACAAAGCGAATGACATTTTAAAGAAAGAAGCACGGCGAACCGTGCTTTTTTCTGGCAGGGATAGCTGGGTTCGAACCAGCGAATGATGGAGTCAAAGTCCATTGCCTTACCACTTGGCTATATCCCTAAATTGGGGTGGAGTATGGGACTCGAACCCACGACATTCAGTGCCACAAACTGACGCTCTAACCA
>SVOD01000054.1 GCA_015066575.1 Oscillospiraceae bacterium
TTAGTGCATTTTAGAATTGCCAAGGTGAGTGAAGTCAGGCAATTTGAACCTTGTTATCCTTAACAGCACGTGGGCAATGCCACCCTTTTTTAACGCTTATTTACATCTTATCAAATGTGCTGCGGATTAATCGTCTGACATTGTAGTCATTTTCATCGGTTGAGTTGGAGAATGCCACCGAGTATTCGATTTGCAGTTCCACCTGATTTTCGTTATACTCTTTCACGCGCTTTTCGAGCATTTCGGTAAACAGCTCGGCTTTTTCGCTTGAGCACTCTTCAAACAAGCCCATAAACCAGCCGCCGTTATTAAAGCCCATAAAGCCGTAATTACGCGAGAGACTTTTGACCATTTCGCCGAAATCGCGCATCAGCGTATCGCCGGCGGAGCGCCCCAGAGTTTCGTTGAGTTTTTTGAGGTTATCCAAGCGAATAATCAGGCAGGTAAACTGTTCGCCGAGTTCTTTTTCGCTCAAGGCGTTAATTTGAATATCGCACATCTGGCGGTTGGGGAGTTTAGTGGTTTTATCGGTATAAATAATATACTCGATAAAGTCTTTCAGTCTGCCGATAAGCACGGCGCCAATGCAACCGAAGAAGAGGAAGAAGACCAACGCGAGCGCCAGGTACAACTTGATATTGACCTTTTGCGAGGTCACGATAGAGTTGAGAATATTCAGGTAATCCGCGCCGATATATTCATTGAGTTCTTTTGCGGTCGCCTGTACAATGCTGTACTCTTCGTTGAGTGTTTTTACCAGGCTTTCAATATCGGCTTCCACTTCTTTATTTAAGTTTTGGTTTTTGGAATTATCGGCAAAAACGGATTTGATGTATTTCGCGTGACCTTTATCGATTTTATCTTCTTCAATGTTCTGGTTGATTTGCACATAAGCCTGAATCAGGTCATCATAGGTGGTAATGACGTTCATGGCTTCCTCGTGCCCGTCCACATCCATAATGATAGAGGAACCGCTGCTTTCGTTGGAATCATCCTGCAGCGCTTTTTCACTGCTGTTGATGCCTTTTTCGCTGTAATTATCAATCAGGTACTTAAGTTTTTTGGCTTTCTCTTTGTTATTTTGGATGCTGATATCCAAGTCATCCATCGTCTTTTGCTGTTTTTTGAGCAGCAAATCATTGTCTTTGGTATATTTGTGCTGCAAAATGCTTGCATACAGGTGCGGCACCTTGTTGTTATAGATAAAACTGTAAATGTTTTCAAGGTCGGTGAAAGTGTAGCCGGTGGCAGATGCTCTGAAATCCGGATAGCTTGCCTTTTTCTGCTGCAGGTAATCGTCAATATCCTTGACTGTTTTTTGCAGGATTTCGGCACTCTCGATGTAGTCATAATCATTGGAACTGATGTTGGAAGCATTGTTCGGCAAAATCAGCTGGTCAACATATTTTTCACTGTAAAATGCATAGTAGTTTTCAATAATCGCATCGAGCATATTGCCGGCGTAGTTCATCGACTTTTCCGAATCCGCATCAAAGGTAATTACATAGTCGGTCGGGAAGTATTCATACTCCTCGTTTTTACTGATTGCCGCTTCCTTTTTCTCGTCTTCCTCCGCCGGGATGATGGGTGTGACCTTGATTTTGGAACGGATTTCATCCACAGAGCAGTTCAAGTCCAAGTCTTCAATCGCGCCTTTAATGACGGTAGAAGAGTAAATCTCGGAAACATCAAGTTTTGAACCGTTGGGTGTCAAGCCTTGGTCAATGGCTTCATTCGCATAGCGAATAACCGTTGTTGCCGTGTATACCTGTTGCGAGTTGGCGTAAAAATACACACCCACTGCGCCAAGCAGTGCGACAATTAAGATGATAAACTTGCCTTTTGACAAGTAGCGTAATAATTGAAATTCCTTCACTGGTGATAGCCTCCGCTAAAAGTAAATGGGTGTTACTTGGTTTGGTCTTGTTTTTTAAACCGATACCAAATGGCAAGGTAAATAACCAAAAGCAGCGCCACGGCAACGATTAACAGTTTTTCGGGCTGCAATCTCTGCAACAAAGAGAGGTTGGTGGTTTTGAATGTTAAATAATCTTTTGTCTTGTATTTGATATAGGCTTTGTCGACCGTTTCAATCTCACCGGAGAGGTCGGCAAATTTTTGGCGGATGTTTTCAATCATGCGGTTTGCTTTTTCAATGTCGGCCGGTGCATTGGTGCCGGCGCTCATTTTTTTCATCAGTTCATCGTTGGTTTCAATTTCCTTTTGAATAGCTTGAGCGCTTTCGAGGTGGTCGTCCGCCCGGCTTGCCATATAGTCCATCCCGGTTTTGGTTTTGGACATATAGTAGGTCTTTTTATTTTTGTCAATCGAGGGAATGAGCACATTGCTAATCATTGCCTCATTATACATCTTAATACCATCGTTATGCACGGTGTATGCCGCCATATCTTTGGTGTAATCCAGATTTTTCATACGGTTAATGTAGGAGAGCGAGCGTAGGTAGCGCACCTTATCGTGAGAGCAGCCTGCTTCAATAACAAAGGCGCGGTACTTGGCAATATCGTAATTGCGCAGGTCCTCTACCTTTTGCACAAGGGATTTAAAGGTGGCATCCGACTTTTTCTCGGTAAAGGTTTTGCTTTGCTTGACTCTGCCGTTTAAGTATTTTTCAATTTGCTGTGCCTTGAGGTCAAGCAGGTCGGCAACTCCCATATACTCGCCGTCATTCAGTCGCTCGATATCAAAGCCGAGAATAGAGCGGTTTTCCGTGTAATTGGTATACAGGTGGTCCTTATATGCCTTACATAAGAAGTGCAGCAATTCATCGGTGCTGACTCCTTTCACATCGCCGGGCTTTGTGAGGGTGATGCGGTAGGTGGTGGTGATAAACAGTTCCTCTTCATTAAATGCCTTTTTATTTGTCGGGCTGATGGAAATGTTGTTAATTAACTCGGTGATGTCTACATTGTCGGGGTCGATGCCGACATAATTGAGCGCTTTTTTGACTACTTCGGGGCTTGCAATGTCATAAACATTAAAGCGCGTGGAGTTCGGGTTTAAGCCGTAGGCGCTTTCCTCGTAATTGAGGCTCATTTCGGTTCTCGCCGTTTCCTTGCTTTGAAACAAGAAAAAACAGCCCGACAGAGCAATCACCGCTGCCAGTAAAATGCAAATCGGCACTTTCAACTTAAAAAGTGCAATGAGTGTTTTTCTGATGGCGGAGCGGTCCGAAAAATCGGTTTGAATACTATCAAGCAAACTACCGACGGGTGCGAAAAACTTTTTGATTTTCTCAAGGTTTAAACGCCCGATTTTTCTCTTTTTGCGCGTAACAGCCTGTGAGGAAATCGGTGTTTCCTCCTGATGGGTTGCTTTTTTTAGCAGTACGCGCTTTTTCTTGGGCTGCGCCTGTTCTATGGGCGCTTCCTCCTGTGCGGGTGCCTGTGCCTTTGATTGTGCTTTGAGGTCTTTAATACTCATCACACGGCGCGGCGGATTGTTTTTTTGTGCCCGAGCGGTTGGCTTTTGTTTTAAAGGCTTCACAATTTGGGTTTGTTCGGATTGTTGCCTTTTTTCTGTTTCCATGCACCGCTCCTCCTTTCTGTTTTTAAAGGGTAATTATTATCTTCCTGCGTAGTGAAACTGTATTGCCGGAGCAAAACCCGTTAGGGCGCGGCTCCTGTTGCTTTAATACCAACATATATCGGTTACCACTAATTCCGGTTGGTTGTTAATTCTGGGAATTAAATTGTGGTTGCCGAGCCCTCTGCTGATGACAACCTGTGTGCCGTCATCCATTTCTTCTACCCCTGCGGTCAGTTTGGGCAAAAAGCCCTCGCCGTTGCTGTAGAGCCCGCCGATGCGCGGCAAGCGGATATGTCCGCCGTGGGCGTGGCCGCAAAAGGCAATGTCAATATCCTTATTTTGCAGTTTGGATAAAAACAGCTCGGGATAGTGGGTCAGGCAAATGCGGCAGTTGGAAGTCGGTTTGAGAGAGTCAACAAACTTTTTAGCGTTGTTGGTTTCAATATCGTATTGCTTCACATCATCCGAAACGGCGATGAGTTGAATAACGGTGTTGCGCACCTTAACATCGGCTGCTTCATTGCTCAGCAGGTTGACATGATGCTCCTTGAGTTTGTCGGGGAATTTTTTATCTTCAAACAGATACTGGTCAAGCTCATTATTGCCGTAGCAGGCGTAAATCGGCGCAATCTCGCTGAGTTGGTCCGAGAGGTTGAAGAGTACCGAATAATCATCGTTTTTATAGTTCATCATATCGCCGGCATAAAAAATCAAATCGGGGCACAACGCCTTGATTTTGGCAACCAATTTACTGTTGCCCTTACCGTATTCGCTGTTGTGCAGGTCGGCGAGTTCGACAATGCGGATATTGTCCGAAACCTTGTCGGAGATGATTTGGTGAAAAGTCACCGTGAAGTTGAGATTGAGCACGATGTTGACCGCCACGCCCAATACCAACACCGCTGCCAGCACCAGCGCAATAATGCGCACGACCTTAGCGCCGACAGAGGCGGGCTTTTTAACTTTCGTTTTTCTCATCGGATTATGCATCCTTTCCGTCTAAATGTATATGCGGCGAGAGGTTGGAGTGAGAATTGTTGCCGCTAATCTGCTTGGCGGGTGTGCCTGCAATGGTGATGCCGCCTTGTTCAAAACTTTTGGTGACAACACTGTTGGCACCGATGGCTATATCACTGCCGATAGTGATGTCGCCGATAATGGAAGAGCAGGGGCCGATAAACACATTGTCGCCAATGTGTGCCGCTTGGGCTTGCCCGTTGGTCGCACCGATGGTCACACACTGATGAATGCGGCAATTTTTGCCGATGCGTGCCGAGGGGTGTACCACAATGGGCCCCCAGTGGGCAATCGAAAGCCCTTCTTCAAAAGCATTGGGCGGAATGTGAAAGCCGCAAAGTTTTCTCCCTTTTTTGCGCAACCTGTAGTGCAGCCACAGCGCAACGGCTTTGCCGATAGGGTTCTTTTTGCAGTTCATGTAGTATTCGGTTTTACGCAATAAAATTTCGTATTGCCAAATCTCATCGCCGGCAATGCGCGGGCGCTTTCTTGTTTTATAGAGAGCGAGTCTGTCCTGCTCCAAATAATGCTTGAGGTCGGCTTTGCTTTCAATCATGCTCTTTCTCCTTTAATAGCGCGCACGAGATATGCACTGCTTTCTTCTCTGAGTTTATTCACATAGCGGTATACGGCATCATAATCAATCGGGTCGTCTGTCTTACATGCGGTCGCTTCGGTCAGGCTTCTGTCGGCAATGCCGAATTGCTGCAATAGCGCGCCGATTTTTCTGACGCGGCTGTCAATGGAAGCAAACACGCGAAAATCCTTGCGATTGAGAATGGAAAAGACAACGCCGTGGAAAGTGCCGGTATACACATACTGCGCGCGGCGGAACAGTTCCACCCACTCAAACGGGTTGAGTTTAACGGACATTTGCGAATAAAGTTTATCATACTCGCCGGCGCCGAGCACTTCCAATCCCTTTGCGCGGGCATTATCGACAATCTTTTTCTTTAAAGCGTGCGGAATGCCGTTGCAGTAGTAGAAAAGTACATAGGGTTTTGTGGTGAGTGCTTTGATTTTTTCATTGTCGACCACAGGTGTTTTGCTCAAAAAGGTCGGGTCGCAGACCAGGGGAGGGGTGACGCCCAGTGCATTGGCGCACAGGGTTTGCGCGCCCTTATCGCGCGCCGAAAGCGCAGTGAAGCCTTTCATGGCGGCGCGCACATTTTGCGGTGCATCTTCACCGGAGGCTTTGCCGGTGCTCGGCGCATAGGAGATAATGCGCTTGCTGTTGAGACCGGCACTGTATTTAACAAGCGAAAAACTCTTCGGGTCGAGGTAGTTCCACACTTCATCACTGCCGATAACCAGGCAGTCCATCCCGAGGGCATTGATTTCGGCGGCATTTCCTACGCGTTTGGTCATATGGAGATACTGCTTGCGCGTTTTGGCAAAGATGCGCGGCTGGCTGATTTTGTGTAGCCAGGAACGGGGCGTTTCCGCACCCGGATAAAAGCGGAAAAATCCGCCGATGTTGATGATATCCTGCTTCGGGATGCGGTAATTAACCATATAGATTTCATCATCGGGAAAGAGTGCTTTGAGCTTTTCCTGCAAAGCCCAAGCCTGCAAAAAAGCGCCGAAGTTATTGATGCTGTGGTGGGTAATAATGCCTATTTTCATATTCTCATTCCTCATTTAATTGCTGCATATAAATCGAGATATAACTGTTGCATGCGTTTGGCTTCGGTTTCAATATCGTAGCCTGCCTGCCGAAATTCCGCTTTGCGGCTGACGCGCGGCTGCGGGGTGAAGTCGAGCACCGCCTTTGCCCAAGTGGCGGCATCATCTTGAAGACCGAGAAATGTAACGGAATCTATTACCCGGACTTCTCGGGTAATCGTGTTGCACAGCACGCAGGGTAAATCCGCCGCCTGTGCTTCGATGGCGACCACCGGAAGCCCTTCGTTGAAAGAAGTCATCACAAAGGTGTCAAACGCGCTGTACCATTCGTTGACATTACTCTGTACCCCGGTGAAGGTGACATTCTCGGCAATACCCAGAGAAGCTGCCTGCTCTTTGAGTGCGCCTTCCAATTCGCCGGTACCGACCAAAACCAAATGTGTATTGGCGTTTTGGCGGTGCATAGCGGCAAAGAGTTCTATAATTTTTGCCTGGTTTTTTACCTTGGTCAATCTGCCGACATGGCCGAGCACAAATTTATCGCCCAAGCCGTAGCGTTCGCGCAATTTTGCGCGCGCCGTTTCGTCAAAAGCAAAGGTGTCCGTATCAATCGCGTTGTGAATGAGTTCGTGCCCTTTATTCCAATACTTCTCGGTAAAGTAAAATTTACCGGCGGCATTGGAGCAGCCCCAATATTCGGTAGCGGCATATTTAATGCGGGGCTTCAATAACTTTTTAAATTCATTTTTCCACCCGGGCGGAATTGCCGTGGCGTGTGCATGCGCAATGCGTACGGGTACCCCGTTTTTTTGTGCTGCTTTGAGCGCATAGAGCATCAGCGAGCCGTTATGCGTGTGAATAATTTTGTATTCCGGGTGCTCCTTGAGCAGGTCGGTCATATACGCGACATATTTCGGGTAGCTTAAAAAGCCGGGGGATACAAACAATCTGCCGCCAAGCGCGCGAATCTCTTCATCGTAATCGCCGGGGTCGGGCTTATTCTGTAAAAAGTCGAATTGAACCTTATCGCGGTCGACATGCCGGTAGAAATTCATCAGCATGGTTTCAATGCCGGCGCGGTCCATATTACTCACGGAATGTAAAACTCTAATCATAATTACCTCTTATTGTGCTTTCATGCGCGGTGTGCGCTGTTGCTCAAGCGCACGCTTACGCTTTCTATAAATCCATTTTTCAAAACTGTTCATTTCCAAAACATTGGTTTTGCGCAATGGTCGCTCTTTAACCGGTGCATAGAAAAAGCACATCGGCAGCAGGCGAATGACCATACTTGACCAATAGTAAAACATGGTATTATCGGTCATATAGGTTATGAGCATATACACATTGATTGCCATAAAGCAGACTGCCACTTTTTCGCCGCAGCGGCTGAGAAACCAATGGCTTTGATAGACATAGTAGCCCATAATCCAGGCAAAGAAGCCCCAAAAGCCCATTTCCACATACATTTTTAAAATATCATTGTGCACCGCGTTGATGGCGACAACCTGGTCCTTCGTGCCGCGCATACTTTTGAGTAGTTGCACACAGAATTCATAGCCTTTGCCCCGGTAAGAGGGCGAGACTTCGTAGAACTGGGAAATGTAGTCGTAAATTCTGTCTCTACCGTTGAGCTCAATATCGTGTTCGGTACAGAATTGGGTGAAATATCCCTTTTGAATAATGAAAATATAGAAGTAGCAAAAGACGACAATCAATACGGCGGTAATCATCACGGTGCGCGCTTTGCCCTTGGGGCCGAGCAGCATACAGAAAAGCGCAAAGAAGACCGCCAGTGCCAAGCTCAAAAAAGCAATACGCTTTAAACCTGCCATAAATAAGAACATGGCAATCCCTGCATAGAGGAATCGATATTTTTCACCGGGGCAGAAAAACACAAAGTAGATGAAAAACACACCCATCACAAAGGTGATATCGTGAATTTCAATGGCGCGAATAAAAGGAGAATTCACAATGACCTCACTTGCGCCGAAAGAGGTAATATTGTTAATCATATCGGTAACGGCACCGCCGATGCCGGTGGTAACGGCACCGAGCAGGATAATCACAAAGTTAGCGCCGGCAATCCCGATAAAGGTATATTTTGCCGCATCCTCTTCAAACATATAAACAGCGGCAAGTACAATGGCAATGTTGAGAAGCTGATAGGATATTTTGGAAACACCCTTGACAATAAAGCCCAAAGACTGCAAATCCATAATCCAAATAAGAATGGAGCACAGAATAATGCCGATAATGATTGAAGAGTACATGATACCGAAGCGGGAAATCTCTTTGAGCTTGCTGAAATTGCCTGACCAAAAAAAGTAAAGTACCGCCAGCGCGAGGGCACCCACGGAGATGACCTTCGGTAATGCACCGAGCGCTTGGTTAAGCACCTTCCAGTCTCCCATTGCCGCACCGAAAATGAAGAAGATATAAAGGCCTATATAAGCTTTCGATTGTTTGGTGTAAACTTCTTTCATTGCCTCTTTTTTACCGATTTATTTTGATTTGGCTGCCAAGCGCTTGTATGCGCCGCTGAGCATATTAAACGCGCGGTCATTCCCTACAAATAAATTCAAAAGGGCGAAGCGCTTTTTGCGAATGAGTTTGACAGTGAGCAGCCATTCATAACGTCCGCTTTTTTGTGCATTAAAATCTGCTATGGCACTGCGATACGGTTCTTCCTCAATAAATGCGAGGAAGGCTTTTTTTCTTTCTTCCTTAGAAAGCGGATTATCTTTGTGGAAAATGTTTAAGCGCATATTATCAATCACCACTGCCATCACGCGGTGATTGCGGTAACTTTCTTCTACGGCGGCATCGCCTGCGAAAAATCGCTCTTTATCGGCGCTGAGCAAGCTCAAAAGCCGGCGGTAGATTTGCGGCAAATCCGCACTGTAGCGGCGGGTAATGCCTTGCGGATTACCGCGGTAGAAATACATTACATAAGGTAAATACGCAATGCTTGCGGCATGGTAATATACCTCGGTATTAAAAACGGCATCCTGCGCCTTCTTTTGCCCTGCGGGGAAAATTAAATTGTATTTTTCCAAAAATGCTTTTTGGTACAGTGCGCCCCAGGCTGCGTGGAAAAACGCGCGGGAGGACAGGCCGCACGCCGTGCCGTAACTCGGGTCAAGGCACAAACTCGAAATGCTCAATTTGCGACCGGTATCCGCTTCAAGTTCGGTCAGTGTTTCGACGGTGCAGGGTTGCTCCGCCTGCTTTTGCTCCAAAAATTTTAAACGCTCATGAATGATAATTTCATACGGGGCATCACAAAAGTGCAGTGCGGTTTCCACAAAGTGTTCGGAGAGCAAATCATCGGCATCCGCAAAGAAAATCCACTTACCCTTTGCTTCCTCAATCGTGCGGTTTCTGACCACGCTCAGGCCGCCGTTTTGCTCCATAAGGATATAGCGCACGCGGCTGTCTTTCGCGGCATACTCTCGGCAAACGGCGCCGGAGTTGTTTGTTGAGCAGTCGTCGATAAGCAGCAGTTCCGTTTCGTCTGTCAACTGCGGCAGTATACCCTCAATATGGGCGCGCAAAAAAGGTTCATCAATATTGTAGACGGCAGAGCCGATACTCAGTTTTACAGGCATGGGGAACACTCGCTTTCTTTTTTTAAATGGAAATTTCGTTAAGCATTATAACAAATTTTATAAAAAAATCAATGTATTATAAATATATTATACTAAAAAATTCGGTGGTTTTCAGGTACGCGTTGCAGGATGTGAGCAAACTTGACAATCACTTTTTGCTACGCTATAATTTTTTTGTTATTTCAAAAAACGGAGAGAAAAAGATGTATAAACTCAAAAGATTGTTCATTTATATACGCGTTTTTATTTTGACGGTTGCCGCCGTGGCGGTCAGCCTTTTTGTGAAGCGCCGCCCGGAGTACCGAGACTTATGGATTGTTTCCGAAAGAGGGACGGAAGCGCGCGATAACGGCTACCACTTTTTCAAGTTTCTGCGCCGCGAGCACCCGGAATTGAATGCGGTTTACATTATTGCGCAACATTCGCCCGACAAAGCGAAAGTAGAGCAACTCGGCACGGTGGTGCCCTATGGCAGTTTTCGGCACTATCTGTGCTTCATTTTGGCGAAATACAAGGTGAGCACGCATATTGACGGCTACTCTCCCGATATTCTCTTTTTTAATAAATTCGGCAGGTTTTTCCCCGACAAAGCGAAGAAGGTCTTTTTGCAGCACGGTATTATTAAAGACGATTTGGCATTTTGCCATGCCGATAATACCAATATTGATATGTTTGTATGTTCTGCCGTGCCGGAATATGAATTTATCGACAAGCACTTCGGTTACAAAAAAGGTGTTTTGCAGTTGACCGGGTTGTGCCGTTATGACAACCTCAAAAAACAGGAGCAGCCCACACACAAACTCTTATTTATGCCGACCTGGCGCTCGGCACAGAGAAGTATCGATAAAAGCACCTTTATGCAAAGCGACTATTTTAAAAACTACAACGATTTTTTAAACAGCCGGGCGCTTGCAACACTCTTGGAAGAATTTGACTACGAATTGATTTTTTACCCGCACTTTGAAGTGCACCGCTTTTTAGATTGCTTCGAAACAGATAATGCGCGGGTGAAAATTGCCGATTTTAAAAATAACGATGTGCAGGATTTGCTTATCAACAGCGATGTGCTCATCACCGATTACTCGAGCGTTTTCTTTGATTATGCGTATATGCGCAAGCCCATGGTGTATTACCAATACAACGAAGCGGAGTTCCGCGAGGGGCATTATAAGCAGGGGTATTTTGAATATGAGCTAGACGGCTTCGGTCCCATTGCCGCCACGCAAGATGCCGTGGTCGAGAACCTGCGCCGCTTTCTTGAAAACGGCTTGCAGCCGGACAGCCTGTATCTGAATAGAATGAATACATTCTTTAAGTTTAACGATACCGAAAATTGCCGACGCAATTACGAGGCAATTTGCCGTTTGTATGATTAATCCTTTTCGGAATCGGTTGCGGCGGGTTTTTCGATTTTAGCCATAATCTTTTTCATGCCGACGACTTTGAAGGCAAATGCCACTGCCGGTCGGAACTCCGGCAGGAAAATGCTGCCGATACCGAACACGGGAATGGAGATAACCGAACCGATAATGCCGTAAACGAGCAGTGCCGGAATACCCGTGAGATTGATTTTGTGACAAATGTAGTAAGTCAGACCGCCGGAAATAGCGGTTAAGACACATGCCCACAGCAGGCGCAGCATATAGCGCGATTGTTTTTGCTCGGTGAAGTAGTTGCGGAATAGTATAGAAGTGCCCCAAGTGCACTCAATACCCACGATACAGAAAATGGTGGAAAGCATGACACCGGTAACACCGAGATATTTGACCAGCAGGATATTCAAACCGAGGTTGACCACGGTTTCCACAATCGGGCGGTAACGGTCCTGCCACCACAGCCCCGCCGCCTGGCGGTACAGGTGGCACACGCGGCTGAAATGTGTAGTGAAGAAGTAGATGCAGAACACAATCATCACCGCGTCGCTGAACATCATCTTTTCACCCACCCACAGTTTGATAAACGGTTGGGTACAGGCGACCAGGCAAACGGTCAGCCATGAGGTCAGCCACATATACAGCAGTTGTAATTTATTGAAATCGGCATAGTTTTTGGCTTTGGATTCTACTACAATGGAATTACCCACCGAGGCGGTCACACTGTTGGAAACGAGAATCATAATGCCGGAAATGGCATTAATGATGTAGTAGTAGGTGTTGTACTGCCCGAGGATTGCCAAGCCCAAAAATGCCGAAATGACAATCGAGTCAAACGAATTGCGAAACACAAAACTGAGTTTGTGTAAAAACATACCTGCGCAGCGCTTTTTGATGCTGTTGATTTCTTCTTTGGGCACCGTGCCTTCGCACTTGTACTGCGGGTACATTCTGTTGGAGAGGAAATACAGCGCGAGGTTTTTAAGTACGGTAGTCAGCGGCAGTATGAGGGAATATAAGTAATAACTGAATTGGTTGCGCAGCAGCACAAGTGCCAGCACCTGCAGCACTGTACCGCCGATTTTGAAAATCGAATAGAGATTGTTATTGACAGAATACCGCTGGTCCGCCGTAAACAGTGAGGAGCGGTAAGCAAACAGCACATAGGAGAGCACGGTGTTGGCGAGGTTGATGAAATACAACAGGTAAAGATTCATTCCCTCCGGCATGTCCTTTTTGACAATGAGCGGTAAAAACGGGGTGATTGCCAAGCCGATGACCGTCATCGCCAATGCTATCCAGCGGTAGACCGTGCGATACAGTTTGAGCAGTGCGCAAACAGCCGGTGTATCATCTTCTGCAAGGGGCTTATACATACTGTAAACCATTGCGGAACTGATACCCAACTCCGTGAGCGAGAGAATCTGCAGAATGGAGACAAACAAACTGTCTAAGCCGAGATACTCCTGCCCTAAAAATTTGATTAAGACGGTGCGCAAAATAAAGTTGGTAAGCATAATGACCAACTTATTAATAACGGATGTAATAATATTGCGCCGTGCGTGTTGTGTTCTGGTTGCTTTTTTTGCCATAAGACCTCTTAATAAAAGTTTTGAGAGTGGAGAGTGGAGTGTGGAGTTGTGGTGGCGCGCGTTGCGCGCATTCTAATCGCAACACTTTGTGTTGCCACCACAATTCAAAATTCAAAAATCAAAATTCAAAATTGCTGTGGCAAGGCAAAGCCTTGCAATTTAAAAGTGAAAAAATTATTTTTTCTTTTGCACAGATTTATATATTTCAATCGTTTGGTCGGTGATATTGTCCCAGTTATATTTTGCGATTAATTCTTTGCGCTTTTGTTGCACTTGTTCCGGAGTGCAATCAGCTTTAAAATCACAGTCCTTGAGTGCCTCGTTTTGCAGGCAGTGCATAAGGGTTGCCTTTAAAGCATCGGCATCACCGTGGGCGAACGCGTTGCCGTAACCGTCAAGGCAGGCGGTATTTTCTTCAATGTCGCTAACGATTGTGCGCGCATTGTAGCCGACCGCTTCGAGCAGGGTCATGGGCATACCCTCAATGTCGCTCGGGAGCACATACACAAAGCAGTTGGAAAACAGCGCGGCAAGCGTTTTGCCACTGACAAAATCGGTGAAGATAATGTTTTCACAACCCTTTGCCTTTTCTAAAACGGAGCGAATGTAATCGGTCTGCGGCTCGATACTGCCGGCAATAACCAGTTTTTTATCGGTCTGCAGTTTCTTATAAGCATCAAGAAGATAATTCAGCCCTTTTTCGGGTGTGATGCGCGCCAAAAACAGAATGTAACCGTCTTTTTCCAAGCCGAACTTTTCGCGAATGATGTCTACCGGTTCGGGGGTGACGGGATTAATGCCGTTTGGCACAAACACGGCGTCGCAACCGTAGGTTTCTTTGAAATAGTTTTTCACATTTTGCGAGAGCACGATAACTTTGTCGGCATGTTTTGCCGCCATCTTTTCGCCGAAGAAAATGTATTTGGAAGCAAAGCCGCCCCACTTATCGCGCTGCCAATCCAACCCGTGGATGGTTGCGACCACTTTTTTACCGCAGAGTTTGGCAAGCGGAATCATCGCGCAGGGGCCTTCGGCGTGGTAGTGCACCACATCGTAGTGCCGAAAAGCAATGCGCAGTGTGGCAAAGAGGGAATAGACCATCGCATTGAGCGCGGAGTGGCGGAATGTGCGCACCTCAACGACCTTAACCTTGTCGCATTGCTTGAGTTTTTCTTCACCGCAATAGCGATTGTAAACAACGACATCGTGCCCTTTGCGAGCCATTCTTTTGGAGAGTTCTTCTACCACAACCTCCACACCGCCGCTACGGGTGGGAATGCGTTTTTGACCGAGCATTGCTATTTTCATTCTTTAAAACCTATGCGCTTCACGAGAGAGGGAAGCACCCTTTCATTCAAAGACTTTTGCGTAAAATATCCGAAATATGTCGAACAACATAATATTATAACATAAATATAAGTAATAATCAATAAAAAAAGTCATTAAAATTGTGTAAAATTCACATAAAATAAGAGAGGCAATTATGAAAAAACATATTCAAATTAACCGCGCTGCAGATTGCTGCGGTTGCGGTGCCTGCGCGAACAGTTGCGCGTGCGGCGCGATTGAGATGAAAGAAGATGCGGCGGGGTTTATTTTTCCCGCGGTCGATGAAACCAAGTGTGTGGAGTGCGGCAGGTGCATCGAGAGCTGTGTGTTTACCGAAAAAGAGGCGGGTGCCGGCGAGAAACCGGTGGTATATGCCGCAGCGGTAAAAGATAAAGAGGCGTTGGCAAATTCCTCTTCCGGCGGGCTGTTTACGGCACTGGCAACGGCGGTTTTAGATAAAGGCGGCGCTGTGTTCGGCGCGGCGTGGACAGCGGATTTAACGCTGGAGCACATTTGTGTGGAAAAGAAAGATGATTTAAATAAATTGCGCGGTTCCAAATATGTGCAGAGCGCAACCGGCGAAACATTTCGGCAGGTCAAAAAACTGCTCGGTGCCGGGCGCTATGTGTGCTATTGCGGTACACCCTGCCAAATTGCGGGGCTTAAAGCATTTCTCGGCAAAGAAGAGGAAAAACTGCTCACCATTGACCTGGTTTGCCACGGGGTACCGAGTATGAAAATGTTGCACGATGACTTAAAATTTGTAGCGGGC
>SVOD01000055.1 GCA_015066575.1 Oscillospiraceae bacterium
CACAAGTTACGGGTGTCCCACCCACATATTATTTCCCCTTCCCCTTGAGAGGAAGGGGAAGTCGCCGGCATCGTCAAACCCGATATAACAGGAGACGCTTCCCTACCTTACAGTAGCGAGTTCGCTTTTTTGTAGTGTGGAGGGTGGAGAGTGGAGTGTGGAGTTGCGGTGGCAAGGCAAAGCCTTGCATTATAATGAGGAAAGAGGCAACCAAAACCTGTTAGGATTTATACCTTTTTGCCCTGCCTTGCATAATAACGGAAGTTCGTTTTAGCGAACTTTTTTTATTCTCAAATCCTTTTCTCGCACCTCTATTCACGCGAGTTCGCTTTTGCGAACTCCTGCCGGCACACAACCTGTTATGAAACTCCCCCCTTCTGCGAGTTCGCTTTTGCGAACTCCTGCCGGCACACAACCTGTTATGAAACTCCCCCCTCTGCGAGTTCACTTTTTTGTAGTGTGGAGGGTGGAGAGTGGAGAGTGGAGTTGCGGTGGCAAGGCAAAGCCTTGCATTATAATGAGGAAAGAGGAATGAGGAATGAGGAATGAGGAATTGTGGTGGCAAGGCGAAGCCTTGCATTTTAAAGGCGAGTTCGTGAAAACGAACTTTTAGCGAATGCTTCTTCCCTTGCACATGATACCCGACCGAGTTCGCTTTTGCGAACTTTTTACTTTTATATCAATTCTGCAATCACTTTACTGCTGCGAGTTCGTTTTTGCGAACCGGCAGCGAAACGGAAGCTTTGGTAAACAGGGACGGTTCCTGTTTCACTTGTCAGAGCGCTAAAAGGCGAGTTCGTTTTTACGAACCGGCAGCGAAATGGAAGCTGTTATGAAAGGCTCGCCGTTTTTGCTGTGAAATACTCACCATTTTTCTGCTTGAAAGCAAGCCGCTTAATATGCTATGATAATTATAATAAGATAAAACCCACCTATTTTACCCGATTAAACACGGAGGTAGTGTTATGAAAAAAATCATTGCAAGCCTTTTGGCAGCGGTTATGCTCTTTACCATCATGCCGGTGAGTGCCTTTGCCCGGGCGCAAAGCACCGCCGCGAGCGAGAAAAGCGGCATTGCCGCGCTCGCAGAGCAGTTACAAAACCCTGCCGATGACCCCTTTGATTACAGAACTGCGGCAGAGGCCGCCGATGCAGCCGATGAGGATTACCCCGCTGCATTTGACTTAAGAAATGCGGACACCGATGGCGACAATATCGGCGACACAAGTTATGTCACGCCCGTCAAGTTCCAAAATCCCTTCGGCACCTGCTGGGGATTTGCAGCGATTGCCGCGGCGGAAACGAGCATTCTCGGCAGCGGAATTGCCGCCGAAAACGACTACACTGCCGATACGCTCGACCTTTCGGAAAAGCACCTTGTCTACTTTGTCGGCACGCCGATTGATGACCCCTCCAACCCGCAAAACGGTGAGGGCACACAAACCCTTCCAGGCGTTACCGTGCAAGACCAACTTAACGGCGGCGGCGCACCTATCCTGGCGACCAACCTCTTTGCCTCCGGCATCGGTCCGGTGCTTGAAGATACCGATTCCGACTACATATATAAAGGCAAAAACAACTCGATTGAATTTGTCACCCAAATTGTAGACGGTGTTAAAAAAGCCGTGCCCTATTGCTACGATGACGAGGACGATTGGTCTCTGCCCGAAGCGGACCGATTCAACAGAGCCTTTACGCTCAAAGAGTCCTATATGTTGCCGAGCCCCGCTCAGGTGGATGATGAAACCGAAGAATACACCTACAACCCGGCGGGCACAGCCGCGATTAAAGAGATGTTACTGCAAAAGCGCGGCGTGCAAATCGGCTTTTGCGCCGACACTTCGCAGCCGACACAGGATGTACGCGAAGGGCAATACATCAGCACAAATTGGGCGCACTACACCTACACCACCAAAGAGGGTCCGAATCACGCGGTCACCATTGTCGGTTGGGACGACAACTACGCAAAGGAAAACTTTGTGGAAGGCCACAACCCGCCTGCCGACGGCGCTTGGCTGGTCAAAAACAGCTGGGGCTCCGAAGAGCGCACCTTCCCCGACAGAGGTCCCGGTTGGGGGATTGAAAACGAGAAGGGCGAGCACACCGGCTACTTCTGGCTCTCCTACTACGACCAATCCATCAGCTCGCCCGAAGCGCTCGATTTTGATAAAAATAATGTAGACGGCTCTTTAGATAACAACTTCATCATCGATTCCCACGACTTTATGCCTGTCACCGATGTGGAGGGCGCAACCCTCAATGAAGAGCTGAAAATGGCAAATGTCTTCAAAGCCGACTGCACCGAGCAGTTGGAGCAGGTTTCCTGCGAAACCACCCGCCCCGGCACCAAAGTCATTAACGAGGTGTATTTGCTCGAAGACGGCTTTACTGCACCCACCGACGGCAAATTGGTTGCCACAACCGAAACCGCATACAAATACGGCGGTTTCCACAAAGTAGATTTGGAGACTCCGGTCATCATTCAAAAAGACCAAAGTTACGCCATTGTGCAAACCCACATCACAACCGATGGCGAATATTCCCTAAACATGCCGATAGCTCCCTGTGAAACCTTTGCGCAGATTATGGGTGAATCTGTCTGGGAAAAGGGCGTGATTAATAAAAACGAAAGCTTTATCTTTGCCGATGGCAAATGGAGCGACTACAGCGATGAATCCTGTAGAGACGCCTTCTTCGGCGACGGTTCTTCGCTGATGATGAGTTTTGACAACTTCCCCATCAAGGGCTACTGCACCAAAAAGGAAGCGAATGTCAAGCTCTCGGTACTCGGCAGCAGTCAAGTGAAAATGGGAGAGCCCTCCGCCGTGCGCGTGCGCTTTAAAGGAAATGTCGACTACACCGGCTTTGATGCGCCCGACATTCATTATGCGTTTGCAGAGGGCGGCGATGACATTTTCACCGTCACACCGGATAAAGAAAATCCGTATAACGCGACCATTACCGCTAAAGACTACGGCAGCACCTATCTCTACATAACGGTTGACGGCATGGGCACCTCGGTTTTGCCGCTAAGTGTCAAAAAGAAGGAAATTTACTCTGTCTCGATTGATGACAGCATCTTTGTCTACACCGGCAAAGCCATCAAGCCCAAGTTCGATTTGTGGGATGAAGACGATGAACTAATCCCCGCCGATTGCTACACGGTGACTTATAAAAACAATGTCAACTGCGGCACCGCGACTGTCTATTTCGCCATTAAGCCCGACAACGCGAAATACACCGGCGATAGTAGTTCCGAATTCACCATTGTTAAAGCCAAAAACCCGCTCGCGGGCAAAGGCAAAACCGCAAAATACAAATTCTCCAAAAAAGCGCGCACCATCGGCGCTTCCAAATACATTCAAATCACAAAGAAGGGTGTGGGCAAAACTGCTTACGCACTGGCGGCTGCCACCAAGGGCAAGAAGAATGTCAAAACCTGGTTTAAGGTGGATAAAAGCGGCAAACTCACCTTCAAGAAGGGTCTGCCCAAAGGCACCTACCAATTAAAAATCAAGATGAGCTGCCCCGGCAACAAAAATTACAAAGCAGGCAGCCAATATGTTTACTCAAAAGTAGTCATTCAGTAAAAACAGCGCCTCAACGAAGTTTTCGTTGAGGCGCATTTTTTGTAAATGCGGAATGCGGAATCAGAGGTGGCGTTGCAGTGCAACGCAATCGTATTCAATTAGGAATTAGGAATGAGGAATGGAGGCGGCATTGCTTCGCAACGCAATATAAAAGGGAGTTCGCAAAAGCGAACTCGCTGTTCTAATGCGCGCCCCACGCGCCACCATTAATTCCGAATTCCGCATTCCGAATTCCGCATTTGAGTGCCCACCCTCAAAGCGTTTACTATGTATAACATTTGTTGCACACCCGCAAAGCGGGTGGTTGTTTGTTCCGCAAGGCGGAACAGTCTAAAGACATTAATAGCAAACAGCGGGGTCGCCCCCGCTGTTTTCTGTTTGCTGTTTTCTGTTCTCTGTCTACTGTCTGCTTACTTTGTCTTGACTTTGTAGACCTTCCAACCGGCAAAGTAATTGGTCTTGCCGACTGTCTTGTAGGTTCTGAACCTGACATAATAGGTTGTTTTGGACTTGAGATTCTTAACAGTGGTTTTAAGAGTCTTGTTGCTCTTAATGTTGACATTCTTCGTCTTCGCTTTTGCAAATTTACTGCTGGTGGAATACTGCAGCTGATAGCCGGTTGCACTGTTGTTTTGTTTCCACTGTGCGGTAAAGGCTGTTTTGCCCATAGTAAACTTGCTGATGCCGGTTGCGGTCGGCAGGGTCGGCGAGGTGACGGCTTTTGTCCAAGTGCCGAAAACCCAATTACCATCAAAGCCCTTGGCATAAATTCTCACGCGGAATTTATAGGTGCCGCCGGCAGAAAGCCCCTTGAAGGTATAGCTGGTAGCGGTTTTGGCATTGATGGTTTTGTCCCATTTATTGCCTGCCGCATTGGAAATCTGGATTTGGTACCCCTGCGCGCCCTTGATTGCCGACCATGCAATGGTTTCGGCAGCCGCGGTTCTCGCCTTGCAAGAAATGGTTTTGACCACGCCGGTGGGTGCCAGCGCCACGGTTCTGCTCACAACGCAAAGCGAGCACTGTTGCTCTTCGTAGCCTGCCTTCACGGCTGTGGGCTTAACCACATCTATGATAGTTTTAAAGTGGTGCCCGTAAGCCGGCGTCCAAACCTCTTTTTCCGAGAGAACCTCTTGACAAACCGTACATTTCACTACCATTTTGTAATGCCCTTGCGAGATGCAATCCGGCTCCATTAAAACAATTTCTTCTTCCTTGCCGGGGGTGTGCCCTTTTGCCGCCTCGGTTTTGTGGCTGGAAGAAAGCACTGTTTTACAATCCGTACATCTGACTACCTCATCATAAGAGCCGGCTTTCGTGCAGGTGGCAGCCACCACATTTTCCTTTGCCGGAGCGGCGGGTGTGTGGTCTTTTTTCGCCAGTTGATGCGGAACCTGACTGATAAATTCATTGCAATATGCACATCTGAAAGTTACATCGTAACTGCCCGCCTGTGAACAAGTGGCAGGCACATAGTTTTCAATCGTGCCGGCATTTTTGGTGTGTTGCTTTGACCAGAAGCGATTCGTGCCCGTAACCAAACCGCCAACCAGCGGATGCTGACAGTTTGCTGCAATCACCATATTGTTATAGGCATCCTTAAATGCCTCCTCGCCGATAGTGGTGACGCTGTCGGGAATATTAATGTAGGTTAATATGGGGCAGTTTTTAAACGCTTTGTAATTGATAGCGGTTATGGTTTCGGGGAGGATTACCTGCTGCAGGGCGGTGCAATCGGTAAATGCGCAACCGCCGATTTCGGTGACACCCTCACCGATATCAATCGTGATAATGTAGCTCTTAATCGCGAAATAACCGGGGTAGCCCCAAGTATAGTCATCCATCGGTCCGTTGCCTCTAATGGTAAGCGTTCTGCTGTCATAATCATAAAAATAATTGACATTGGCACCGCAAGAGCCGCTGTTATAATTGATTTGTGCATTCAGTAACGCACTGTTATTATCGCTGCTGATGCTAATGGCTTGCCAATCGCTTTCATCCCCTGCATAGTAAACTGTTTTCAAAGAGATGCAGGTGGAAAATGCACGGGGGCTGACACTTGTCAATGTTGTCGGCAAGAAAATATCTGCCATATTGGAGCAGCGGTAAAACGCCTGTGTGCCGATGTTGGTGACGCCGCTTGGAATGGTGACACTCTTTAAACTCCAGCAGTCGCTGAAGGCACTGAATCGAATTTCGGTAACTGTGGGCGCAATAATGAGGGTTTTCAAATTAACGCAGGTTGGAAATGCACAATTCCCGATAGCGGTAACACCTCTGTCAATCTCAACAGATGTGATATTTTGGTCATAATAAAACGGTGATTCGCCCGCCGCGTAATCATACATGCGTCCCGTGCCCTTAATCTTCAAAGCACCGGTTTCATGATCGAAGGTGTAGGTGACATTGGCACCGCACTTGCCGTTGTAATTCAAATGCTCTTGCGCCGCTGTAAAGGTGCCGTTGCTATCATCGCTGACACTAATCTGTGTCCACTGTGCCTTTGTGCCTGCGTAGTAGATATCCGTTAAGGCGTTACACAAGGCAAATGCGCGGTCGGCGATGGTGGCAAGGGTGGTCGGAAGCTCAATTCTTTTTAAGCCGGAGCAGGAATGAAACGCCTGCCTGCCGATAGTGGTAACACCGCTCGGGAGAACAATGCTTTTTAAAGCATGGCAGCCCCAAAACGCATCATAATCTATCATCTTCACACTGCCGGCAATGCTGACACTTGTCACAAAGCGACAACCGGCAAAAACTTCCGTGCCGATTTTGGTAATACCATCTTTTATGACAATGGATTCAATCTGGTCGTAATTGAGCGAAAACGGTGATTCGCCATGCTCGTAATCCGCAATCGGACCGGTGCCGCTGATCACCAGTTGACCGGTTGCGGTATAAAGGGTATACTTCGCATTATTACCGCAAGAGCCGCTCGGGTTGAGTGCGGACGCCGTAAACGGCAGTGCCGTGAAAACAGACACTATCATCACGGCGCATAATAGGGCGGATAGAATTTTTTTCATTGTAGTTTCCTCCTGTTATACTATAAAAATATTGTGTATGACCATTGTGTGTAACCGATTATATTATAATGGATAAAAACAGAAAGCACATCAGCCAAAAGAATGATTTTTGCATTTTTTGCAAGAAATCATTCTTGCAAAAAGGAATTTAGCAAGCTAAATTCTTGTTTATCTGCCTAAGGGCAGATAAACAGTTTGGAATTTGAAGAGTGGAGTTTGGAGTTGATGGCGGGAACACCCGCACCCGTTCCGCTTCGCTCTAAAAAAACAAGGTAAAAGAACTTAATTTGAACTAAAAACTTTAAAAATAGCGTAAATACAGCATTTTTAGCCTCCCTTGTGCAAAGGGAGGTGTCACGAAGTGACGGAGGGATTGTTATATAATCGGGTGAGGGCATAGCCCTCCCTTAACTCCACTCTCCACTCTCCACACTTCAAACTTTTAGCGGGCGTAGCCCGCTAAATTCCTGTTTATAAGCCAATAGCAAACAGCGGGGTCGCCCCCGCTGTTTCCTATCTTCTATCTTCTGTTTTCTGTACTCTGTACTCTGTACTCTGCTTAACTACCTGCTTTTAATAACAATGCCGCAGCTTCTCGCTTCGCTGACAAGTTCCGTGCGGGTTTTAAAGCCGGTTTTTTCCATTAAGTGCTGAATATGGCTTTTAACCGTCGGCACCGAAAGGTGCAGTCGCGCTGCAATCGCCGCATTGGTGTCGCCTGTGGTAAGCTCTTTTAAAATATCCAGCTCTCGCTCGGTAAACTCATGGTTGGTGGTGTTGCCGATATGCACCAGCGGTGTATCATCCGGGTAAATATGTTCCCCCGCCATGGTGCGCTCCATCACCTCTAAGATACTGTCTTTTTGCCCATCCTTATACCAAAAAGAATCCACACCGATGGCGCGCGCCCGGGCAAGCCACGAATACTCCGGCATCGAGGTAACCATGATAATTTTGATAGCGGGATATTCTTTTTTTATTTCTTCGGCAGCGGCAAGCCCGCTATGCCCCAGCTCTGTCAACACATCCATCAAGATGATATCCACGCGATTTTTTTTACACACCGAAAGTGCAGCGGAAGCATTGGAGAGTGAGAGAAGGTGATGAAACTGCTTGCTGGAGCGAATATAAATCTCAAATAACTGGCGAGGCATATCCTGATCTTCGACAATTAAAACATTATATGGCACTTCCATTCAACTCCTTTTTCGGTTTGAAGTGTGGAAAGCGAAAAATCATTGGCGTGCGCTTTTTTACAGCATATTCTCTGCAGAACCTGCCTTTCACACTTTCTTTCATTCGCTTGTTTCTTCACTATTGTATATGATTTCTAAAAAAAATACATCAGCCAAAAGAACGATTTTTTAGTTCAGTCCTCATTTTCGGTAAACATTGCGGCATAGCCTTCATTCTCCGCGCTGCGCTTCGGAAAACGCAGCTCGAGTGTAAACGCTTCGCCGACGATAGCAGCAAGCGTTGCCCCCTGTTTTTCGGCAAGCAGCGCCAAGTTGGCAAGTCCGCCTGCAAAATGCACTTCTCCCCGCGGCATCACACCGTCACTGGTAAAGCGGCAAATGACGGCTATCGGGGTTTGTTCAAATTCTATTTCCATATGCGTTGCTCCTGCGTGCTTGGCAGCATTGGCAATTGCCTCTTTCGCCGTGAAAATGATTAACTGCCTTTGCTTGTCGCTGCACGAGGGCGGCAGTGTTCCCTGCCATGCAAGGGTGATGCCAAGCGCATCGGCAAGAAGGCGGACTGCCTGCGTTTCCTGCTGCTTTTTGTCTGCCTGCGTACTCAATAACAGCGCCCTCTGCTCCCACAGAGAAAAAATGTTATCTAACGCCTGTGTATCCTCCTGATTCACCGCAACAGTTGAAAGCATTAGACCATTCATTTCATCGTGAATATTCATCTTCGCCTGCAAAATCTCCTGCTGCTTGACCGTTTCATCAAGGCTCAGGTAGTATTCGCGCAATTCTCGATTTAAGCGAGCAAGGTCCTCTTTCTCCTTTTCCAGTGTGCGCGTTTTGGTGTATTCACCGGTTACATCGTAGGCAACCAGTTCATACAACTGCTCGCCGCCTACTGTCATCTCGCGGCAGGTAAAATGCCACATTTTTGTGCCCGCTTTCACCATTTCACCGCCAAGCGCATCGCGAAACTGATTGCCGTTAAGCAAGGGCGCGCCGGTTAATACCAAACACAGCTCATTCATACACAGGTTGGAAAACAACACACGCCCGTTCTCCTGCCAGCAACAAATACCGCAGGGAATTTTGTCTAAATAGAATTTAATCGTACTCGGCGTAATATAGGTGTTGGCATAGCGAATATTGTAGATGAACAGCCACAGCGCCACTGTGCTCAACAGCACAAGAGCCAGAAGCGGGTATATCCACGGCAGGGCACATAGTGCCCGTGTAATAACTGCTGCTTTAGGTGTTTCACCGAACAGAGAATAATCGAAAATGACCTGCCATATAAAATACGCAGGTACCAGTAGCAACACTGCCAAGCCGGTAAAGCGCACGCGCTTTTGTGCCGCAGCAAGTGCGCCGCTGCCGATATTGACTAAGCATAACAGTAACGCCCACAAAGAAAATGCCGCACGAACAAGAACCGAAAGCGCACTAAATGCCATCATACCGTTTCGCCCCCTTTCGGCAGGGTAAAGCAGTAATAGATTACCTCATCCTCCTGCATGTACTCACAGTTGCATCCGCAAGCGCGAAGCATTTCCACCGCATTCTGCTCCAAGGGTTCGCTTACATTTTCCAATGTCAGTTTCAATGTCACCGGCTCCCCGCAAGTAAGGTTAACAATCACGCCGTGTAAACTGTTCAAGTTGGTGTCCAGCAGCAGGGCAAACACCTCAAACACTTTGAGAGCCGCCTCGGCACACACTTCGCCGCCCGCATCGCCGAAAAACTCACCGGGAACACCAAAAATATTTAAATAGTGCAGCACTTCCGAAACGGAAAGCCCCAATTCACCAACCTCTATGGTATTGTTATCCTGAGACAGCAATGTCAGGTTGGCATAACGCTTGATATAGGCACCGAGTAAGGTAATTCTTTTTCTGCACGCCTCTTTGCAAACAAGGTCATCCGTCTCGCGCGCTGTCTGCGCCAAGCGGGATATTGCCTGAGATTGCTTTTGCGTACGCTGAGCAATCATGTTATATACTCGCGTGCGCTGTTCAATTTGTACCTGCTCTTCTTTGAGTTTTCCTCGCAGGCGCATCAATTCCGCTTCTTGCGCCAACTCTTCTTTTGCCTCTGCCAGTTGTGCATTTAAGCGGTCAAGTGCCGTGACATCCTCCTGCCAAAAGCCAAAGCCGCCCGGCAGCTCCAATTTATGTAACAGTGTATGTGTGCCGATGCGCGCACCGCTTTCCAAAGAAAACTGCTCCGCACTCAACGGGCGCGCAGCATTAGAAGAATATACAGGCGTACCCTCCGCATCGGTTATTTGTGCAGCAATTGAAATCTGCCGAAACAGTTTTCCGTAATGCGTATTGGTCGGAATCAGCCCTAATTGCATGCAGCATTCGAGAACGGCGGCAGCTGTGAAAATAAGCACTTCCGGAAACTCAAAGAGATTGTCACCATGAATGCGGGGCATCTTACCTGTCATTAACAGCACATTCATACCAATACCCAGAGCAAGTGGAACCCCGATAATCCAAGCACTTTTTTTCGCACTGCCGATGCGACACTTCACCACCAGAATCACAACGGCTGCAAGATACAAAAAATACTGCCAACCGATAATAATGTAAAACAATTTGCCGTAGGAATAATGATTATCCCAATCTGCAAAACCGGGCGCAAAGCGAAACACCAGTTGGTGCAAATCGTTACTCAAAACCAAAATCAGCAAAATCACTGTTACCGCCAGTGCACAATACCACCCCTTTGGCAGGTGCATATCTTCCCGCCCGGAAACAAAGAGAGATATAAAAAACAAAAACAAAGGAAACAGAAGCATCGGCACATAATATAAGTACCAGGTGTGGCGGGCAAGCACCCCCACTTGCGCAAACGCGCTATACTTCACACCGCGCAGCAGAATCAGCAGTACTGCCATCCACGAAAGCGCCTGCATCATTGCCGAGAGACCGCCTGCCCGCGGCACACGATGCGCATAATACAACACCAAAACAACAGCAAGGGTGAGCAAATAGATGCTGGAAACATTACGGGTGGGAAAACGGTCGGGAAGAATACTGGCATTGGGGATAATATTTATCGCCAGCAGCAAATAGTAAAAAGCTAAGCGCTTTATGATTGTTTTTACTTCTTGCAAGCCTGTCCCCCCTTTTTTTTTCGGTTTGAAGCAAAGTGCCAAACCGTTCAAATATCATCGGTAACGGCTCTGCACGCTGCGTATAACGCTATAAAAATCATAGCATATCCCGCTTTGCTTTGCAATGCAAAGATAAAAAGATACGGAGAGTGCCGATAAAGAAGTATCGCCTCTTTTTCGCTATAATTGCAGAAAAAACTGTCAACCGGTGACGTCAATCAACGAAAAATCGGATAAATTAGCCTAAAAGAGCAAGCGAGAGGCTATTAGAGTTTAAGCCTTTTTGCCCCTCGCCACCACAACTCCACCCTCCACTCTCCACCCTCCACACTACAAAAAAAGTCATTCTGAACGCAGTGAAGAATCTTTAAAAGGCGAGTTCGCAAAAGCGAACTCGCTATTCTAATGCGCGCCCCGCGCGCCACCTTTAATTCCGTATTCCGCATTCCGAATTCCGAATTCCGAATTCTCACAGCGCGCCCCGCGCGCCACCACAATTCAACATTCAAAATTCAAAATTTTTTTCGAATATCATACTTTTGGCTGATGTGCTTTTTCTTTTTTTATAGTATTATAATACTGGAAAATTTTATTCTTATTATAAATATTGCAGTTTAGTACAGTTGTTGTATAGAGAAAGGAGCTGACATTATGAAAAAGGCTTTATCTATCCTCTTAACTCTCGTGATGCTGTTGAGCATCTTTTCGTGCGTGCCCGTGGTGGCGCAGGCGGACCAAAGCGGAAAGTGCGGTGAAAATGTGTATTACCACTACAATTCCACCACCAAAAAGCTCACCATCAGCGGCACAGGCCGCATGTGGGATTTTCATAATGGTGAAGGTGATGCGCAATATCCCGGATACTATGATTTTAGAGATGATGTTGAAAGCGTTGTTATAGAAGAGGGTGTCACATGGATTTGCACCAATGCTTTTGATTGGTTTAAGAGTATTAAAACTGCTGTAATTGCCGACAGTGTTACCGAAATCGGTGATGGTGCGTTTTTTCTGTGCAATGCGCTCACAACTGTCACCATAGGCACAGGCGTTACTGCTATTCGATACCTTACTTTTTATCCTTGCACCGGTTTAACACAGGTCAACTACGCCGGCACCGTGGAGCAGTGGAATGCCATTGAGATTGAATACGGGAATGAACCGCTTTTGAGATTAAAACCGCAAACCGGTATTCTCACCGGCTCCTGCGGCGAGCATTTAACCTATTCGCTCAACCGCGCGACAGGGGAACTGATTATCTCGGGAACCGGGGATATGTATGACTATAGGGAAATATTTGAGACATCCGAGAATTATTCACCGTTTTATCACAGTGATATTGTCAAAACAGTTGTGCTCGAAGAAGGCGTTACCGGTATCGGAATGAGTGCATTTTCCTACTGCTTTTACCTGACCAATATCACCTTCCCGCAAACGCTGACCAAGATTGGTAAATGTGCTTTTCAAAGTTGCACTTTTGAAAGCTTTACCATTCCCGATACCGTTACGGAAATTCAAGACTATACTTTTTTCCTTTGCAATAAGTTACAAAGCATTACCATTCCCGCGACTGTGACGAAGATTGGCTACGCAGCCTTTGATGACTGCACCGATTTAACCCAAGTCAATTTCACCGGCACCGAAGAGCAGTGGAACGCCATGGAAATCGGTGCTAAAAACACAAAGCTTTTAACAGTTAAACCCAAAACAAGCGGGAAGTGCGGCGAACATGTAAGCTATACGCTGGACCCGGAAACCGGCATACTCACGCTTAGCGGCAGCGGAAAAATGTATGATTATGAAGATCACGATGTCGATAACAGGTCTCCGTTTTATTCGGGTTTGCGCATTAAACATATTGTTATAGAAAGCGGCATCACAAGCATAGGGAATTTTGCATTTGATAATTGCATCTATGCGGAAAGTGTCAGCATTCCCGGTACTGTCAAAACAATTGGTGACGGAGCATTTTACCTTATGCATGCGTTGACAAGTGTCGATATTCCGGACAGTGTGAAAATCATCGGCGATTCTGCGTTTGTCGTTTGTAATTCACTGGAAAGTATTACCATTGGCAGCGGTGTGGAGACCTTGGAGTACAGAGCATTTAAGTGGTGTTCGGTCCTCAAAAGCATACATGTTTCTGCCGATAACCCGGTATTTGACAGCCGCGAGGATTGCAATGCCATTATTGAAACCGCCACCAACACCCTTGTGCGCGGCGGTGTGAATACTGTCATACCCGCGAGCGTAACCGCTATCGGATACGGTGCGTTTCATGGCTGTGAGGAAATAACCGAAATGCATATTCCCGAAAACATAACGCATATAGACGGAGCTGCTTTTAATGACTGTGAAAATATAGTGAGTGTCTACCTGCCAAAAACGCTTCAAAGTATTGATGCGTTTGCCTTTGAGGGATGCGAGAGTATACAGGATGTTTATTTTATGGGTGCCAGGGAGGATAACCATATTCAGTGGCAAACCGGTTATCATGAAGTGTTGTTTGATGTCCCTTGGCATTACAGTGAGGGTGTTTGCGGTGAGAATGTCACTTACTCGATTGATTGGCCAACGGGCACTTTAACCATCACCGGCACCGGTGCCATGGAAGATTTTAACACCTCGGATTCCCCGTTTTATAATGAAAAATACATTAAAAATGTTGTTATCTCAAACGGCGTTACCCATATCGGGCAATATACATTTACAGGCTGTGATGAGATAACGGAAGTTGCGATACCGGAAAGCTTACAATCTGTCGGCACCGCCGCTTTTCGTGATACTGCGAAACTCACAGATGTTTACTACTCTGCCGGAGCCGCCGAGTGGAACCAAATCGGGATATCGGCATATAACCAATATCTTTTAAATGCCACAAAGCACTATGACTGCTTAAGCGGAAAATGCGGCGATAATATTACATATCTTTTTAACGGCACCACCTTAACGCTTAGCGGCACGGGTGCGATGTATGATTATGAAGGCAGCGATTCCCCGTTTTACGGCGAGAGTGCAATTAAAAACATTGTCATCGGCGGCGGGATTACCCGCATCGGCAACAATGCTTTCGGCTATTGCTCCGGCATGACCGATGTGAGCATCCCGACCACGGTCACCTCTATCGGCAATCGCGCCTTCATCGGCTGCGGTAAGCTTGCGGCAGTGGAATACCCCGGTACACAGGATGAATGGGATGATATTGCCATCGGTACCGGCAACGGGCTCTTAACCAATGTCAAGCCGCAAATGGTCAAAGGACCCTGCGGTAAAACCGCCCGCTATTCCTACAATCCAAAGACAGGGGTTTTAACCATCACCGGCACAGGCGCGATGTATGATTACAGTGTCGGAGGCGCTCCGTGGTATGAGAACCATGTCTTTATTACCGCGGTGGTGATTGATGACAATATCTCCGCTATCGGCGCAAATGCCTTTGCGGATTGCATGAATCTGACAAGTGTTACCATCGGGCGCCGGGTGAGTACGATTGGCGACGGTGCTTTTAACGGCTGCGATAAGCTCACCACGGTAAATTATGCCCGCACCCAAGCGGATTGGGATGACATCACGATTGGCGAAAACAACACGCCTTTAACCAAAATTAAGCCCCAATACGGCGGCAAGTGCGGCACCAATGCCACCTATCACTTTGACCCCGCAACCGGCTTATTAACCATCTCCGGCAGCGGTGCCATGGATGATTACGGTTCCGATTACCCGGGCTACTACGGCTTGCGCGATAGTATTACGGC
>SVOD01000056.1 GCA_015066575.1 Oscillospiraceae bacterium
CTCCCTGCGCGGCGAGGGAGCGCATCAGCGGCACATATGCCGTTTCTTCCACCTTCCCGCCGGGGTAAAAGATAAGCGCCTTATCTTCCCCGGGGCCGTCAAAACAATAGCCCTCTTTTATCTGCTTTACCGTAATGCTTTGGCTGCTCGCCATAAAACTTTCAATATCTACCGCCCGGTAATAGGTGCCTGCATATATCCCTACTGCAATGCCCAGCGCCACAAGCAGCCCCGCAAGGATTGCAAGGATAATTTTAGTTCGTTTCTTCATCTCTCCACCCCTTTTAACATTTCATTACTATTCACATACTTTCAAAAGTGTTCAGCGCGGTTTGGTACTCTCGCCGGGAGAAAACACAAAGTAACACCTCTACATCAGCCTGCGGGTAATCCTTTTCAAATGCTTGATACGCTTTGCAACAAGACTCTACAGACACGGCAACCGGGTTGGGAAGATTCCCGCCGAAGATGCCCGAACTAATCAGCGGAAAAGCAATGCTGTGCAGGCCGTTTTCCATCAGCACCTTGAGCGAATTATAGTAAGCCGCCTGCAATTCTTGAAAAGCCTTGGGCGTTTCACTGAAATTGGGGCCTACTGCGTGAATAATGGCTTTCGCATTGCTAATCCCGAATGCCGGGGTGATGACCGCATCGCCATCGCGCAGCGGCGTTTTATATTGCTCGCACGCTTGCTGCAACTTAGCGTAACCCGCCTTGGCAAAAATCGCGCCGCAAATCCCGCCGCCCGCGGTTAAATACCGGTTAGCGGCGTTGACAACCGCATCTGCCTGCTGCTCCACGGCAGAGCCTTGAATGAGTTTAATTGTGCTCATATGTTACCTCTTTGTGCAGGCGGCGAATGGAAAGCCCATTCGCCGCTTCTTTTTAAAATTATTTCTTCAGAGAATCGCTGTTGATCGGGAAAGTAAAGTAGGTGTCGGGGTACGGCTCATTTTCAAGCGTAAAGTGCCACCACTCTTCTGCAAGCGGTTTGAAGCCGTTACTAAGCATCGCTTCTCTTAAAATCATGCGGTTGTTATACTGCTCTTTGGTAATATCTTTATAGTCCGGGTGGCTTTCTTCACCGAAAAAGTCGAAGGTGCCGCCCATATCCAGTTCTTTTTCCGTTTTCATATCAAACAGAGTTAAATCGACAGTGCTGCCACGGCTGTGACCGGAGTGCTCCATAATATAACCCTGCGGGAACAGCACATCTTTCTCCAAATCCGGGTAGAAGTATTCCTTCATGCGGGTATCTTTCGCATCTTTAGCCCAATTCACAAAGTTTGTGACTGCCTGTTGCGGGCGATAGGCATCGTAAATCTTCAAGCGGTAACCTTTCGCCATCACTTCATCGCTAACTTTTTTGAGCGCTGCAGCAGCCTCTTTTGTAATGAAAGCGAGGGGCTCTTCGTAACCATCAATACGATCGCCCACAAAGTTATAGGTAGAATAGTAGCGGATTTCCAAAATCACATCCGGCACCGCTTCACTCAGTAACACAAAGTCGGAAGAATCGTTGGAAAGCTTGGTGCCATCTTCCGCAGTCGCCTCTGTAACAGCCTCGGTCGGTTTCGTTGTTTCTTCCTGCTTCGGCTTTGCCGCGCAACCGCCAAAGAGAATACTCACTATCAACAGCAGCGCTAACAATAACGCACTTTTTTTGCTTTTCATATCTTTGCCTCCTAATTAAAATACAATTTAGTTTATTATACACTAAATCACTCTCGCTTGAAATGCGTTCATTCAGCCGCCTTTATTATCGCTAAGCATTTTCTTTTGGAAGAGCACTACGGCAATCACAAAAACAACTACAGTGTAGGCGGCAAAAACGATGATATTTCTCGGGGTGATACTTGTAAGGTCATTGTTCATAACGCCCTTAATAATGGTCACGCAGGATTCAAAGGGCAAAAACTCGCAAACTTTGGCAAAACCTTTGCCGAGCATCTCGCGCGGGAAGTACATGCCGCTTGTAAAGCAAACTAACTGTACAACGATGCTCGCAATACCGGAAGAAGCTTTTTCCGAAAAGACACTGCCGATGATGATGCCGAGCGCAATAAAGAGCACCGAAACGGCAAACGACACCAAAATCGCCCAAATAATATGCACACTAAAGGGCAAGCCCAACAGCACGGCAAGGATAAAAAAGAGCACATTTTGCAGCGCAATCATCGGGATAATTGCAAGCATATAGCCCAAAATGTATTCCACCGGCTTCATAGGGCTTACACCCAGGCGGATGAGAAAAGACGAGGTTCTGTCTTTACTGACAAGTGTTGCGGTAAACATACTGATAAAGGAAAACCCGAACACCACAATACCGGGGGTGAAGTTTTCCAGGCGGTAGTTATCGCTCGGGATTTTGAACTGCTGAAAGATAAACAGCAGGAGCAGCGGGAGCAACACGGCAAACACAACGCTTAACGGGTCGCGAATAATCTCTTTGAAGTTTCTTTTGGCAAAATTCATTGTTCTCATGCTCTCACGCCCCTTTCGTTGCCAGTTCCACAAAGGCATCTTCCAAGGTGCTTTTTCCGGCGCTTTGCTTGAGTTGCTCGGCAGTGCCGACAGCGACCAACTTACCGTGCGCCATAATGCCGATGCGCTCGGACAGGCTCTCGGCTTCTTCCATATAATGGGTGGTCAAAATAACGGTAATGCGCCCTTTAAGGCTCTCGATGACAGTCCACAGCTCTTTGCGGGCAATGACATCCAGCCCCAAAGTCGGTTCATCTAAAAATAGGATTTTCGGCTCATTAATAAGGGCGATGGCAATCGAAACTTTACGCTGCCAACCGCCGGAAAGCGTTTTGGCTTTTTTGCCCAACACTTCCTCAAGGTGAAAAAGCGTTACCAATTCCTCAATTTTTGCTTCCCTGTTCGGAATTTGGTAAACATTTGCCATAAACTCCAAATTTTCTTTGACAGAGAGGTTCGGCGCAATCGCCGTTTCCTGTGGCGAAACATTTATGATTTCCCTGATTTTCTGCCGGTCTTTGACAATATCCATCCCTAAAATTTCAATTTCTCCGCAGGTAGGCACAATTAAACTTGAGAGCATTTTAATGGTGGTGGTTTTACCGGCGCCGTTTGTGCCCAGGAGCGCAAACAGTTCCCCCTCTTTCACCTGCAAATTGATACCGCCAACGGCAGTTACATCTTTAAATTTCTTTACTAATTCCTTTGTTTCTATTGCAAGCATTTTCAATCTCCTTTCGGAAACACCTTGTCGGTCAAATCTTCAAACACGTCCGCTTTCACCAGTGCAATACCTTTGGCTTTGTCGCACAGCACAATCACCGAATCGCCGGGCAGGATGCCAAACATATCGCGGGCTTCTTTGGGAATGACAATCTGCCCTTTTTCGCCCACTTTGCTGATGCCGATAAATTTATTCTTTTTCATGATAACACCTTCTTTTCCGGTTGTATTAGTTATACTTTTCCTACTTATCATACTACAAAGCATCTTAAAAATCAAGCCTAACGGGCGTGCGACATAGGTACTTATTAGATTGTAAATACTCTTTTTTGCGATAATGGCTTTATCACCACTCAAACCAAGAACGGTTATATAAGCTTTGCACCTCAAAACGCCTGTGTTGTACGCCCTTTCTCGACCGCTTTCGATTGACAAGCTATAGCGCTTATGTTACACTGAAAGCGGAAGAAACTTCCAAAAGACTTTAGAGAAAAGGAGTAAAGCAAAATGAAAAAAGTTTTAGCAGTTGTTTTAGCAATAACCCTTGCATTTTCCATGGTGCTGGTATTCACCGCTTGCGGCGGTAAAAAGGATGCCACCACGGCGGCGGAAAAAACGACGCAAGCCGAAACCGAGACAGAAGCAACCACCGCAGCAGAAAACGCACCCAAAGCGGGCGAAACCCTGCAATTCGGCACAATGAGTGTCAAAATTCCCGACGGCTGGGCTGCCGAGGATTTTGAAGAAGGCAAAAAAGTGGAATTACACACAAAAGAAGGTTCTTTTGAATATGTCGGCATCACCCTGCACAAGGTGTATGATAACAACCACGCCAAAGAGTGGGCAAAGAACATTGATGAAAACTACGGCGGAAAAAACGAAATCGATGAAATCGAAATCGGCGGCAAGACCTTCTACCGTGTCAAGGCTGACCCGGAGCAAAACATTTGCTTTGCGGATATTGACGATGAAAACTACATTGAAGTAGCAGTTATGTTTATGCCTTGGGATAGCGGCGAACCGGCGCTTTCCAACATTTCTTTCAGTTAATAAAAACCAACAAATTTGCGGCACCCTGATAGCGGGTGCCGCTTTTTTGTGAAAATTATTAAATAGCGGTATTCAAGCCCCGCAATTTGTGGTATAATATAGTTTAGTACGGATTTTTGAGAAAGAAGAAAAGATGAAAAAACTGCTCGAACTGTTTCTCACATTTTTTAAAATCGGCGCCTTTACCTTTGGCGGCGGCTATGCGATGATACCGCTTATTCAAAAAGAAGCTGCCGAGAAAAAGGGTTGGATTCAAAAAGACGATATTTTGGAAATTGTCGCCGTTGCCGAATCCACACCCGGTCCGATTGCAATTAATGCCGCCACTCTTATCGGCTTTCGGCACGCCGGCTTTTTTGGCGCGTTTTTTGCCACGCTCGGGGTGGTGCTGCCTTCGTTTGTGATTATTGCGGCTTTGACCTTTATTTTTGAAGCCTTTAAAAATAACCGCGTTGTAGCGTATGCCTTTGCAGGAATTCGCGCGGGTGTGCTTGCGTTACTTATTCATGCACTTTACACCATGTTTAAGCAGGTGCAAAAAAACGCGTTTTCCTACATCATTATGGGCTTGGCGTTTATTGCCGTGGCTGTTTTTAAAGTGAACATTCTCTTTGTGGTTATCGGCGCGGCGGTGCTGGGGCTGGTTTACTCCTTTATGGCGCAAAGGAGGGCTAAGAAATGATTTATCTCAAATTATTGCTCACCTTCTTTAAAATCGGCGCCTTTACCATCGGCGGCGGCTACGCGATGCTACCCTTCATCGAGCAGGAAGTGACTAAAAATGCCTGGGTGAGCGAGGCGGAATTAATTGATTTTGTGGCAGTCAGCGAGTCCACGCCCGGTCCGTTTGCGATTAATATTGCCACCTTTATCGGAATGCGAACTGCCGGCATTTTAGGCGCGATTTGCACCACTTTAGGCGTGGTGCTGCCTTCGTTTATTATTATTATCATTGTTGCCTGCTTTCTCAAAAAGTTTCAGGAAAGCAAGGCGGTCAAGGGGGCTTTGAGCGGTTTAAAACCCGCTGTGCCGGGACTGATTGCAGCGGCAATTATCGCCGTTGCCGGCGCGGTTCTCGCGCCCGATGGTTTTTCTCTTGATTTGTTCAAAAGCGCGGCATTCTACTGTTCACTGGTTATCTTTGGCGTTGCAGCTGTACTGTGTTTTAAAAAGGTACATCCGATATGGATTGTAAGCCTTTCGGCGGTGCTCGGCATTGCCTGCGGATATATCTTTTAAAAATACCATTTTTTCAATGGCAAACAAGAAAGGAGAAAATATGGATTACAAAAAGCTCGGCGATACCTACTACCTGCGCTTTGATAAAGGCGATGAAATTATCAGCGGTATTCGCTCCATTTGTCAAAAAGAACACATCACCTCTGCCACCTATTCGGGCATTGGCGGCTGTTCGGATGCCGAAATTCAAACCTTTATTCCCGAAAAAGGCGCTTTTATCACCGACAAGGTATCGGGGATGCTGGAACTTGTCTCTCTGATGGGCAATATTATTGCCGATGATAGCGGAGAGTTCAAAACCCACACCCACGCAATCTTTGCTTACTTGGAAAACGGCGAGCACCGCACCATTGCCGGTCACTTAAAATCCACCACCGTGCTTTACACGGGAGAAATTGAGTTACGCCCGGTGCAAGGCGGCGCTATTCATCTCAAACCAAGCGTGGAAACCGGCACCGACTTTTGGGATTTTCGATAGATTACTTACCAATAAGTAAAAAAGGTTTGTCCAGCTGTTTGCTCAACAAACCTTTATTATTTTTAGCGAAATACTTTTTGTAAATAGTTATAAAAGCATAATTTCCAAAACTTCATATTGTGTCCGCAGCCCTTTACATAATCGGTTTGGTTTTTTACACCGCAGGAGTCCAATGCTTCGCGATATGCCATCGTCACCCCGGCATTGGTTTCATCTTTACTGCCGACAGCGAGGTAAAGGTATTCAAATGCATTTTCCTCACTGAGTAACGGAAATGTTTTGAAATAGGTTTTGTCCCAATAACTGCCACGGTAAAACTCTGTGGGGATGACGCCGGGATTCGGTGCAAACGCACCGATGTAAGCGAACTGCTCCGGTCGCCGAAAGCCAATACAAAGCGCTTTGGCGCCGCCCTCGGAAACGCCTGCCACGGCTGTATTCTCTCTGCCGGTTTTGACCGGATAATTGCTTTCAATAAAGGGCATAACATCGAAATAAATGTCCTCTATGACTTTATTGTAAATAAAGTGCATTTGTTCTTGCGACTTGCGGTGTTCAAGGCGCGCTTTGTCGGTATACATCTCTACCGAAACAATAATCATCTCTTTTGCCTTTTTGGTGAAAAGCAGATTTCCGTAGAGCACCGTTAAGTAAGATTGCTCATCAATGTGATCGGCAGCGCTGCCGTAAAAGCCGTGGAGTACATATAAAACCGGGTACTGCTTGCGCTCACTGTAGTGCGCCGGCAAGAGGATATTGCAGCGCTTGGTTTCCCCTGCCGTTTGCGAATAATACTCGACATCTTTGAGCACCGTGCCGTAGTTGACCCAAAAATGCTTTTGGAAATAAAACTTGTCCGCCCGATACACATTGGGAGCATACAGCACCTTTTCCTGCTGCGTTGCTGTTTCCTGCGCACTCGGCTCTGCCTGACAGCCGCTGAAAAGTGCCGTGCACATAACCGCTATTAAAATGATGGCAATAACTCTCTGTTTCATAGGTTCCTTTGCTGTTACATTTCATAATGTCGATAGACACATAACCGATTAGACATTATATCACATTTTCAACAGATTGCAACCATAAAAAGCCATTGCCCTGTGTGCAATGGCCTTTTTACATTTAACCGTTAATTATGCTGTCACAACACCTGCAGCTTTTTGCAGCCCTAACTTTTCAACAGCATCCTTGCGCATCTGGTACTTCAAAATCTTGCCGGCGGCATTCATCGGGAAGGCTTTAACAAAGTCCACATAGCGCGGTACCTTGTGACGCGCCATGCTCGCCGCAACAAAGTCTTTCATTTCCTGCTCGGTCATGCTCTCCCCTTCTTTGAGAATCACGCACGCCATAATTTCTTCACCATACTGCTCATCGGGCACACCGATGACCTGCACATCACTGACTTTCGGGTTGGTGTAAATAAACTCTTCTATCTCTTTGGGGTAGATGTTTTCACCGCCGCGAATAATCATATCTTTGAGTCTGCCGGTAATCTTGTAGTTGCCTTCGGGTGTGCGGCAAGCCAAGTCGCCGGTGTGCAGCCAGCCGTCTTTATCAATCGCAGCACTGGTTGCCTCGGGCATTTTGTAGTAACCCTTCATAATGTTGTAGCCTCTTGCCACAAACTCACCGGTCACATTGTCGGGGCAATCTTCACCGGTTTCGGGGTCTACAATCTTGCACTCAATCTCGGGCATCGCTCTGCCGACGGTTGTCACTCTGACCTCGAGCGGGTCATCGGTCGAGCTCATTGTGCAACCGGGAGAAGCTTCGGTCTGCCCGTAAACAATGACGATTTCGCGCATATTCATCTTATTCACCACATCCTGCATCGCACTAATCGGGCAGGGGCTGCCTGCCATAATGCCGGTGCGCATATAGGAAAAATCGGTCTTCGGGAAATCCGGATGCTCTAAGAGCGCAATAAACATGGTCGGCACACCGTGGAAAGCGGTAATATGCTCGTTATTGATGCACGCAAGCGACGGCTTGGGTGAGAAATACGGAATGGGCAGCAGGGTTCCGCCGTGGGTCATGGTGGAAGTCATCGCCAGCACCATGCCGAAGCAGTGGAACATCGGCACCTGAATCATCATTCTGTCGGCGGTAGACAAATCCATTCTGTCGCCGATGCACTTGCCGTTGTTGACAATGTTATAGTGCGTGAGCATAACGCCCTTGGGGAAGCCGGTCGTGCCGGAGGTGTACTGCATATTGCAGACATCATCGGGTTTAACGGCAGCCGCCATCGCGTAAACTTCTTCTTTATTCACACGCGGTGCGCGCTCTAAAGCTTCGTTCCACTCCAAGCAACCCTTTTGCTTGAAGCCGACCGTAATGACATTTCTTAAGAAAGGCAGGCGCTTTGCATGCAGCGGTTCGCCCGCTTTTGTCTGAACCAACTCGGGGCAAAGTTCGGCAACGATTTTGCCGTAGTGCGTATCTTTCGCACCTTCGGTAATGACAATGGTGTGGGTATCGGACTGCTTAAGCAGATACTCCAACTCGTGGATTTTATACGCTGTATTGACAGTGACCAACACCGCACCGATTTTAACGGTCGCCCAGAAGGTGATAAACCACTGCGGCACATTCGAAGCCCAAATCGCCACGTGGCTTCCGGCTTTGACACCCATGGAAATGAGCACGCGGGCAAATTCATCTACATCATCGCGAAATTCGCTGTAAGTGCGCGTATAATCTAAAGTGGTATATTTAAACGCATATTGGTCGGGGAATTCTTCAACCATTCTGTCAAGCACATCCGAGAAGGTTTTTTCAATGAGCAAATCCTTCTTCCACACAAAGCGGCCGGTGTGCGCATTGTTAAAGTAGAGAGTTTTCTCTTTGCTTGCCGTGTCGTTGTACTGCTTCATAAAATTGACAAAGTGAGAGAAAATAATCTCCATATCGTCAATTTCTTCGCACCACTTCGGGTCCCAAACCAAGGAAATAAAGCCGTCAAAATTCACGGAGCGCAGCGCCAACATCACATCTTTGAGCGGTAATTCACCCTCGCCGATTAAGCAGTGCTCCACTGTGTCGCCGACTTTTTTAGTGTCGCTGACCTGCACGTGCTTGACATAGGCGCCGAGGTTCTTAATCACTTCGTGCGGCTTCTCGCCCACAGTTTGGTAGGCTTCGCTCAAGTTCCACAGCGCTGCCAAAGAGTCGCTCGCAAAGTTTTCGAGCAAGTCGCGCAGAACCGCCGTGTCGGCAAACATGCCCTTGGTTTCCACCAAGATGACAACATTTTTACTCTGTGCGAGCGGGAGAATTTTTTCGAGCATATCACTGACAGCGGCAAAGTTTTCCTCTGTCTTCTTTGCGGCATGCGCGCGCACTCTGACATAGGGAATTTTTAAGTTTTCCGCAATCTCAAGGCACTTGGTAATCTCGGCTAAATTCTCGCTCTCGCGGGCAGTGTCACACAAATCGCAAATTGCATCCATACAGGGGATTTGCAGCTTCTTTTCATATAATTTGCGGCGCGTTGCCATGGCGGTATACTCTTGAAAAGCACCGTCCTTTTCCGTAAATAAGCGGTTATTAATATTGTGCAGTTCGATACCTTTAAAGCCTAAATCTACTGCGGTATCGCAGAATGCATCAAAGTCTACGCCGTACCAGCCTTTGGTAGAAAATGAGAGTTTCATGCGTTCTCCTCCTCATACACAATCTTGTTAATCGCATTCAGGTAAGCTCGAATGCTCGCGCCGATAATATCGGTGGAAATACCTTTACCGGAGTAGAGTTTGCCGCCTGCGCGCAGTTTAACCAGCGCAGAACCCATTGCCTCTTTACCCTCGGTAACGGCTTGGATTTGGAAATCATCCAACTCATAGTGGTGACCGATAATCGTATCAATCGCAATAAAGGCAGCATCAATCGGACCATCGCCGAGTTCGATGCCTTCCATTCTTTCCTCGCCCTTTTCAAGCACAATGTGTGCACTGGCGGTGATAATATTACCGTTATTAATAATGTAAGAAACCAATTTATAGGCAGAAGGCACCTGCAACGCCGCGGAAGCGACAATGGCATCGAGCTCTTTTGCGCCCACATTCTTTTTAACTGCCACGCGCAGGAATTCATCATAGACCTTGCCGGCATCTTCATCGCTCAAGTCGTAGCCAAGCTGCTTGACGGCACCGAGCACGGTTTCCTTGCTGTCGTTTTTGTCAAGCTTAATGCCTTCGTTTTCGGCGCTGACGGTGACAGTGCTTTTTTCATTTTTCGCGTTGTCGGTAATCCAATTGATTTGCCCCACAATGCGGTGCAGTTCGGTGTTGCGAATCGCAGCGCTGATTTGGTAATAATTGCCGTAGTCTTTAATAATAGAACCGAAGGTATCAAGGCTGACCGTATCGCCGCCGACAGCGCACTTCACACACTCGGCACCGGCACGCACGGCAAGAATTGCCTGCGCTGCGGCAAGACCCGCTTTGTCGGAGCACTTGATGCCGACCGGCACAGAGGTCTTTTCGACCACTTCTTTAACAAAGGCGGCAAAATTATCCGGCAAAAGAGAGCCGGCAGTATCGCAAATGGTAATGCACTGTGCGCCCGCTTGGGTCGCCTTTTGAATGGCTTCAAACAAAAACTCTTTTTCCGCTCTGGTTGCATCTACCGCGCAAAACTCTACTGCAAAACCACTCTCTTTGGCAGTTTTAACACAAGCGGCAATCCAATCAAGCATCTTCGCGGGTTTCTTGTGGCACTGGTATTCCATGCACACCGGAGACACCGGCAGCTCGATGCGGATAACACCTTTTTCGGTATTGCTCAGCGCCTGCACGGCATCGCTGATGCTCTGCTCGCTGCTGCCTGCAGCAACACTCAAAGCACCGTTTTTGACAAATGCGGAAATGGTACGCACTAATAGGATGTCGGTTGTGCTGTTGACAATCTCGGGCAGTTCTATTGTATCCACATTTAGTTTTTCCAGCTGGCGCGCAATCTCAATTTTCTCTTTAAAACTGAAAGAGTTGTTTTCGCGGCACAAAGTGGTGTCTGCAATTTTAATCTGTTTCATCATAACTTTTCCTTTCCTATGCGTACATTTTTCAATCAAGCGCGAATGTGTCGCCCTCAATGATTCATTATTCATTTTTCATTATTCATTAAAAAAGTCCCTGAGGCTAATGCCTCAGGGACGAATAAACCGTGGTACCACCCTGATTGATTTACAACAGTAAATCCACTCTGCGAAGTTCTGACAAACTTCCTGCCAAGGTAACGGGGCAAACCGTAGCGGCTTACTCAATTCTGCCGCTCAGCTCCGGAACGAGACTTGCTAACCGTTCGCACCGCCTTACACCAACCGGCGGCTCTCTTTGCCGAAGGGAAGTTAACAATTAATTCCTTCATCGCTTTTTTCAAGAATTATTCGCAATTTGGATTTATTTTAGCACAATAGATAATACTTGTCAACCAATTTTGTGCATTTTTTAGACCTGCTGCCACAAGTATTTTGCCAAATCCACCCTACCGCTTTCAAAAGTAACGCCCTCGCCTTCCAAGAGCATTTGCTGGGCGCCTTTGCCGCCAAAGGCAAAGGAACCGGAACACTCGCCGAAGCGGTTGACAACGCGGTGGCAAGGGATGGTGTTCGGGTCGGGGTTGACGTGCAGCGCATAGCCGACCACTTGGCTCCAGTGCGGGTTGCCTGCAAGAGCGGCTACCTGCCCGTAGGTCGCGACCTTGCCGCGCGGGATTTGCTTGACTACTTCATAGATTTTTTCAAAGGTATTCGGCATCGTGATGTTCCTCTCGGTGATATTTCTTATTTAGTATACGCAAAAAAGCTGCGATATTTCTATCACAGCTTTTTTATATGTACTTACTCGGCACTTTCTTCCATGGTTTCGAGCAGGAAGCTGACCGGGCGAAAACCGTCATTACAGGAAATCATCGCAGAGCGCGGGTTTTTCATCCACCCGTCATAAAAATCTTCTGCACCGTGCGCGAGCGCCAATACAAAGGGCGAAACCGTATCCCACGCGCTGTCGCAAAAGCCTGCCGGCTTTTCCCAACCATTGGCGACAAACACCTGCCCGACCTGCATGGAGCATGCGTGCTCCATCGGGTTTTCATACATTTCCATTAAGTCACGATACTCCGCAATTTTTTTCACTGTAATGCGTACCTTTTGCATGGGTTCTTTCCTTTCTGCTCGGCAATATTTATTTCTTCAAGTTGCCGTTTTCATCCGTTTCTGCGTAAACTTCCAAACAAAGCCCTTTGTGCTTACACTGCGGGCAAGTCAGGCGGCGCATTTTCGGGGTATGGTAGGCAAAGAACACTTCTTTAAACGAAGGTCTGAACACCTCGTGGCACTCGGGGCAAATATATGCCGTTTGCCTGTAATAATACCTTGAAGCTACCACACCGTAAATCACGCCGACCACACACCAGATAGCAAAAAGCCACCAAATCCCGCTCTTAATCCACAGCACAATGGCGGCAATTTCCAGAGCGGTTACGGGAATGCCGCACAAAATCATTTTGATGAGCATATTTTTGCGCTTGTTGTTTTGTTTCATCACGTAGGCTATGTCCCCTAAAGATTCCACGGAGAAATTTTTAATGTCTTTGAGCTCGCGCTTCATGCTTTCAATCATCTCAAGCTGCTGTTTTTGCTCCTCAAAAGAGTCTCTAAGCTCCTGCTCGTGCTCTTCGAGCAATACCGAAATGAGTTTTTCCGGATGCTCCTCGGCAAGCAGCTCGCTGATGCTTTTAATTGGGAAGCCTGCATCGCGCAAAAAGCAAATAATTTTCATGCGCTTGAGGTCATCCTCCGAATACAATCGGCGCCCGCCTTCGGACAGTTCGCTCGGCACAAGAATATTTCTTGCATCGTAATACTGCACGGTTCTCACAGAAACACCGCAAAGTTTTGCAACCTCTCCGGTGGAGTACATGGACATAGCTTTCACCTCCTTACGGGCAGCATTTTTCTTTTTCTCTGCCCTTCGCTGCTTATTTTACAACATTACGCAGCGTCACAAGCAATACCTTACGCAAGAGGATTTTTAAATAGTATAGCAAATTTTTGTGCTTTTTTCCATAATAATCGTTTGAACACGAAAAAAATTTTATTTTTGTGTCGGTTCTCTCGGTGCGGTTCTTGCTATCACTGCGATTGTATGATAGAATAATTACAATAAGCAAATACCTATATCATTATTATTTAGTAAGGATTTTGGGAAGGAGCAAAACGATGATACGATATAATGAAAAGGACAAAACCTTTTATTTAGGCAACGACACAATCAGTTATATTTTCAAAATTATGCAAAACGGGCAGCTTGAGCACCTGTACTACGGCAAAAAAGTGGATGCGCAGGTGGAAACAGAGCACTTGCGCCGTGACCGCGCCTGTATCGGCGCTCCCGATACTTTTGAAAACAATTTAGATTTCTCTTTGGATGTTTTGCGCCAGGAATACCCTGCTTACGGTGCCGGTGATTACAGAGAACCGGCATACCAACTGCGCCTGAGTGACGGCAGCAGAATTACGGATTTCATTTACAAAAGCCACCGCATATATCAGGGCAAAGAAAAATTGCCCGGTCTCCCCTGCACTTTTGGCAGTCAAGAAGATGTTTCGACTTTGGAAATCACTTTGGAAGATGCCAAAATCGGTTGTCAAATGCTTTTGAAGTATCATGTTTTTGAAAACCTTGCAGTGATTGCCAGAAGCGCCTGTTTCCAAAATAACGCGGAAGAAACACTTTACCTGGAGAGAGCGCTCTCCATGTCAATGGATTTGTTTGATGCCGATTATGAGATGTTGCAACTTGATGGCGCATGGGGCAGAGAAAGGCACCTGCACACCCGCCCGCTGCAATACGGCAAACAAAGCGTTTCCAGTGCGCGCGGTGCCAGCAGCGCGCATCATAACCCCTTCTTAGCGCTCAAACAACCGCACACCACCGAGCATGAAGGCGAAGTGTACGGCTTCTCCCTGATTTACAGCGGCAACTTTTTGGCGCAAGCCGAAGTTGACCACTACGATGTCACGCGCGTTTCGCTTGGCATTAATCCCTTTGAATTTGAGTGGAAACTCGAAAAAGGCGCAAGTTTCCAAACACCGGAAGCGGTGATAGTCTACAGTTCACACGGGCTTAACGGTATGAGCCAAACCTTCCACAACCTTTTCCGCAATCACTTAATGAAGAGCGAGTGGAGCAAAAAGGCAAGACCTATTCTCATCAATAACTGGGAAGCGACCTATTTTGATTTTACCGAAGAGAAGATTTTATCTCTCGCCGCGCAGGCAAAGCAACTTGGCATTGAACTGTTTGTGCTTGATGACGGCTGGTTCGGCGCGAGGAATGACGATACTTCCTCTCTGGGTGATTGGGAGGTCAACCCCGCAAAACTGCCAAACGGTCTTGACTCTTTGGCTGCCAAAATTACGGATATGGGCTTAATGTTCGGTTTGTGGTTTGAGCCGGAAATGGTCAATGAAATCAGTAACCTTTACCGAGCGCACCCCGAGTGGGCAGTCTGCGTTCCCGGCAGAAAGAAAACGCTCGGCAGAAACCAAATGGTATTGGATTATTCTAACCCCGCCGTGGTGGAATACATCTACCAAAAAATGGCAGCTATTTTGGATTGCGGCAAAATCTCTTATGTAAAATGGGATATGAACCGCTACATTACGGAAGC
>SVOD01000174.1 GCA_015066575.1 Oscillospiraceae bacterium
GCCCCTTTTAGGGGCTCAGCCTGTAGGCGGCCCTTATAGGGCCTGTGCAAACCACTAGTTTACTAGTGGTACTGATTCTTATAATAATGATTTAATACTTTCAATTAAGCTGATAATTTGGTATTTGACCAAAAATGCAATATCGCTGTATGCGGGATAGCGGTTTTTAAGCGTTGTGATTAGCGGCATTATATAGGTTTCGGTCTCTTCGATATAGCTGACTAATTTTTCTCGAGTGAAGCACCCTGCCATCGTCGATACATTGTTGCAGCGGTCAATGATTTTCACCACGCACGCTTTCGGGTTTTGCCGAATGGCTTCATAGTAAATCGCTTTGCTTTCTTCTTTGCTTTTTCCCGCAAGCGTTTGAAAAGTCACCAATCGCACAATTTCTTTGATTTCGTCCGACACCGGTAAATCCTCTTGCGCGGTGTCCGTGTCTTCCAAAACATCGTGCAACAAAATGGCGGCGAGAATGCTGTCATCATCAATACCCATGGCAAGCGCATGGCAGGTCATCATCAGCGGGTGGTTAATGTATTCCACACTCTCGGTGGCATAGCGCGAGCCCTTGCGGTATTGCCCGCTGTGCTTTTCGCGCATGAATACCAAAGCATTCAGCGTATTGACCAGGTTATTTGTCTGCGCTAAGGTCTTGACTCTGGTATACATGTTGTTTTCGTGAAATAAGCGGCTGCGAAAATTGATATCAAACGCCTCTTTTTCATCGCTCACCAAGGAGGTATAGGGGATTTTTAACACCCGGGCAATGATGGCAAGATTATCAATATCCGGCAAATTGTGCCCGTTTTCCCACTTGCTGACCGCTTGTGTGGATACGCCGATTTTTTCGGCAAGCTGCTCTTGGGTATAGCCCATTTTTTTGCGCCCGGCACAAATGCGCTTTCCTACAGTTTCGGTATTCATATGCGCCCCTCCTTCTCGTGATGTATGAGGTTTCTTTTAACAAAGTGTATCATGGTGTGCTTAAAATGTACATCAACCGCTCGTTGAGTGAATGTGAGCGCTGCTCAACCAAACAGGATGTTCTCCACCTCCAGGAAGTTTTCGGCGGTGTAGGTGGCAAGCTGCCGCATTTCCCGGCGCAGGGTGTCGGGCTTTCTTGCCCAGTCGGCAAAAATAAAGTCCACACCGGCAGCACTGCACATATTGTAGCCGATTTTCATATCATCAAGCATCACCATTTCCTCACGCGCAATGCCGAACTGCTGCTCGATTTGCTCAATGGTATATACCGCGGGTTTGCGCTTTTCAATATCCAAATCCCAGCCGTAAATCGCATCGGGAGCCGGGCAGCCGGCTTCTTTAAAATCCGCTAAGATATGCTGCTCCTCGTTGTGGGAAGAAACAACCAAAATGCCGCCGGCTTCTTTAAAGCGGGTGAGCACGTGCTTGACATGCGGAAAAAAAGAAGCGTGGTGCGTTTGAACCCACTCATGCCAGATGGCGGCTTGTTTTTGCTTTTCTTCGGGCGTGAGGTGCAAAACATCGGTTGCATAGGCGTGAAAGCCCAAGTCAAAGTTATAGTGGGCAAATTCATCAAAACTTAGGGGTGTGCCCGGGCGCAGCACATCCAGGCATTCGACCATGCAGGGGTAGTGAATTTCCACCGTGCTGTCAAGCAAAGTATCGTCATGGTCGGTAATCAGACATTTGTAACGCATGCGGGCACCTCCTTTCGATGAATTGCCAATATTTTATCACAAAAAAATATGGTTGACAAGTGAGCAATTTTTTTATAAAATAGATTGCACGACAAAAAAGCAACACAAAACAAAATATGCTGGAGTGGCACAGTCGGTAGCGCAGCTGATTCGTAATCAGCAGGTCGTCGGTTCAAGTCCGATCTCCAGCTCCAAAAAAGCACTTGCTCAGCAAGTGCTTTTTTACTAGTGCCACTCCTGCATATTAAGTAGCATCATATGGCTCAGTTGGGCGAGCGGGCTTGCCGCTGCCGGTGGCAGAAGAAGGCAAGAGCGCGAGGGAAAGAAACACAGAGCGTGGCAACCGCTCCAAGGGCAGCCGGGCGACAATGTTTCTGACGGAAGCGCAGCGCATTCGTAATGCGCAGGTCGTCGGTTCGAGTCCGACTATCAGCTCCAAGCACCAATCGATTTATCGGTTGGTGCTTTTTAATAGTAGGAGTGGCACAGTCGTAGCGCAGCTGATTTAAAGGATTGTATCGGTAGCGAAAAACAATTGACAATATCACTATACCGTGATATTATAATCTTGTAAGGAGGTGTTACAGTGCCTGTATTATCAAGATTTTACGGAATTATTATCAGAATGTATTTTTTACAAAGTGAGCATAATCCGCCGCATATTCACGCAATATATAATGATGATGTTGCGGCAATAGATTTTATGACCGGTGAGGTTTTAGAAGGTGAACTGCCGCCAAAAGCACTTGCCATGGTAAGAGAGTGGATAAGCATTCATAAAGATGAATTGAAAGAAATGTGGGAAACACAGGATTTCAAAACAATTGAACCATTAGAGTAATCGGAGGTGAGCATATGTTTCATAAGGTGAAAAGTGTCAATGTACTTCCGGATTATCAATTAAGCGTGCAGTTTGCAGAGGGAATTACAAAGATTTATGATGTAAAACCTCTTATGCAACAATATGCCGCATTTAAAGCGCTCGAGGATGCTCAACTGTTCTCATCGGTGGAAACCGATATCGGAGGATACGGCATTATTTGGAATGATGAGATTGACATTTCGTGCGATGAGTTGTTTGAAAACGGTGTAACGGTTCCAACGCCGTTTGACGGGCTGATGGCATTTAGTGATGCAACAACATTATGGGGCTTACATGAAAGTACATTGCGCAAAGCAGTTGCTTACGGAAAACTGCGAAACGGTATTGATGTGTGTAAGTTCGGAAAACAGTGGATTGTATCGGTTGCAGCCATGAAAAGAGAATACGGCAATCCGATAATACATTAAAAATAGGATTAAAACAGTCACCACACTTTAACAAAGTGTGGTGGCTTTCAACTATTATTAGTTAAGAATTATATTTACTTTAACAGTTTTCTATGCTACAATGAAGTTGCCAAATAATATTCCAATTTAATATTCCCATACTATAAGTATGTCGTTTTTATTTTTATAAAAATGCATACTTCGTTTCGGCGTACTTGTATGGGTACATTGGAATATTGTTTGGCGACAGTTGAAGTATTGCGTTTTTTGGCGTATGGCTTCGGCTGTGCGCCTTTTTTATATTTTTACGCTTAAATTGTCGAGTTTTACACTTTCTATTGATT
>SVOD01000057.1 GCA_015066575.1 Oscillospiraceae bacterium
TTTCGCTAACGGCTAATTTGCTAATTTGCTAACCGCTGACAAATAAGGATTTGGCATCGCCAAATCCTTATTTGTCAAAGCAGCTGTTTTGCATAAACCGGTAGTAAAACTGAATATCGCTCTCGACATCGCTAACCTTGAAATATTCATTGACATTGTGCATACCGGCGCGGTAGGCGGCATCGGTCACATGGGGGCTGAATTTCATCGTGCAGTGCGTGAGCGCATCGTAAAACTTTGAGTCGGTCCCCGCCACAAAGGGGAAGGGGGCGGTTACTCCGCCGGGGAACACCTCGGCAACGCTCTTTTGCATCATCTTCCAGCCGAAAGAGTCCAAGTCGCTCATTGAGGTCGGCTCGTGCTGCCCTTTTTCCTGCAGTTCCACCGTATACTTGGGGCCCAATACTTTTTCCATATGGGTTTTGACATCTTCCACCTTTTCACCTAAGTTGACGCGACAGTTGACAATCGCATAGCTTTCATCGGGCATCACATTGGCGGCATCACTGCCGTGAAGCACCGTAAACGCCATGGTCGTGCGTAGCATGGCGGCAACCGACGGGCTGATGCGCAATAAAATCGGTTTGACCAGCGGTCTTAATATGTCGGCATTTGCCATCAACAGCCTGAAACCGAACTTTGCCTTGGGGCAAACAGCTTTAATAAGCATATTCACCGCCGGAGTAAAGCGCGCTTTCATTTGGTGCTTATTGAGTTTGGCAACACCCTTTGCCAAGGTCACTGCTGTCGTCTCCTTGGGCGGCATTGCCGCGTGACCGGCTTCGCCTTTGACCGAAATTTTGGCATTTACCCAGCCTTTTTCACACACGCCCACGAGCGCAAGCGGGCCTTCCATGCCAATCATCGAGGCATCCAGCAGGTTCATCCCTTCATCAAAAACAAACTCAAACTCCACGCCTTCACTTTGGAGCACCCGGCACATCGCCTGCGCGCCCTCACCGGCAAACTCTTCATCGTGACCGAAGCAGAAATACATCGTGCGCGCGGGCTGTTTGCCCTGCCGCAGGTGCATTTCGGTCGCTTCAAAAATGGAAACGAGCTGGCTTTTCATATCAAAAGAGCCTCTGCCCCAAATGCAGCCATCCGCAATTTCGGCGCTGAAGGGCGGGTATTTCCAGCCCTCCTCCTGCGGCGGTACGACATCCTGGTGCCCCATAAACATCGCGGGTTTGAGGCTTTTGTCGCTGCCCTCAATGCGGTACATCAGCGCGTATTTGTCTATCACGCGCTTGTGCGCCTTTTCGTGAAAGAGCGGGAAGGTTTTTTCCAAATACGCCTGCAAATCCAAAAACGGCTTATCGGGAATGGTTTCATCGCGCATCGAGATGGTCGGGATGCGAATGGCACCCTGCACTTTTTTAAGGGCAGCGTCCATATCAATTTGCGGTTTTTCATACGCCTGCGGCGGCACGGCAGTATCTTTAACCGCCAGCGCCCTGACAATCAAAATAAGCAATAACAGCGCAATACAGGCTAAAATAATATACAAAACTAACATCGCGTTTCCCCTTCAAAATATTCTAAAAAATATTATATTCTTTCTAAAATGTTATTGCAAGTATATATTGAAAATGTGCTCTAAATATACTACAATACTATTAGTTTTTAAAAAGGAGAGCACTGCTATGAGAATTGCACCGTTAGAGTATGCACAGGCAAGCGCAGAGCAAAAAAAGCTGTGGGATGACCACGAAAAAGAGCATATTATCACCAATATGAAGCGCACGCTTCTCAAATCCCCCTACTGCTTTGAAGTGATGATGGAGTGGTACGAGCTCTATGCCAAAGTAGCGGCGATTGAGGGGGTCGGCGAACTGGGCGCGGATATTTTTTCCTACGCCATTTCTTCTCAAAATGACTGCTTGATTTGCGAAACCTTTTTCAGAAAGATTCTCCTGGATGCCGGCAGAAATCCGGATGCACTGGATTTGAGCGAAAAGGAGCGCCTGCTCACCGCATACGGCAAAGCCTGTGTGCGCCAACCGGTCAAGGTCAGCGATGAACTCTACGCAAGCATGCGCGCGCATTTCACCGAAGAAGAGATGATACTTTTAACCACCTTTGCGGGCATGATGATTGCCACCAATCTCATTAACCACGCGCTCGCGGTGGATTTGGACAGCCGCTTAATCGGGTACGAGAAGAAAAAATAGGCAGTAGGAAATAATCGCGAATGCGGAATTCGGAATGCGGAATTCGGAATGCGGAATTCGGAATGCGGAATTCGGAATGCGGAATTCGGAATGCGGAATTCGGAATGCGGAATTAAAGGGCGACACATTCGCGCTTGTTCCGCTCCGCTCTATTAAAAAATTAGAATGTAGAAAGTAGAAAGTAGAATTAAAAAGCGAAACTTTGTTTCGCCACCACTAATTCCGCATTTTGCATTCAAAATTCAAAATTGTTCGCGTCAGCGAACCAAGCAGAGCCAATTTAACGGTCTATGATTTACCAATTAATAGCCTCCCTCTGATGAGGGAGGTGGCACACGATTGGTGTGTCGGAGGGAGAGATATTAAAAAGCAAAGCATTTTTTCGCCACCACAACTCCACACTTCACACTCCACTCTCCACTCTCCACACTCCTAACTCTAATAAGTCTTTATTATAAATAAATCTTGAAAGGATACTGTCATGGCAAAAGAATTTGAAGGAAAAGTTGTTTACATCACCGGCGCGGCGAAGGGGCAGGGCAAAGCGATTGCGCTTGCATTTGCCAAAGAAGGCGCCGATATTATCGCCTTTGATTTGGGCGAAAAAATCGAGTACCCCGCCTATAACAGCGGCTCGAGCAAGGATTTGGATGCCCTGCAGGCGGAAATTGAAGCGCTCGGCAGAAAGTGTGTGATTTATGCGGGCGATGTGCGCCGCGAAGCCGACTGCAAGGCGGCAGTCGAAAAGGGGGTAAAAGAACTCGGCAGAATTGATATTTTAATCAATAACGCCGGCATTTGTGCCTACGCCTTTGCCGATGAAATGCTCGAAAGCGAGTGGGACGCTATGCTGGATATTAACGCCAAGGGCGCGTGGCTGACCGCAAAATATGTTATCCCCGTGATGAAAAGCCAAGTCAAAAACTATGTTAAGGGCGAAACCTACGGCGTAATTATCAATAATTCCTCTATCGGCGGGCTGCGCGGCATGCGGCGCCTTTCGCACTACGCGGCATCCAAATGGGCGCTCACCGGCATGACCAAGAGCTGGGCGCTGGAGTTGGCACCGTGGGGCATTCGCTGCATTTCTATCCACCCCACCGGCGTGAACACGCCGCTCAATGACGGCATTGCCGCCATGGAGGGCAAAACCCCCGAGGAAATTGCCGAAGCGAGTGCGGGCAACTTAATTCCCGTGCCGTGGATTGAGAGCGAGGATGTGGCAAACAGCGTTCTGTTCCTTTGCTCGGACAAAGCAAAGTATGTTACCGGCAGCCAATATGTGCTCGATGCCGGACTGCTGACGGTTTAAAAATTCAAATAAGGATTTGTCGAGCTGACAGCTCGACAAACCTTATTTGTCAGTTTTCAGTTTTCAGGGTTCAGTTTTCAGTTTCACCCACCGCGTGCTATGCACGCACCGCCCTTGATAGGGCGGTTTCAAAAAAAGCAAGGCGTAGCCTTGCTACTGAACACTAAACACTCAAATAAGGATTTGGCATCGCCAAATCCTTATTTTTTCGCGCTTGCGCGCGGAGCCGGGTGAATTCCGGTATTTTTAAGTTGTTTATTGCTTATGTTTGCAAGTCAATGAGAGACTAGCAGCCAAAGTATGCGCTTGCCTGCACACTGTAGAGATACAGTGCTCTTGCAAGGTTGACATAATTGATGTTGTTCGAGCTTGCCGCGATAGCTTTGGCAATGTTGGTTGCCGCCAAGCTCACATCGCCTGCTGTGGTAGTCACAGTTACAAGGTTATCCATATTGCCGGAAGCGATACCCTTGATATTGATGCAGCTCTTGTTGCCCTTTGCGGTAACGGCTGCACTGACACTGTCTCTACCCTTCGTGGAGTTCATCGAAACACCTGTCAGCTCAAGCTCGCCTGTGTAGAAGACATTCGCTTCCAGACCGGAAACGACCGTGAAGCTAAAACCTGCTACATCGATACCAATGCCGGTGTTCGGTACTTCCATATCAGCAGCATCCATAGTAGTCACGGCATCGTTGTTGTATGCCGGAGTCTCGGGTGCATTGTAACCGAAGTAAACTTGAGAAGCCACGCAGTAGTCTTCCAACGCGCCGCAAAGGGCTGCGAAGGAAGCGTAAGTATCGTTGCTTTGTGCAAGATTAATGACCCGGTCGCACTTCGCCTTGACATTGGTGGTAGCGGAGAAAGCCGCCTCTGTCGCATCGGCGCTTTCATACAGTGCAATCGTAATGTCATCGGCAAACTGTGCCGGAGCCATCTTGAAGGGGAACTTGTAGGTGCCGCTGTAGGGGTCGCCAAGTTTGATGTATCTGGTCGCTTCGCTTAACGGGATAATGTCGGTGCCGATATTCTGCTCCTTGCTGACATCTGCATTGTGGTTGTAAGTAAGCTTCACAACCGCTTTGTCTGCATCAAGACCGTAAGAATCGGCATCCAGGTAAACATTGAGGCTCACGCCATCGTTGAGTGTCAAGGAAGCACCGTTGTTGTGCCGCTGTATCTCCGTGCCGGTGTAAACCGCTGTATAGGTCACATCTTTTGTGACAGCAGGCAGCGCATCGGCGGTGAAGGTATTTGTGCCATCGCTCCAGCCTTGGAATGTGTAATGTGTCTGCCCATCCTCATAATCGGCGGGCGTTGCGCCGTCATAGGTCGGTGGCGTGCCGTAGGGTACATTTTTATCTGTTTCAAGAACCGTATCGCCGGTCTTCCAAGTCACCGTGTATTTTTTCGGGATAAAGCTCACACTAATCGTCACATCCGTGAGAGGCATAGCAAATACAAACGGGTTTTGCTTACCTGATATTGTATTCCCTTCCTCGTCCGTTACGGTGATGCCCTCAAGCTCATAGCCGGAATCGGGGGTTGCCCTCAGCGTAATATATTCGCTCACAAAAGCAAACGGTCTGTTCAAATCCGATGTCACGGTTCCGTGCTCCGGCTCCATAATTGTCACCCATAAGGGAGCATCTTCACCGCGCATTTTGATATATTGATAGTTTGTCAGCGCTGTGCTGTTGTCCCAAGCATCGGAACCCTCCGCGCTCGGCTCGGTATTGACGATAACTGTCGGGTGATCATCGGTCAGATTGATATTTTCATGAAACGCCTGCGTTGCACTAATCGCCTCAAAGAAGCAGTTGTCGCCTACATTCAGATTCTTCACATTTCTGTTGCTCTGCAGGGCATAGCCGCCCGCGCCTATCTCCAAACGAGCCGCGTTATCCAAAACCAGAACAGAATCGTTGTACACAAGGTCAACGCCGATTGCGTTCTCAGAGCCGGTAACATTGATATCGACTCGTGCTCTTTCAACTTTCAGAGTTTTTCTCGCCTGAATACCGATGCGGGGATTCTCCGAATCCATTTCGATATCCAGCGTACCGTTGCCGCCGATTGTAAAGCTCGGAGCCGCCGCAAACATCACGATTCCGTAGCAGGTAAGCGAGCCGTCGTCGATATCGTCCGCAATACGGTTCTCCCCCTTCAAATCGATGTTGAAAGGCTTATTGGTACTTTCGTTATACCGTATACCGAAACCATTTGTGATTTCAATGTCAGCATTTGTCAAAGTAAGTGTATTGGTATCAAAATCATAGCTTGCCGTGCCGTCGCCGAGAATGTCGGAGCAGTTATTTGCATGAATCTTCACTCCACCGACAGAGATATTTACTGTTTTCAGAGCAAAGCTCGCACTGACAGTCACATCGCTTTCGGGCATCTTGAAAGTGTTGTTTTCCACCTCAATTTGCCTGCCTTCGCTGTCACACACCTGCAGGGTGTCAAGCTTATAGCCCTCGGCAGCAGTCGCCGTCACGAGTACATTTTCTCCTGCTCTTGCACGCGCCATATCGGCACTAAGCGTACCGTGTGCCGGCTCTGCCACAGTGATATTCCACAACAGTTTGGTGCGGTGCGTAGCGGTGTAGGTTTGCCCGTTTAAAGTACAGGTCGCGGTGGAATTGCGGATGTTATCGTTGTCCTCTACAGTGACTTTGGCATTCACCCTGACCTCTTCGCCGCAATCTTCACAGCGGAATACGGCAGTGGCATCGCAGTAATCATTCGCCCAAATCCACTCCGGTTGACCGAATTGGTGCTCGCTGGCGGCGGTGAGCGTTTTCCCTGCAAGGGCTTCTACCTGTGCGGCACTTAAAGCTTCTTTATATAGATTGCCGCTTTCATCCTGCATCGCTTTGCCGGCGACAATGCTTGTTTCTTCACTCTCTAATGAATCAAAATGAATGCTGTCGTCGCTTTGCTTCCAACCGAGTTGCAAGCTTTTATTAAGCGGCAGGGTGCCAATGAACACATTGCCGCCGAGAATGGCTGCTCTGTCACACGCCAACACTGCCGTTTTAAAATTGCCCGCTTCAATCACGCAGTTTTTCGTAGATTCGAAGAAGCCGGTCTGACTGTTCACAATGCCGCCGTACTGGGCAAAGTCTGTCAATACCGTGTGGCGATTGCCGAGCAACAAGGTGCCTGTTTGCTCTGTTTGCCCGTATACGCTCAAGGTAGAGGACATGCCCCGCGCTGTCACAAGGCAATCTATTTTATCTGAATCATAATAATAACTGTAGCCCTGGTAGAAAGAGAAGACCGCGCCATCGGCAAGAATGATTTTTACATCGCCTGCAATGGTCATGGTGTTGATGGATTGGATATTGCTATCGACCACATACCAACCGGCTGTCAGTTCCAAATTCGTATGGGTTAAGCGGCGCGCAGTGACTGTTTTTTCGCTGCCATCGCTATCGATATATGTCGTTTGCGTGACGGGAAGATAAACCGCTTCAAAGGTTCTCTCGCGGTTGGAAACGCCAACGGGTTCACCCGTACCGACATAATAGTCGTATTCTTTCCAACAAACAAACGCCATGCCTTCCGGCGCATGTGTACTCGCGGGCGCTTGAATGGTGCCGCCCACGGGACCTGATACCTTGGATGTAATGGAATTGCCACCGGAATCCTGCTCCACAAAAGCAATTTCGCGCATCACGGCAGAAGCACCGCAAACGGTGCATACATTATTTTCATTCCACGCGTGGTACCCGGCAGTGGCATAGCGGCGCATGCCGCAATCTGTACACTGCTTCAGATGTAAGTACTCGCTCTCATAAACCCACGTGGTATTATTGTGTTCGCAAACAGAGAAATAAGCATATTTTGCATTCACTGTCGCAGTGTAACGGTCCTCGCCGTAATAGCGGCTGGTATGGTTTTTATCGGAACCTGCATCACACGCAAGAATGTCTTCATACAACCTTGAAATGTGATAGGAATAAAAAATGCTGTTTCCTCCATGACCGATTGCCGCCGCTTCACCGTCACCGCCGGCAACTGCTTCCACGGTGGTTCTCTCGCCGTTTATTTCAATAGAGGTGCTATCGCCGTCCTCACCGTCACCGATGCCCGCGCCAAAGCCGGCACCTGCAGCATAGACATGGGCGTTGTCAATCTTGATATTGCCGCCGTCGCCGCCTTCACCGCCGCCGATACCGGCGGCATCTTTCCCGCCGTAGGCTTTTACGGTAGAGCCGATAATTGAAATGTCTCTGCCGTCAGCATCATCACCGCCGCCGATGCCTGACGCATAACCGCCGCCGGTGGCGGTAACGTTAGAACTGTTTTTAATGGTAATGGTGCCACTGTCGCCGCCTTCACCGCCGCCGATGCCCGCGCCGTCAGTCTTGCTGTCTGCCTCAACAGTAGAGTTATCAATCTCAATCGTTCCGCCCGATACAGCGTCACCGCCGCCAATACCTGCGCCGTAGCGACCGCCATGCGCTGTGATATTGGAATCGGCAATATGGATGTCAGCAGTCTCATCCGCCTCGTTGCCGGTGCCGATGCCTGCCGCATCCGTGCCGGCGTTGGCAACAATTTTAGAACCGTTAGTAATATGAATCGTGCAGCCGCTGTCCGGCTCATCGCCGGTGCCGATTGCCGCCGCATACTCGCCGCTTGTGGCAGTCACCGTGCAACCCGAAATATTGATGGTACCTACTTCACCCTCTTGCCCGCTGCCGATTGCCGCCGCATACTTGCCGCTGTCGGCAGTGATATCGCTATTCGTGAGGGTAATGGTACCGACATCGCCATCGGCACCTGCGCCGATGCCTGTGCCGGAATTATTATCGTCAAATAAATCTACAAGCAGAGCAATAAACGAAACACAACTGTCCGCAAAAGCGCTTGCATCCGTTTTCATTTTCGAGTTGCCGATGCACCGGTTGAGTGTATCTTTAAACGCCTGTGCCTCCGCATACTCGGAGGAGGTTGCCACTACCGTGGAGTCGGTAATGGTGATATTGCCGCCGTAACCGCCGGTACTGCTGTCTCGCTTGCCGCCGCCGATGCCCGCGCCGCCCGCCGTGGAGGATGCGACGATGGAAGCGCCGGAAATGCTGATTTCGCCGGCGTTGCCTTTATAACCGGCTCCTATGCCTGCACCGCTTCCTCCGGTGGCAACGACGGTGCCGCCGTGAATACGAATCGGCTTTGTTTGGTCGGCTTCTCTTCCGCTGCCGATGCCGGCGCCAGTATAGCGGGAATTGACACCGGAGGCATTCACATTGCCGCCGTAAATATCAATCGGACCGTTAGAACTGTATTCACCGCCGCCAATGCCTGCCGATAATGCCGACTCAATGGCATTAATCTCGCCACCGTAGATGGCAATCGCGCCGTTATCCTCACCGCTGCAACCTGTACCGCTGCCGATAGCCGCACCGTAATCGCCCTTCGCGGTGACATCGCCCCCGTAAATCACAATGCCTGCCGCGGTGCCGGTGTCGCCGGATTGGTTCCAGCTTGTTTTGCCGCCGTTACCGCCGCCGATAGCAGCGCCACCATCGCACGTGCGAGAGCTTATGTTGCCGCCGAAAATTTCAATTTTCGCGGGAGCACCGCCATTACCGCCGCCGATTGCAGCGCCGTGATAACCGTTGACGGTGCTGCCTGTTTCAATATCCAGGCTACCTCCGTAAATGCGCACTGTGCCCGCATCACCGGAATCCGAACCGATGACTGCCTTGTCGATATCCTCTGAATACGGACCTTTGTCATAATGGGAATACAGTTTGCCGCTGTCGCCCGCCTGCCCGTAAATATTCAGGGTGCCGTTTTTCGAGACACCGATACCGTCGTTCGCAGTCAGCGTAACACCGTCACAAAGAATGAGGTTGACCGTGTTGTTACCCACATACAGTCTCTCGCTAATTTGAAAACTGCTTTTGACAACATACCAGCCGCTGCTGAGATTGTTGCTCGAGCGGGACTGAAGAGAGGTATAATCCGTGCAGGTCTTGGCGGTACTCACCACTTTTTTGTTTTCGCTGTCCCACGAGCGCTCAATATATTCGACTGCGCTCGCTGCACCCGCGGTAAAAGAAGCGGTAAAAAATGTACCTGCTATTAGGGAAAGCACTAACACGATACTGATAAATTTGCGAAGTTTTGACATTTGCTCTCTCCTTGCGTTGCCCGACAGGCGTCGGGATGATTTAGAGGCTCTAAAAATATAGTATATATAATTTAATTATATTATAAAATGTGAAAGAATTCAACAAACAATTATTGTGCCAAAAAAGTTTGGAACGGTGAATGAGACTGACAAATAAGGATTTGGCATCGCCAAATCCTTATTTTTTCGCGCTTGCGCGCGAAAAAGGCTCCGCGCTTGCGCGCGGAGCCGGGTGAATTCCAGTATTTTTAAGTTGTTTATTGCTTATGTTTGCAAGTCAATGAGAGACTAGCAACCGAAATAGCTGCTTGCCTGCACACTGTAGAGATACAGTGCTCTTGCAAGGTTGACATAATTGATGTTGTTCGAGCTTGCCGCGATTGCCTTCGCAATGTTGGTTGCGGAAAGCTCTACCACACCTTCGCTTGTGTTAACGGTAATCACATTATCGAGGTTACCGGAAGCAACACCTGTGATGTTGATGCAGTTTCTGCCACTCTTGGTGGTAGTCTCTGCCTTCACAGCGTCTGCACCCTTAGTGGAGTCGATAGATACATTTTGAATATCCAAATCGCCATTATAGAATACATTCACTTCTAACGCGGATACGATAGTGAAGGAGAAGCCTGCTGAGTCAATACCAACGAAAGCGCTCGGCACTTCCATATCGTTTGCATCCATCGTGGTAACTGCATCGTTATTGTATGCCGGTGCTGCGGGAGCATCGTAATTAAAGTAAACCTGAGAAGCTACGCAGTAATCTTCCAGCGCGCCGCAAAGGGTTGCGTAAGAAGCGTAAGCATCGTTGGTCTCGGCAAGGTTAATGACCTGGTCGCACTTCGCCTTCACATTGGTGGTAGCGGAGAATTCGGGGGTTTGTGCATCTTCGTTTTCATACAGTGCAATGGTTACATCCTCTGCAAACTGAGCCGGAGCCATCTTGAAGGAGAACTTGTAGTCACCGCTATAGGGGTCGCCCATTTTGATGTATCTGGTCGCTTCGCTCAGCGGGATAGTGTCGGTGCTGATTGCCTTTTCTTGGCTGACATCCGCATTGTGGTTGTAGGTAACTTTTACAACCGCTGCGTTTTCATCCAAACCGTAAGCATCGGCATCGAGGTATACATTGAGGCTCACGCCGTCGTTAAGAGTGAGGGAAGAACCGTTGTTAGCACTGATCTGCTCGACAACATAGCCGCCTGCTTCTTCATCATAAACAGTGATATAACCTTTCTCTGCAAGGTCGGAAACATCAGTGGAGAAAACAGCGGTAGAGGTTGCCGGGATTACTTCGTCAACTCTCTCAAATGTTGCATCGGAATATCTGGGGTCATCTTGCTTGGTGTAGCTTGCAACAGCTTCGCCGTTAGTGGAGCTGATTGTGCCGCCGTTAATAGCAACAGTCGGAACATTGCCGGGATAACCGCAAGAATCAATGATAATAGCGTCGCCGGTACCATTGCAACCGTTAGTATTAAATACATAAGCGACCTTTGCACCATTAGCGGTGATAGTGCCGCCATTCACAGCGAGGTCACCGGACTTAATGTAGATGCCCGAACCGCCTGCGATGGTTGCGCCTTCGTTCACAGTCCACTTAGCATAGCCTGCTGCGTAAACTGCAGCGTTTTCGCTACCTGCATTTACTGTACCGTTAATGGTTACCTGAGCTGCATTTGTTTTGTCTGCAGGCTCCTGAATGTTACCGTTGATATAAATGCCGTAAAGTGAATTGATAGTACCGTCAATGGTGAGTTTTGCACCGTAAGACGCTTTGTTGTTTGCACCAATCATTGCGCCGTAACCGCTCGGAGCAGAAATAGTTGCATCTTCGCCGAGGGTGAAGGTTGCATAGTCAGCAGCGCTGCTATCTGCGGAGCCGTAAACTGCTACAGCAGAAACAGCAGTTGTTTCAAGGGTGCCGTTGCCGGTTAAGGTAACGCCGCCGTTACGGATTTCAAATACACGAACAGTAGAAGAGATGGTTTTGCCGTTTGTATCGATTGTAAAGTTCTTGCCATCGTTAATAACGATTGTTGCAGCAACATTTACGTCGCTAACAAGTTTAATGGTTTCGCCGTCTTGTACTGCTGCGATAGCATCTTCAAGAGTGGTATACTCGGTTGAACCGATAACTGCAACCGTTGTATCCTGAAGTTCAACAAGAATGCCGTTGTCATCCCACTTGTAGCCTTCCGGAGCTTCAACGCCTGTGCCGGAGTTCTTCACTGTGAATTCGCCTGTAGCATCTTCCGGAACTCTGATGTCGCCATCAAGTGTTGTTGTGCCCTTGAATTCGAGCTCTGCAGTAGAATCAGCAGCCTGTGAATCTACAGCAACAGCGCCGGTGATGGTTGAATTTTCAATAACCATTGAAGCGTCTTTATAGTCAGCTGACCAACCCGGAGTCAAGCTGATTGCCTGGCTGGTAGGTTGTGTAGACTTCATATAAATGGTTGAATCTTTAATTGTTACACTACCATTGTTGGAAGAAACTGCAGTTCTGTTAACCTGTGAGAAGTTAGCATTGATGGTTGCATTATCAATGGTAAGGTCGCCATAGTTCTGAATAACAGTGTAAATAGAAGAAAGGCTTGCATTGATAGTACCGTCTTTAATGGTAACGGTTGAGCCGTCTAAGAACTGGAAGCCGTTTGTTTTAGTGCCTGTTGAACCAACAGTGCCGCGAAGGGTCCAGGTGTTACCGTCAAGATCAAAAATAACATTCTGGCCTGCAAGCACTTTTGCGCCGCCGTAACCGCTGTCGCTAACATCCTTGAGAAGCTTAACGGTTGTTTGTGTGCCATTAGTCGGAACTGCAGCCATAGCGTCTGTAATGTGAGCGTACTTAACGCCGTTGACTTCAAAGAGAGCGTCAACAATCTTGCCGTTTGCATCAACAACCTTGCCGGTTGTATCGGTATCAACATAAGCGCTAACATCTGAACCGGAACCGTTTGCTTTAAATGTGCCGCCTGTGATAGCGACAGCGTTAGCATCTGCGGAATCCTTTACAACTGCAACAGCGTCTGCTGCGTTTGTTGAAGTGATAGTGCCACCACTGATATCCACATCAAGGTTAGCAGCACCGGGGTAATTAGCCTGTGTGTCAACAACAATTGCAGCTGTCGGAACAACAGGAGAAGCACCTGCAACAGTCACATTGTAATCACCTGTGGAGGTGATAGTGCCTTTGGTGATATTAACATCACCGCCGCGAATTACTACTGCGGGGCTGTTGATACCGTAAATATAACCGCCGGCGATATTAAGTGTATCATTGCCGGGGAAATAGATAGCAGCGTTAGCTGCTCCGCCTTCAGCAACAGCCGCGTCGGTCTTACCGATAACATAACCGCCGTTGATATTAATGGTGTTGCCGGACTTTGTACCGTTCAAGCCGATACCCATATGCTTGCCGTAAACAACACCGCCGTTAACGGTGATATTGCAGTTTGTGCCAACGCTGGAGATGGTGTAAGAACCGCCCTCAAGGTAACCGTTGTTAACAGTGATGTTATAGCCGTTTGCATCGGAACCGTTTACGATAGCATTGGAAGCGCCTACGATAGCACCGCCGTTAATAACCACATTGCCTGTGTTGTAAATGGCACGAGCGCCGGTAGTTTCAATCTTGCCTGTAGGCATATTGTTCACTTTATCGGAGCTAAGCGTGTAGGTGGTCTTTTTGGTACCCATGGAAGAATCCTTAATAATAAGGGTGATGGGACCGCTGGAACTGTCAACAAAAACAGCCTGGTCAGCAGTGGTGCTGAAGGTGTGACCGTTTAAGTCGAGAGTGATTTCGTTGTTTCCGCCGTAAGCAGAAGCATAAATTGTTTTAGAAGTGGTAACATCTTCATCAAGATATGCATCATAATCCAAATAGTAGTAACTTGAATCACCATCTAAAGTGGAAAATGCTGCACCTTCCGGATCTGCTGCAAATGCTGCAAAGGGCATTACAGAGATCAGTAACATGACAGATAAAACAACTGCTAAAATCTTTTTTGTATTTTTCATGTTCATTATCCTTTCAAAATTTTATTTTTTAGATAATATTATTCATATGGCAATATGCTAAAGCAAAAACTTGCTTTGTGGCAGCTGACCTATATCGCTAAGGGCACAAGAACCTGAATCTTAATAGCCTCTTTCTTGCCCTTTTTGGCTAATTCATCCGATTTTTCGTTGATTGGCGTCAGCCAAACTGCCTCAATATCGAATCAATTATCACAAAAATTGCTGCGCAAGAGGTGCTGCGCAGTTTTGGTTAGCCTATTTTTCAACTAAGACAAGGCAAAACGCTGAAGGAATGCTGTCGCATTGCAAAGCGTTTTAACGAAGATATTAGAGGAAAAGAGGCAACCAAAACCTGTTAAGGTTCAAGTGCTCGTGCCCTTGCCTCGTAAAGCACACAAACCTTTTTATGTGCTTTACACAGGCAAGCGACATCTGCCGCATATTGGCATAATAAATACAAGATTGGGGCTCGCGGAGCGAGCAATTTTATTAATTCGGAATTCGGAATGCGGAATACGGAATTAAAGGGCGACACATTCGCGCTTGTTCCGCTACGCTCTATTTAGTTCGCTAAAGCGAACAGTGTTTTGTAAAGTTTGGAGTGTGGAGAGTGGAGAGTGGAGTTGAGGGAGGGCTCTGCCCTCACCCTCGTCCAAACAAATTTCACAACAGAAAGAATTTGCAAGCAAATCCTTTAGTGTTGTTTCATTTGTTTCTCCTCTTCCCCAAAAAGTTTTCTCCGAAATACTTTTCGGGGTGCCCCGACATTTGCCGCAAGCGGCACGGATATAAGCTTTATAATCGGGTGCGGGTGTCCCGCCTCTTAATTCCGCATTCCGAACTCCGAATTCCACATTATAATTGGGTGCGGGTGTCCCGCCCTCAATTTTTGGCTTTGCCAAAACATCATTTTGCGCATAGCGCAAACATC
>SVOD01000175.1 GCA_015066575.1 Oscillospiraceae bacterium
GCATCTCTGGAAAATATTTTCCTTGAATTAACAGATATTAAAACAGATACGGAGGTATAACTCATGGATACATTATTTCCCATTATTTTTGTACTTTGCGGCGGTTATGCAATTTTTTACGGTGTAAAAATCATTGTTACCGGCTCCATGGGTGCAAAAGAAGAAGCAAGGCTTGCCGCCTTTTCGGAAAAAGGCGCAAAGACCTACAAACTGGTGAATTCCATTTTTAATATTCTTGGCGGCATCGTACTCATCGGTTTAGCAATACTCAGATTTTTGGAAGCCAAAGGCACGATTGCCGGTTTATCGGTATACAGATATATTGCCATCGGCGTGTTGGTTGTCTTAGCAGTTTCTCTCGGAATCACTTGGCTGTTATGTAAAAAGATGGAGTAGTCAAAACCATGCAATCCTATTCAAAAGTTTTTAAACTTATAACGGTTTTACAAAAATGCAACGGCAAGTCCTCAATCGGTGACAGCAAGGCACTCATCTCCCCGAAAGCGGCAAAAATCCTTGTTGCGGTTTTGTTGGGACTGTTGTGCGCGCTGCTCTTTGTGATTGCCTATTTTTGCGCGCCGTTTGTACAGCCGTATGTGCCGTTGCAACCACTGACGCAAACGACAATGATTGCCATTTTGATTTTCAGCTTCATGCTCTCAATCAAAAATCTGGTGAATGTGCTTTATGCGGCAGATGATTTAAGCGTGCTGTTACCGATGCCGTTTTCCGCAGGACAAATAGTGCTCGCCAAATTAGCGGTAGCGTCCCGCTTCCCCTTTCTTTTGAGCTTTGCGCTGATGAATGTGGTATGCTTAGCCTTCGGCGTACGCTTAGACGGCAGCGCTTCCTTCATCATCGGCACTTTACTTGCGAGCGTTTTGGTACCTGTAAGCGGCATTGCGCTTGCCACACTGCTCGTTGTGGTTATTTTTAGGGTGTTCGGCTTTATTCGCAACCGCGATGTCACCGTGATACTCGGCGGCATCTTTACTTTGGTGCTGATGATTACGTATGCCTTTATCAGTGCCAAACTCAGAAACGGCAAATCCTCGCAAGCCGCGGCAGCTGCCGTTACGGCTGTTTCTTCCGTTGCGGCGGGATTCCCTCATGTAAAATATTTGTGCGCATTTATGTTTGAAAACAGTATTGCCGGCTTATGTATCGGTTTTGGCATTACTGCCGCAGTGATTATACTTGCAGCTTTGGCGGTAAAAGCATTTTACCTGTCTACCGCTCTCTCCATGCAAAATACAGGAACAAATAAAAAAGCCGTCACCAAAGACTCTCTTGTCGGTAAAAAACATACCGGCGTGCTCAAAGCATTAACCGCTTATGAAGCAAAAAGTGCCAAAAGAAATCCCGCTTATTTTATTTACGGCTTTGCCATGAGTTTTGCATGGCCGATTTTGGTTATATTGCCGGCTGTATTCGGCGGCGGAATCTCATTGCAAAAGATAAGCGCTCCGATTGGCTTGCCCAATGCCTTTTTCGCTTTTTTGTTTGCCGGATTTGCGGCATCGGCATTTGCATGCGGCTTTAATGTACTTCCCTGCAGCGCTTTTTCAAGGGAGGGCGCAAATTACGAAATGTTGCGCACCATGCCGATTGCATTTGAAAATTATTACAAAAGTAAGCGAAATTTTTCACTGCTTATTTGCTCGCTCGGGAGCGTTGTGTATATTTTGATTATCGGCATTGTCGGCATATGTATGGGCATTATTTCGCCATGGCACAGTTGGACTGTTCTGTTTGGCGCGCTCATCTGTTTCCTATCCAATATCGTTTTGATTAATGCGATGTTACTCAAAAATGCCAAAAAACCGAATTTTAACTGGGACAGTGAATCCGAAATTTCCAGAAAACTCGGTTTCACCAATTTTATCGCCATTGTCTTGGGCACACTGATGTTTGTCGCAGGCTTTATCACGATTGCCATACCGCTACCCGCTCAATCTGCGGCGATGATTGTCGGCATAGCCGCCACTGCCATACTTGCACTGACAGCGCTGTGTGCATTTGTAACAAATCGCCGTGCCATCAAAAAAGCGCAAGCAAAACTGATGCAATATGAATAAAGCATCTTTTGTAATGAAGCATAACTAATCAAGCCGTTTGTGAGATAATCACAAACGGCTTTTTACTTTTTTCTACATGATACCATGAGAAAAAACATTTCAATTGACTAATTTTATAAAGACTTCCCCAGCCCTTCATCTGTTTTGATGTATCAATACCACCCGCAGTGCGGGTGCTTCAATAGTTTTGCAACTATTAAGAATTATCTGTTTGACTAAGAAGATATTTTTCTATTCTATCTACAAACTTAACTGCGTTTTCGTATTGCTTTAAAACATCTTCTTTTGAAACAACATAGAAATCCGAATAATCGGTTTTGGTTCTTACTCTAAAAGCTAAATTGGCAATATGACCGTATTCCGGTTCAATGATACCGGTTTGAATATAATCCAAGCCAAAGTTTGTAATTACTCCCGTGTGCTTCTTAAATGATTTACCACTTAGAGAAAAGAGGGCATTAATTGCATAAAACACTGCATAATAGGAGCGATTCGCGCTATCAGAATAATAGCCTTCATCAATAGCGAGTTTTGAAACCTTTAAAGAAGCCTTTGCTTTTTCAATGCGATATTTAGCTAAGGCAATTCTTTCTTTATCAAGCAACTAAGTCCACCCCTTCCTTCTCAATATTTTTAAAGAAAGGATAGCTGTTCTTGTATTTCTCATAAGTAGCCTTATCTTGAAGAAAAACAGAAGGAAGTGTTCTGTATTCCAAAGTTAAATCGAAAGAGTAATTAGAGAATTGTTCTTCATACTGAGATAATTCGGATGCTTCTAAATCAACAACAACCATAACATCAATATCCGATTCATCATCAAAATCACCGCGCGCATAAGAGCCGTACAGCTTCACAGCGCACAGCTTTTCGCCGAAAGTATCTTTCGCGAAGTCACAAACCTTATCTAATATTTGCTTCAAGGTGTTTTGATTGCACATGGACACGCCTCCCTTCTTGATAATTCAATAGTATTATATACTGTTTCACTTAGAAAATCAAATATAATAATTATATAGTATATTATGAATTGCAATTTCTTAATTTTAAACGAGTAATCAAATACTTAAGAAAAAGAAAACCCGCTAACCGAGGTTAGCGGAACTGCTATAGTTTCTTTTCAATTGTCAGGCACGAAGCAGTCAGTAAACGGCGAATTCTGCC
>SVOD01000058.1 GCA_015066575.1 Oscillospiraceae bacterium
TTATGAGCCCGTGATTTTTAGAACGACTTTGGTAAAAATTTATTTGCCTTTTTGGTAAATACTCTAAAGAGCAGTTCATCGCTATACTCTTTGGCGCCGGTTTTTTCAAGGGTTTGCATCTGAATGTATTCATACACACTCTTTTCAAGCGTGCGCAGCACATTGAGCGCATCTTCCATCGTTTCGCCTACACAGAACACCCCGTGGTTTGCCATAAAGCAGGCGTTTCTGCCCTGCATCGCCTCAACCGTACCCTCTTTGAGTTTTTCGGTTCCGGGCAAGCCGTAGGCGCCGACAATGACATCGCCGCCGAAAATCTCCTGAAGTTCCGGTGTAAAAGCAGGCAACGGCGCGCGGCACGAAGCCATAATGGTCGCAAACACCGGGTGCGAATGAATGCAGGCGTTTATCTCGGGGCGAGAAGCAAGCACTGCCGCGTGAATTTTTCTTTCGGAGGTCGGCTTTAAGCCGTCGGACCAAACGGAAGGGTCGCTGATTTGCACAATCGGCATATCCTCCGGTTCCAGGTGGTTATAATCCAGACCGGTGGGAGAAACAAGCATATGGTCATCATCCAGGCGCACGGAAATGTTGCCCCAGGTACCCTGCACAAGGTTTTCTTCAAGCAGTGTAACACCGGTATCTTTAACAAGTTGCCTTAATACAAGTTCCGTATTTTTATTCCACATTATGCATTCCCCTCCTCGCTCTGTATAGCCTCTTGGTTCTTTTTGCTGTATTTGAGTTTGTAAATCGTGTTCATCAGCACTGCTTCAAAGGGATTGATGCACACATTCCTCTTAACCACTGCCGAACCCACAAAGCAGTGTGCCGCTTTGTCGAGCACCAGCACACAGGTGTAGGCTTCGTTGAGCGTTCTGCCGGTGGTAATGCACCCGTCGCCTTGCACAAGGGTGGAATTGCGGCGCAATAAGTTTGCCACAATCATGGTGGCATCATTCTTGCTTGTTTTGCAGTTTCTGCCGATAATCTGCGTCATATCATCGCTGACTGCGGGAATATCCACCGCGCAGGCGGCAATCGGCTCCACCCACTTCGGGTGGCAGTGGCAGATAGCGGACACATCTGCCTTCGCGGCATAAATGCGCGCATGCAGGGCGTATTCGCCTGTTGCTTCATCCAATTTGATTTTGAGCACATCCTCTTCGGTCAAATCGGCTAACGCTACCTCCTTATTTGATGCATACAGGTATGCACCGGATTTCACACTGATGCAGTCGCCTTTGCCGACCACATGCTGCTTTGTCAATTCTTTTGCATATTCAAGAATTAACGCAATACTTTTATCCATCGTATTCATCGCCTCCAAATCGTTTGGAATTAGTTACTTTATATGTATTTTTCAAATCTCTGTAAAGTCGCTTATATGTGATAAACATCTCATCATAAATTGCTTTATTGGCTTCATTGGGGCGGTAGGTTTTCTTTTCAACCACAAATTTTTTCGCTTCACTGAAAGAACCGAGTTCGCCCAAGCCGATAAACGCCACAATCGCGGCACCGACCGCGCCCGCATTGCGCGGGTTTTCGACTACGGCAAATTCGCGCTGCGTGATGTCGGAAATAATCTGCATCCACGCATCGTCTAACGCGCCGCCGCCGATAATGCGAAACTGGCGGCAATGGAAGCCGTAATCCTTCTCGTAGTTTTCCAGTATCCAGCGCAGGTTATAGCCGATACCCTCATACACCGCTTTCATCAAATGCTCGCGCGTGTGTGTGGGGCTGATGTTGTAGAGTGTGGCGCGCGTGGTTGTGGAAGAGAAGGGGCAACGCTCGCCGAGCATCCACGGGGTGCAAATCAAGTGGTCGGAGCCGGCGGGGATTTCCCGAATCACATTATCCATATATTGGTAAATACCGTCGCCGAGTTCTTTGCTCTCCGTGCGGAAAAACTGCTCAATGAGCCACTGAATGTTGCTGCCCGCGGCTTCGGTGACACCGCAAATCAAGTTCATTTCGGGGTCAGCCGACTGAATTGCCGCCGCGCCGTTTTTAAACTTGGTTTGGTCTTTGGAAGAGGCGCATACCCAACCGGAAGTGCCCAGGTAGATATGAATGTCGCCATCGCCGTTCATACCGGAGCCGATGGTGGCTGCCTGCGTATCATCACACCCGCCGAATACCGGTGTGCCTTTGGCAAGCCCCATCGCTTCTGCCGCTTCTTGTGTGAGCCCATCGCCGATTTTGTCGGTACTCTTAACGAGCGGCGGGAGTTTATTCATATCTAACCCGGTCAGCGAGAGCACCGAAAGCCAGGTTTTCTTTTTCAGGTCAAGCCCGTAGGACGAGGCGCCCGAAAGTTCGGCAACCATTGCGCCCGTACACTTGTATTTTAAATAACCGTTGACATCCAAAAAATATTTGGTTTCGTTATACACATCGGGGCGCTCATCTTTGAGCCAGCGGATTTTCGCAATCACGTCTTTACCCATAATCGGTGTGCCGGCAATCATCGAAAAGAATTTTTTGCCGCCGAGTTGGCGCATGATTGCCTGCGCCTGTTTTTCGGCTCTGCCGTCTACCCAGGTGATGTTGTTATACAGCACCTTCCCGTCGCTATTGACGGGGATAATGCCCATCGCCTGCGTGGAAAAGACAACGCCCTTGACTTCCTCGGGGTCAATACCGACTTCGGTAACAAGGTCTTTGGAAGCCTTGCATACCGCCGCCCAATATTCCTCCGGTTTTTGCTCCACAAAAGCGGGTGCGGGGTAATACGTGGGGTAAGGCTCCGCTTTGGAAGCAATCACTTTACCCTCAAAGTCCACCAACACCGCTTTGTCGGAGGATGTTCCCATATCGTGGGCAATTACATATTTTCCCATATTTCTCCTTTATCTGCCTAACGTCAAATTGGCATATTAGCCTATTAGCGAGTGGTGGTGAAACTGCGTTTCGCATTTAAACTGCGCGCTCTGTACGCCACCTTTAATTCCGAATTCCGCATTCCGAATTCAGAATTAATGAAAGGATTGTGCCGCTCGGACACAATCCTTTTTTGATATGTTGTTCCGAAACTACCTCTTTGCCCACTGCGCTTTTTTGGCTTTTTCTGCCGCAAGCGCTTTCTTTGCAGCTGCCATTGCCGCTTTCTTCTTGGCAATGTTTGCGCCCTTTTCAAGCGCTTGTTTGGCTTTTGTTTCGGCAATCGCCTTTGCCTTTTCGGCTTTATGCGCTGCAGAGTATTCTGCGACTTCTTCCTCTAAAACACCGGTCTTTTTCACAATCTTAAACACATCTTCAAAGTGGTTGAGCGCTTCATCGATAATCTCATCGGTATCCGCCATAGAGGTGTAGAGTCTGGAACCTGCGAGAGTCACAATACCGTGTGCCATATAGGCGGCGCCCATGCGCTTCATCGCTTCGGTTCTGGTCATCATCATATCCTTCTTGGAAAGCGCCTTGATGGGGCCTAAGGGATTCATGGTGGAGAAATCGAAACTCATCGGTGCCGTGCACTCGAGGTGGCAAATAGAGCCCTGGTTGTAGGCAACATACGGCAGTTTATACTGCTTAATGAGTTCTGCCAAGCCATCGGTCAGCCTGTCGCCCGCGCGACCTGCTTTTGCACAGGCATCCGTCTTGGCAATCTCTTTAATTGCCACATAGCCTGCCATCGCCGAAAGCGGATTTGCCGCAAGTGTACCGCCGCAATAGGCTTTCTTTGCACCGCCGGCAACGCCTGCCGCCAAAAGGCTGACATACTCGCGCTTACCGCCGACACCGCCTGCTGCGGGATAACCGCCGGCAACGATTTTACCGAAGATAGTCAGGTCGGGCTGTACATCAAACAAGCCCTGTGCACCGCCCACACCGAGGCGGAAACCGGTAACCACTTCATCGAAAATAAGCAGTGCACCGTAAGCATCACAAAGCTGGCGAACCGCTGCATTGTATTCCCAATCAATCGGGCGAGTGCCGGATTCCGGACCTGCCGGTTCGAGAATAACCGCTGCTGTACCGCCGCGCAAAACGTTCAGGTCAAGGTAAGCCTTGAGCATTGCCAAATCGTTGGGGCGCACTTCGTCAATCCCTCTGTAAATATAACCCGGAATACCGAAGGATTCCAAATAATTTCTGGTGCCGGGAATTTTCAAACCGTAAACCATTTGGTCGGACCAACCGTGGTACGCGCCGCCGATTTTGATGATGTGCTTTTTCTTGGTCGCACATCTGGCAATACGCAGTGCCGCCATCACGGATTCCGTGCCCGAACCGAGCATACGGAACATCTCCACGCCGGGCATATGCTTATTGATTTCTTTGGCAATCAAAAGCTCTGCTTCGTGGAACAAGCCGGTGGTCGGGCCGCAATCTTTAATGAGTTTAACGGCTTCCTTCTGCACCTCTTTATAGTTGCTGCCCAAAATGGTGGGACCGCCTGCCTGCAAAAAGTCGAAATACTTATTGCCGTCAAGGTCATAGAGGTAAGCGCCTTCGGCTTTTACCATACACATCGGGAAAGGCATATTGAACGCTAAGTTGTGTTGTACACCGCCCGGGATATATTGCTTGGCTTCTGTAGTAATCTCTTTGGACTTGGCGCATTTGGTATCAAAATAATTCTCAACAATATCCTGATAAGTTTCTTTATCTACGCCGTAGATGTCCTTTTTGGTCAGCTCTTTGAGGCTGGCGTTAATCGAGTGTGCATCCGCCCAGCGGGTCACACCGTAGCCTTGGTCTATTTTGCCTTTTATCTGTCTGTAAGTAACATTCATATCTCTTCCTCCTGAAAATCAATTACTTATATAGTATATACAAAACAATGATACCAATTTTAAGCGGGTTTGTCAACGACAAAAAAGGATTTGTCGAGCTGACAGCTCGACAAACCTTATTTGTCAGTTTTCAGTTTTCAGGGTTCAGTTTTCAGTTTCACCCACCGCGTGCTATGCACGCACCGCCCTTGATAGGGCGGTTTCAAAAAAAGCAAGGCGTAGCCTTGCTACTGAACACTCAAATAAGGATTTGCGCGCTCAAAGAGCGCGACAAATCTTTATTTGAAAAAACATATTGACGAATGCGCAAAAAATACCTATAATTTATTCATATTGATTTTATTTGGTTTAATGATGAGAGGAGAAGACAATGGCTGATTTATCCAAAATTATTGCACTGAAAGACGATGCGGCAAAATATATGGTAAAAGAAATTACCCATATTTGCAAAAACCTTCCCAAAAGAGACCCCGGTTCCGAGGGTGAAAAACAATCTATTGAGTACATGGCAAAGCAACTCAAAGAAGAGTGCGGTTGCGACAGTGTACACATTGACAGTTTCGATGTGCACCCCCGCTCCTTTTTCGGGTGGGTTTATTTTACCATCACATTTGTTTTACTTGCCATAGCGGCATTTTTCTTTGCGCCGATTATTTCGATAATTCTTATCATTTTAGGCTTGGGTATTGTAACGATTTCTTTCGGTTTTTATACCAAAATTATTGACTGGGCGTTTCCCAAAAAAACCGGTCACAATGTTTACGGCACCAAAAAGCCCACCGGCGAAGTAAAGAGAAGAATATTCTTCAACGGCCACCCCGATGCCGTGTGGGAATGGCCTGTCAACTACCACTTTGGCGGTGTTGCATTTGAAGCACATTCGGTATTGAGCGCTTTGGGTGCTGTGTATTACCTTGTAATATCATTAATTTATGTGATTAAACACGGTGTGCATTTCGGCTTGCCCGAAAGCTGCTCGGACCCGCTGGTGATTGCGGCATTCTGCGGCTTTATTTTTGTTCCGTTTTTATTCGGTTTGTACTTTATTGCGGATTATAAAACGGTGGTAGACGGTGCGAACGATAACCTCTCCGGCTGCTACATGGGTATTGCACTGCTCAAGTATTTGGAAGATAATAACATTGAATTTGAACACACCGAAATCGGCGTGCTCAACACCGGTTGTGAAGAAGCCGGCACCCGCGGTGCCATGGCATTTGCCGACCAACACATGGGCGATTTTGACGATGTGCCGACCTTTGTCTATTCGTTTGACACCATTTTTGACCCGAGCCAGTTAATGGTCAATTACAGAGACTTAAACGGCATTAAAAAGAGCGATAAAGAGGCTTCCGACCTGTTCTTGAATTCGGCAAAAGAATTAAACCTTCCCTGTAAAAAGGGTTGGGTTCCGCCCCTTGGCGGCTGCACCGATACCGTGCCGCTTAATCGCTGCATGAGAGCGGCAGGCATTACCGGTCTTAACCACAAGTTGGAAAACTACTACCACACCAGAAGAGATACCTATGACAATATGAACCTCGAAGGCTTGGCAAACTGCTTTGCGATTACCGCCAAGACACTCGAGCATTTTGATGAAGGCGCATTAGATTAAAATTCAAACCTAAAAAACCCGACAGGCGTTGCCTGTCGGGTTTTTGAATTTAAGGTAATAACTGCATCACCGTATCACCGTGGCGGCGCTCATCGGCTTTGACACTTTTAACCTCCGGGAACTTTTTTGCCACCGGCTTATAGGTTTTCACCGCGTTGTATTCCCCTTTGGCAATCAGCGGGTAAAGGCGCTTTCTGCCGAGCAGCTTATAAAGCAGCGGCAACGCGATTGCCATCGTTTTTTTCGGCTTTAAAGTCTGCCCGGTCAGTTTCCTGAAAACTGCCGCATGGTGCCCTTCTTCGGCGGCTAACTGCCGAAAGGTGCGCGCATCCTTCGGTCTTTTGACCGCATCTGCCATAGCTCGATACATCAAGACCGCATCCAGCTCGCCTTGTTGTGCTTTCAAAAGCACTTTTCTGTCTGCTTTTGTCATAACTCTGTTCACGCTTTCTTAAACTGTGCGGCAAAGGCGGCGGCTGCCTTTTCATCTGCCGCATTCGGTCTGCCCTTGTGAATGCCCTTAAATTCCCCTTTGCAGTGGAATTCCTTTTCACACATTGCAACGCCGACCTTGTCCGCTTCCGCCTTTACCTTTTTGTAGGTGGAATTGAGCATAGCGGCGGAGCCGAAGTTGACAATTTTTTTAACCTTGCTTTTATCGAGTGAAGCTATAAACGCCTTGACTTCCGGGTCAATATTAAACGCATAGTAGGAGTTGCCCAAGAAAAGCAAATCGACCGGCTCGGTAATCGGCTCACTAATCGGCAGTGCTTCCACGCCGAGTGTTGAGGCAATTGCCTGCGCTAAGCGCTTGGTATTACCGGTTTTGGTGTAATACCTGACAGCATACTTCATCACAATTTCCTCCCGCGCTTATAACTGCGCTTCTACCGCTTTGCGGACTTCGCCCATATCAGTGGTCGGCTCAAAGCGCGCCACGACCTTGCCCTCGCGGTCGATTAAAAACTTGGTGAAATTCCACTGAATGTATGCCTTATCACCGTACTTTTTGTTAAAGACTTTGGAAGCCTGCTTAAGCGCCATGGTTTTCAAGCCCTTGGCAAAGCCCTCAAAAGGCTTTTCGGTTGCCAGGAAGGCAAAGAGCGGGTCGGCAGTGTCACCGTTAACATCAATTTTCTTAAACTGCGGAAAATCCGCACCGAATTTGAGCGTGCAAAATTCATGAATTTCCTCGGCGCTGCCGGGTGCCTGGTTGGCAAATTGGTTGCAGGGGAAATCCAAAATTTCTAAGCCCTTGTCTTTCAAATCGCGGTACATTTCCTCCAAAGGCTCATAGTGCGGGGTGAAACCGCAGCCCGTCGCCGTGTTGACAATGAGCAATACCTTACCTTGGTATTCGGACAAGCTGACATCGTTGCCCTTTCTGTCTTTAACCGTAAAATCATAAACTGTTTTCATGTGTTTGCGCCTCCTTAACATTTATTTTTGTGTTTCTAACAATTCATATAGCAGCGCATACAGCTGCTGTGCTTTTTCGCGCGGAAAGTCTACACAACCTGCCGCTTGTGCGGGAATGCCCTTTGCCTGTTGTTGCAACTGCCGCCCTTTTTCGGTGAGGGTGATTTCCACCACGCGCTCGTCCTCCGGGCTGCGACGGCGCTCAATGTAACCCGCCTGCTGCATTTTTTTGAGCAGGGGTGAAAGCGTGCCGTTGTCAAGCATCAGTTTTTCTCCCAGTGTGCCGACCGTAATACCGTCTTTCTCCCACAGCACCAAAAAAACAATGTACTGTGTGTAGGTCAAACCCAAAGGCTTGAGCAAAGGGGTATACAGGTTAACCACATTTCTCGCTGCCGCATACAGCGGAAAACACAACTGATTTTCCAGCTTCATGGCTTCTCGGTAGTTGTATGGCATAAGTTCATCTCCCATTTGTGTTTTGTGCAATTATATTTTATCAAACATATTTGAAATTGTCAAGCGTTTTTTTATAATTCTGCGGCAACGCATTTGCACGCTATTCGGCTCTAAACCAAGAAACGGCTCGCAACGCGAGCCATTCAGAGTGTCGACAAAGTGGCTGAAACCACACGGATTTATAAATCAGAACACTTTTCGCTTTTCTCGACAATTCCTAAATAGTTTTTAGTAAGAGAAAAATACAAGCATATGCTATTAGAAAATCGCCGTTTTTTACTGATATAACGGCGATTTTGTGTTTTTGCCAGTCTCTGCTTGCGGTACCTATGTACAGCTCAGCGCAGAGACTGACAAATTTCATCTCACTTTTTCAACATCTGCCAGAGTGTCGACAAAGTGGCTAAAACCACACGACTTTATTTCGATTATATTGCTCACCGGCGCGCATTTATCAACGCATCCAATGTCGCCTCCAACTGTTCAAACTCGACAGGCTTGGAGAGGTGCGCATTCATACCCGCCTGCAAGGAGCGCTTCACATCTTCATCAAAGGCATTTGCCGTTAAGGCAATAATCGGCACCCGCTTGGCATCTTCCCGCTCTAAGGCGCGAATGGCTTTTGTGGCTTCCAACCCGTCCATCACCGGCATGCGCACATCCATTAATATCGCATCAAAGTAGCCCGTCTCGTGTGCGCAAAAAGCATCGCATGCCGCTTTACCGTGTTCAACGTGGACAACCTCCATCTCCCACATACCTAATATCTGTTTCATGATTTCGGCATTGATGAGCATATCCTCGGCAAGAAGCACCCGCTTGCCCGCAAGAGTATTTGCCCGGTCACCCGTTGCGCTCTGCGGCGCTGCCTGCTTTTCTGCCGGCTTCGACCGATTGGCACTGTCGGCATCGCTGTTGCGAAGGGTAACGGTGACCGTAAAGGTGGAGCCGGCACCCTTCTTGCTCTCAACGGTAATGGTGCCGTTGAGCATGTCGACAATATTTTTGGTGATTGCCATGCCCAAGCCCGTGCTGCCGAATTTATTGGAGCGTCCGGACTCTTCTTGGGTAAAGGGCTCAAAAATGTGTTCCAAATACGCTTCATCCATACCGACACCCGTATCTTTGATTGTAAAGCGCAATGTCGATTGGTTTTTAAATGCGGCAACTCTTTGAGCGGTAAACCACACCGTGCCGGGTGCTTCGGTAAACTTAATGGCGTTGCTCAAAATGTTAATAAGCACCTGCTTAATTTTCATCGCATCACCGATATAGTGCTCGCCAAGCTGCTCGGAAAAGCGGCATTCAAAGCTAAGCCCCTTATCGCTGCACTGCGCCTGCATCATATTGGTGATTTGCTCCAAAAGCTCGCGCAAAGAAAACTCTTCTTTTTTGAGTGCCATTCTGCCTGATTCGATGCGCGACATATCCAGAATATCGTTAATGAGTGTCAGCAAATGGCGGGCACTTTCATCAGTTTTGAGAAGCTGCTCTCTGGTGGCGGCGCTTAAATTTTCATCCATCAGCGCCAAGGTATTTAAGCCGATAATCGCATTCATCGGGGTGCGGATTTCGTGACTCATATTGGAAAGAAACACCGTTTTCGCCTTGTTTGCCGCTTCCGCCGCGGCAAGGGCATCGGTAAGTGCCTGCCGCCTTGCCATGGACTCGCGCATTTCGGTGTCAATCACCGTTAACCCGAGCCCTACGGCATGCACAATATTATCATCTCTGTCGGCAGGGTGGCGTACACCTGCCATACGAATCATTTCATAATAATCCTTCCCGTCCCTATGCGCCAAATAGCGGTAGGCAATAATCGGTTCGGTGAGCAGACTTTTGCGAATATTATCCGGCAAGATGAAGCTTAAAAAGCCCTCTCGATACTGTTCATCCACCACCTGTTGCGCATACTTCACAAAGTTTTCGTAGTAAGCAAAATGCTCACCGGCAGCGAATTTTTTAGATTCTGTCGCGTCTTCGCGATAGCAAACGGCATCATTTTTATCCAAGTCAATGTGATACACGCTGCGGTAGTCGGATGCCAAAGCGGTAATCATTTTGTCCTGCTGCTCACGGAGCAGCTGCTCTTCTTCAAACTGCTCATGCCTTTCGGTAATGTCGGTTATGAACACATAGTATACACCACCGGTTTCGGGACTATCGTGGTAGTGCCCGTAGTCCTCTAACCAGCGAACGGCACCGTCGCGGCGCACAATGCGGTATTCTACACAGTCTAATTTTTCTATACTGTTTTCTTGAATTTGCTTATTAATGGAAACGCGAATGCTTTCATAATCCTGCGGGTGCACAAGCCCCTTGAAGGTATTGCCGGTCATCTCGGCGAACTGTTCCACATTCTCGCAGCCGAAAATGTGCAAAGCCGGGTTATTGATATACAGAATTTCTTCATCCGATGCGCGGTAGATAAAGAAGCCGCCGGGCATCTGCTCTCCCAGCCACTCCAATGCGCTCCCAAAACTGTCTTGTGAAAAAATTTGCTGTCTTTTCGGCATAATCGTTGTTCCTTTGCATAAGTTGCATTATCATTTACGTATTATTTTATATTATACCTTTTTTTCCTATAGCTCGTCAAGCGGGCAAAAAGAAAAAGCCGCTTTTGCTCAAAAGGTGAGTGCCTGTAACGAAGTTTGGTTTTTGCGTTGTTTTTTCATCCGCCTAAGTGATATAATTCCTCTTGAATACGGCAAGTATGCAAGAAAAATTATCTCCCTTATTCGAATAAAACTACTTAGCAAAAACTGCTGCGCACCCTAAAATCGGCAGATTTTTTGTCAGAATAAAGCAAAATAGCCACTTAAGGCTGACGCCTAAGTGGCTATTTTAATGCAATTATGGCGAAAAAGATGCGATTTGAGGGCTAACCTTCGTTACGGGCACTCACCTAAAGCAAGCGACTTTTTTGTTACTTACGAATCGTAAAACTGCTGCCCGTCATCGGTAATCAGGCGCTCGGCTTTGGGGTACTCGAAAACAGCGGGGTTTTCGGCATTCTTTTCAAGGTATTCCGCAAACTCCGCCGCATACCACTTTGCCATATTGAGATTGTGCATCAGGTAGTGCCCGCAATTGACCGCTGTCGCGCCCGGCACCTCTTCGGCATCGCCTACCGCGCGAAACGCGGCAAGCAGCAGCGCATAAATTTCCTGCGGTGCGCGGTTGCCTTTTAAAATAAGGTAAAAACCGGTTAAGCAGCCCATCGGTCCCCAGTAAATGACTTCCTCTTTCCAAGCGGGGTCATTGCGCAAAAAGGTGGCAATGAGATGCTCAAGAGAGTGCATCGCAGCTACATCAATGACCGGCTCGCGATTCGGTTTTTTAAGGCGAATGTCATAGGTTGTTACCTTTTGCGCACCGAGGACATCGACACGGCTCGTAAAAATACCCGGGACAATGCGAGTATGGTCTACAGAAAAGCTTTGAATTAATTCCATTATTTATCGCTCCTTTACATTAGCTGAAAACTATTTAATATCATAACCATAACCATAGTACAAATATGGATTTGTCGAGCTGACGCTCAGCAGTCGGCAGCCGGCAGTCTGCAGCCAGCCGAGGGCGGGCACCCGCACCCGATTTAAATGCGTTGCGCAGCAATGCCACCATTCGCTAACTGCTGACCGCTGACCGCTGACTGCACAAATAAGGATTTGCGAGGTCGTAGACCTCGACAAATCCTTATTTGTCAATACTTCTTGAGCACCTGCTCATAAGGCATGACCATGCCCTCGGTCATGCGATTACCTGCTTTTTTGCGCAGGGTTTCGTTATTCATCATTGCGCCCACGGCATACATCGCCGCAATGCGCCCCGCGCGCTTTTGCGGGAAGTCATAGAAGCCGTGTTTTTTGTAGAAGCGGTGGTCTTCACGCATCAGCCCCTGCATTTGGTAAATCAAATCGCGGAAAATTTTGAGCCCGCCCACGCCGTAAAAATCGCGCGGCGGCAAATACTTGTGCTCTATCGCGTAAGTAAGCACCTTTGCCACCTGCCCGACCTGTGCGGGAGCGGTGGCAATACCGGCAAGGAAATTGCCGCCCACCTGTGCTCTCGCGTGCATTAAAAGCTGCACATTCGGCTCCGCCGCCAAATTACCATTGACTAAATATGCCACGGGTTTGCCCATGGTCACGGTGCGGTGACCGTTGCAGAATTGGCGATCATCATACAGTTTAAAGCGGTAGCCCATCGAGTGGTCTTTGATGGTGTAGGCAAACACAGTCGCATCCGCCGATTGAATATGCTCGCGCAGGTAGGCATCAAAATTATCTTTATAAATGCACTTGCCGTCTCCCGCGCAGTGGAAGCAGCCCAGACAACCGCCGGAAAACGGAAATTCGCGAATATTGACAAGTTCCGTTTGCATCGGCAGCGCGGCGCGAAAGCGCACAATCATCTCCCCGAGCGCCGTATCCGCCTCATCGAGATCGGCGACAATAACCACTTTACCGCGCTTTTGCGGTGCAGCAGTTGTGGCGCTGACTTTTGCGACTGCTTTTTTAGCTCGTGTTTGTTTCACTGCCACGAGCGGCGAGGGCTCGCAAATACCGTTTTTAATTGACCAAAGCACAAAGCGGAAGTAATCTGCCGCTTCTTTTCTGCCCTTGGCGGTGGTTAAATCATCCATATCCGCGCTTAAGCCTTTAATATAGCGCAAACCGAGGTCGGCGCAATTTTCTTCAATAAAGCGGTGTGCCGTCACATCATAAAAATGCTTGGAAGTAGAAATCTGCGAAGCAATTTTGCCGCCGATATTCACCTCGTTTTCTTTCATCAGTTCAATAAAGCGGTGCAACTGTGCCGGCACCAAAAAGGTATAGACCGGGTAAGCAAACAAAATCAAATCCGCGCTTTCGAGCGACGCCTTGCAGTCGCTGAAATCTCTTTCGTATTTTTTAATGCTCTGCCCGACATGGAGCACCTCAAAGCGGCAGTTGCCGAAGTGCTTTTGCAAAAACTTTACCGTATAGAGTGTAATGCTGTTTTTGCCGGCGGGCGAACCGTTGAGAACCACGATTTTCATTGTAAACATCCTTTCGCCTGATGGCTTCATATCTTTTTTATTGTATCATAATTAATCACATTCTGTAAATGAATAATAACAAAAAAGCAGCGAAATTTTTTCGCTGCTCAATAATTATTCTTTTTTCTTTTTGCCTTGTGCCCGTTCGGCTTTGTACTGCCGGTATTCTTCCTTATCCCACGGCAGAATTTTCGGCACCATAAAGCCCACCAATTTACCGTTCTTAATTAAGTACAGTAAACTGAACAAACCGGAACCGATCACTGCCACGAGCAGGTCAATCATAGAGTCGTACAAACCGATGTCCAAGTAGCCGCCCTTAAAGACAACGCTCTCACCGTCTGCCGTATAAATCACGGTTTTGGTGATGTCTTCGAGGTAGTGCATTTTACCGGTGCTTTCGCCGAAGAGGTCATAGGAAGTCATACGATTCACAATATAATCGCGCTGTAAGTCCATATGGAAAATGGTATCCACACCAAACTCAATCAATTCCCAAATAACCGAAACGGTCACCACCGAAGTAAATGCCATCAGCACGCACATCGCCGTGTGTGTTTTCTTGTCGCTGTTGCGGTCGGCAATCAAAGGAATAATAAAACCGAAAGGCGCAAACAGGAAGCCGAAATAGCAGTGCAGAATTTTATCGTACATCGGAATAAAGTGATAAAACTTATACACATGCCCTGCCATAGCGGCAGTAACCGCCATAATAAAAATGAGCACTTTCATACCGGGTGTGAACTCCAAATGCAGCCAGCGCTGTACGCACCACGGGAAAAACACAAAGAAAGCGCTTGTCAAACTCAAGCAAACAAACTCAAAGTTTTTCAAATAAAATGCGGAGTAACACAGTGTAAACAAACAAAAGCCTTCAAATAAAAAGAAGACGATGACAAGCCATAGAGGCTCCTCTGAAATTTTAAAATATCTACCGAGAACTTTTTTCACAATTCTTCTCCATTATTTTACAAAGTGTATCTATTTAACCATTTTTTGTGACAGATGTCAACAGCAAATAAGGATTTGTCGCGCTCTCCGAGCGCGCAAATCCTTATTTGAAGCCTATTAGCAGTTAGCATATTGGCATAT
>SVOD01000176.1 GCA_015066575.1 Oscillospiraceae bacterium
GCGCAGAGACTGACAAATTTCATCTCACTTCTTCAACATCTGCCAGCGTGTCGAAAACAAGTTTTTCGACACGCTGAAACAGCCGCCGTTTTACACGGCGGCTGTTTATAAAACATATTTATTATTTCTTTCCGACAACGGATTTTTTGACCGGCTTTGCCTGCCAAATATTTTCGGCATATTCGAGCACAGCTCTGTCTGCCGCGAAAATGCCGGCACAAGCAATGTTCATCAGGCTCATTCTGGCAAAGGCTTTCTTGTCCTTCCACAAGGCATCCACCTTGGCCTGTGCCTGCTGATAATCCGCAAAGTCCGCCATCACCATATATCGGTCTGTAACGGTCAGCGTATCGACAATCTCGGGGAACTCTTTGCCGCCGATGCCTGCCATTATCGCATCAATCGCTTCTTTGGCGTGTGCATTGTTGATATAGTAATTCTGCGGGCGGTAGTCTTGCTTTTGCAGCGCGTCCACTTCTGCCGCGTCCATACCGAAGATAATGATGTTGTCTTCACCGACTGCCTCGTAAATTTCAACATTGGCGCCGTCCATCGTGCCGAGAGTGATGGCACCGTTAATCATCAACTTCATATTACCGGTGCCCGAAGCCTCTGTACCCGCCAGAGAAATCTGCTCGGAAATATCTGCCGCCGGCATCAGCATTTCGGCAACGGATACATTGTAATCTTCCACATATACCACTTTCATCTTGTCGCCGATTGCCGGGTCATTATTGATAATATTGGCAATCGTACAGATAAACTCAATAATTTTCTTTGCCACAAAGTAGCCGGGCGCTGCCTTCGCGCCGAAAATATAGGTGTGCGGTACAAAATCCATATCGGGATTGCGCTTGAGTTCCAGATACTTTGACCAAATATTAAGTGCATTGAGCATCTGGCGCTTGTATTCATGCAAACGCTTGACCTGTACATCAAAAATTGAATCGGGATTGATGTCAATTTTTTGCTTTTTCTTAATATACTTGGCAAAGCGGATTTTATTGTTCTTTTTAATCTGCATGAGTTCCTCAAGGGTTTTGTCATCATCCGCAAACGCCTTGAGTTTTTCCAGCTGCGCACCGTCCTTAATAAATCCGGGACCGATTTTTTTCTTAAGGTAGGCGGTCAGTTCAGGATTTGCCTGGCACAGCCAACGTCTGTGCGCAATACCGTTGGTCACATTTTTAAACTTGTGCGGCATCAGCTCGTAGTAATCATGGAACACGGTATCTTTTAATATTTGGCTGTGCAGCGCCGAAACGCCGTTAACGCTGTGGCAGATTGCCACGCACATATTTGCCATTTTCACCATACCGCCGCCGGTAATTGCCAATTTTTCGACAATATCTGCATTGTGCGTGCTTTCCCATACCCAGGAACGCAGGCGGTTATCCATCTCTTTGGTAATTTCGTAAATGCGCGGGAAGAGCGTTCTGTATAAATCCTCCGGCCACTTCTCAAGCGCTTCCGCCATAACGGTGTGGTTGGTGTAGGCAAAGGTTCTTTGAATGATATCCATTGCCTTGTCCCAATCATAGCCGCATTCATCGAGCATAATGCGCATCATTTCGGGAATTGCCATAGTCGGGTGCGTATCATTAATATGAATGGCAACCTTTTCGGGCAGGTTGTCAAGCGTGCCGTACTGCGCCAAATGCCTGCCGATAATATCCTGCACGGAAGCGGAAACCAGGAAATACTGCTGCTTTAAGCGCAGAGATTTACCTTCGATATGGTTATCGGCAGGGTAGAGCACCTTGCTGATGACCTGCGCCATCGCATTTTCTTCCACCGCGTTCATATATAAACCTTGGTTAAAGGCGGTCATATCAAAGCCGGGCGCTTCCGCCGCCCACAGCCTTAAGACAGCAACATCCTTACCATCCTCCGCGGGAACCATCATATCATAAGGAATGGCATAAACGGTAGAGTAGTTTTCCTCCACCGACTGGTGATATTCGCCGTGCCAAATGCTGCCGACGATACCGCCGATGTGAATTTCCTTTGCATCTTCCCTGCAGGGAACAAGCCATACTTCGCCGCCGGGAAGCCAAAAGTCGGGGAGCTCTGTCTGCCAGCCGTCTACCAGCTTTTGGCGGAAGATGCCGTATTCATAGCGAATGGAATAACCCATTGCGTCAAAACCGCGGTTGGCAAGACCATCCAAATAACAGGCAGCCAATCTGCCGAGACCGCCGTTGCCCAGACCGGCATCCGGCTCACATTCTTCGATATCCTCCAGATTGACGCCGTAGTCTTTGAGCACGCTTTCGAACTCCTTGGTCAAGCCGAGGTTAAACAGGGCGTTTTTCAAGCTTCTGCCCATTAAAAACTCCATGCAAAGGTAATACACCTTTTTAGAATGGGTGTCCTTTTTTGCTCTGGTGACAAAGTCTGCTCTTTCGCCACCCATCAAATCCTTTGCCACAAGGGCGCAGGCTTTATAAATCTGGCTGTTGGATGCCGTATCGGGAGTGACGCTGAATACATGAGAGAGCTTGCCCTCTATAGCTGCCGCCACTTCTCTTTTTGTCATTTTTTTACTCAATATTATTTCTCCTTCTTTTATATTTTGGAGCTAAACCTATTTGTTTAGACTTAACTGCGTTAATTAAGTTCTACTATAATATAATAATTTAATCTTTTTTTCAAGTGACAAATTTACCAATATATGTTATAATAATCACCATAATACTATGCGTGAGGTCAAAAAATGGAACAAACAAACGAAAAGAAAAAGGTAATTTTAAGCTGTATTCAGCCCACCGGCACCCCCACTTTGGGCAACTATTTAGGCGCTTTAAAGAATTGGAAGGCGCTGGAGGAAAACTTTTTCTCCTACTTTGCCGTGGCGGATTTACACGCTATTACCGTAAAACAGGAGCCCAAAGAGCTGCGTGAAAGAATTCTTCGCACCTATGCGCTGTTAATGGCAATCGGGCTTGACCCCGAAAAGAGCACACTCTTCATTCAAAGCCATGTACCGGAACACGCACAGCTGGCGTGGCTGCTCTCTTGCTCTACCCAATTCGGCGAGCTTTCAAGAATGACACAGTTTAAAGATAAAAGTAAGGCGCACCCCGAAAACATTAACGCCGGTTTGTTCACCTACCCGGTGCTCATGGCGGCGGATATTTTGCTCTACCAACCCGACTATG
>SVOD01000177.1 GCA_015066575.1 Oscillospiraceae bacterium
GGAATTCATTACATTCTTAATAAAATCGGCGGCACCCAAGAGCCTTGTCATCCCGGAAAGGTTCCAGGAAAGCACCAGAATAATCATCGGTGCGCAGAAGGTGCGAAAGCCTGCCGGCAGGCAGTCCATCAATTCTTTAAAGCCCAAAACACCGCGCGAGGTATAAAGTAAAAAGGTGACGATGAGCGTAAACACCGAGCCGAAAACCAAGCCTCTGGCAGAGTCGGCATTGGCAAACGCATTCATAAAGCTTTCGCCGGAGAAGAAGCCGCCGGTGTAGACCATACCGGTAATGCAGCTGACAATGAGCACAATGACCGGAATGAGCAAATTCGAGATTTTCGCTCCCTCTTTTTTGACAGCGGTATTCCCCGCCTCGGTTTGGTATTCTCTATCCGGCGTGGTAAATAAATCCCCTTTGAGCGCATTCTTTTCATGCAGTTTCATCGGTCCGTAATCGACCTTGAGCACACTGACAAGCACCACCATCAAGATAGTCACCAGCGCATACATATTATATGGAATGGTCTTAAGAAACATTTGAAACGGATTAAAACTCACCCCTTCCGGCACGGCATACGCCACTGCCGCCGCCCACGAAGAAATGGGCGCAATAATGCAAATCGGTGCCGCAGTAGAATCAATAAGGTAAGCAAGTTTTGCGCGGGAAACTCCGTGCCTGTCGGTAATCGGGCGCATCACGGAGCCAACCGTAAAGCAGTTAAAGCCATCGTCAACAAAAATTAAAACGCCCATTAACACCGTTGCCAACTGCGCGCCGACACGGGTGTGAATATGTTTGGACGCCCACTCCCCGAAAGCGGTCGCCGAGCCGCTTTTATTCATAATCACCACAATGGTTGCGAGCAAAATCACAAACACCAAAATGCCGGCATGCGACAAGTCGGTGATATTGACCACCAAGCCGCCCTGCTCGTGGTAGAGAAGCGCATTATAGGCAAGTTCAAGATTGCCGCCGGAATATAGAAGCGCACCGACAATCGAACCTGCAAACAGCGCCGAATACACCTCTTTGGTCACCAGCGCAAGCACAATCGCCACCACCGGCGGCAAAAGAGAAAGAGCACTTGCATAAACCTTGGGCGTATAGTCCTGCATTTCAGGGGCGGGATTGGTGCGAAAGACAAACGCAAACACCACTAACAGCACCACACAGCAGATGGTAAATATCCCGAATTTGTTGATTTTTTTCATTTTTCACCTCAAACGAATGATAAAATTGCGGCAAATGTGAAAGAGCATTTGCCGCGCACATAATACATACTTTACATTAAAACAAGCCGGTAATTTTGCCGTTTCTGTCGACATCAATATTCTCTGCCGCCGGGCGCTTCGGGAGCCCCGGCATGGTTAAGATGTTACCGGTTAATGCCACCACAAAGCCGGCACCGGCACTGATTTTGAGCTGCCGCACCGTAATGCGAAAGCCCTCGGGTGCGCCCAACTTTTTCGCATCGTCCGAGAAGGAATACTGTGTTTTTGCCATGCACACCGGCAGGTCGCCGAAGCCGAGCGCTTCAATCTTTCGGAGCTGCTCTCTTGCTTCATCGGTAAAGTCTGCTCCCTCACCGCCGTAAACCTTGGTGGCAATAGCATTGATTTTTGCCTCCAGGCTTTCGTGAATATCATAGCAGTAGCGGAAGTGATTTTCCTGTTCGCAAAGGCGCACCACTTCTTCGGCAAGTTCCGTGCCGCCGGCGCCGCCGAACTCCCACACGGTGGAAGTGCACACATTGGCGCCCAATTTCCTGCAGGCGCTTTCAATATAGGCAATTTCCTCATCGCTATCCTTGCGGAAGCGATTGATGGCAACCACACAGGGAAGCCCGTAAACATTGGTGATATTGGAAATATGGCGCAACAAATTCGGCAGCCCTTTTTTGAGCGCAGCCATATTTTCTGTTTTTAAATCGTCCTTATCCGCCCCGCCGTGCATTTTGAGCGCGCGCACCGTGGCAACAATGACCACGGCGTTCGGCTTCAAGCCGGCAGCGCGGCACTTAATATCCAAAAACTTTTCCGCGCCGAGGTCGGCACCGAAGCCCGCTTCCGTCACGGTGTAATCGGCAAGTTTGAGCGCCATTTTGGTGGCAATGACCGAGTTGCAGCCGTGGGCAATATTGGCAAAGGGACCGCCGTGCACAAGTGCGGGTGTGCCCTCTAAAGTTTGCACCAAATTCGGCTTAATTGCATCTTTCAAAAGCGCGGTCATGGCGCCTTCCGCCTTGAGCATATGTGCGGTAATCGGCTCGCCTTTGGTGTTATATGCCACAATAATATTGGCAAGCCGGCGCTTTAAATCCGCCAAATCACTTGCCAGGCACAGCACTGCCATAATTTCGGAAGCAACCGTGATGTCATAGCCGTCTTTCCGCGGCAGACCGTTTTTGCCGCCGCCGAGACCATCCTCTATATACCGCAGTTGGCGGTCGTTCATATCCACGCAGCGCTTCCAGGTGATGTTATTGCGCTCAATATCCAACTCGTTGCCCTGGAATATATGATTATCGAGCATTGCGGCAAGCAAATTGTTTGCCGCACCGATAGCGTGGAAATCCCCGGTAAAGTGGAGGTTAATATCCTCCATCGGCACAACCTGGGCATAACCGCCGCCGGCAGCACCGCCTTTGATGCCGAACACGGGACCGAGAGACGGTTCTCGCAGGGCGACTACCACTTTTTTGCCGATTTTGTGCAATCCGTCCGCAAGGCCGATACTGGTTGTTGTTTTGCCCTCGCCGGCAGGCGTGGGTGTAATAGCCGTTACGAGCACCAACTTACCGTTGGGCTTAAACTGCTCCATTTGTTTTAAGTCAACCTTCGCTTTATAGTTGCCGTACTGCTCCAAATAGTTTTCATCAATACCGGCAGCGGCGGCAATATCGCGAATGTGCTGCATGTTTGCGCTTTGTGCTATTTCAATGTCTGTTTTCATGTTTCCTCCTCTTCAAATAAGGATTTGTCGAGGTCTACGACCTCGCAAATTCCTTATTAAATGAATAATTAATAATGAATAATGAATAGTTAAGGGCGACACATTCGCACTTGATTATATCCCCCCTCTGTCGACTATGTCGACATCTCCCCAAAGGG
>SVOD01000178.1 GCA_015066575.1 Oscillospiraceae bacterium
CATGGCGGCAGATGTGCCGACTACCCCGCAAAACGGCATTCCGCTTGTGATGATTCGCATTGACGAAAGCGATGCGACTATTGCCGCGGCAAGGCAAAGCGACAGCGCGCACCCCTACGGCAAAATTGCCGATATGAACGCCAGTCAAGACCACTCCGTGCGCTGCAAAGGCACGGTGGAAATCCTTGTGCCCGATACATTCACGAGCGAATACGGCTCTTGCGCCGTTCCCGCAGGCGAGGTACAGCTCGATTACATTCGCGGCAGAGGCAACTCCACATGGTCGGCGAAAGAGGGCGCGAAAAATCCCTACAAAATTCAACTGAGCAGCGCTACCGATTTCTTCGGCATGGGCGCCGCTAAAGAATGGGCGCTGATGGCGAATGCCGGCGACCCGCTCAAGCTCAAAAATCGCATCACCTCTTGGGTCGGCGAGCAAATGGGTCTTGCCTGCACCCCGCAGATGGTGCCTGTGGAAGTGGTGATGACCGGTAGCGAAACGCCAAGCCGCTACCTCGGCATTTATGACTTGAGCGAATTGGTAGAAGTGGGCGACGCGCGCGTGAATATTGACAAACTCAAAAAGAGTGTGACCGCAGAGAACCCCGATATTTCCGGCGGTTACCTGCTCTCCACCTACTCTGATTATCAGGATGCGGATGAACCGGAAAGCAACCATTTTAAAACCGATACAAGCGGCTTAAAGTTTTTACACGAATCGCCCGAGTTCACAAGTGAAGACCTTGAGCCCGGGCGCGCCGACCAGCGCGCATACATCCGCGACTACATGAATGAACTGGATGCGCTGATTATGGCAGAGGGTAAAATAGACGCCGCGCGGCACGAGCAAATTGCCGCAATGCTTGACCTGCAATCTGCCGCAGATTACTGGTGGGTGCAGGAATTTACTGCCAACGGCGATGCCTTTAAAACCCACAGCACCTATTACTATAAAGAACGAAACGGCAAACTGTTTTTCGGTCCCCTGTGGGATTTTGACATTGCCTGGTCAGGAGGCAACACGAGCGAAGAGGTGAATTTCACTTCCACCTATATGCCGTGGATTGATAAACTCAGAGAGGATGACCCGCAATTTGCAGACCTGCTCAAAGCGCGCTGGTCGGTTTTGGACAACGCACTCGGCACATTGCTTGCCGACGGCGGCAGGTTAGATACATACATTGAAGAAATTCGCTCTGCCTATGAGGCGGATGCCGCCCTGCTCAAAGAGACGGGAAGCATTTATGACCTCCCCGTGCCTTTAGATGAAACGCTCGCCACTTTTAAAGAAGAAACTAACCTGCGGCGCGTGGCAATGCGCGAAAATCTTGATGCCGTGAGCAAAGTGCATGTTAGCGTTCGTTATGAAGATGCAGGTGCGGTAGTTGCCGCCAAACAGGTAAAAATCGGCGAATATCTTGATAAAGGCGAGCCTTTGCCGAATAAGGGCGATAACATCTTTATTCAGTGGCTTGAAAAAGGAACCGGCGAACCGCACAAAGATTATCTCGTCAGTCACGACACTACTTTTGTGGCGCAATATAAGGCTATCGGCGATATGGTGGCACCTGAAAAGCTGTTTTTCAGGTTTTATGATATTAGTATAGAATATAACGCGGAACATTTTAATATGGATGATGTTGCGGTCTACCCCGCCGCAGCACAAGAGGATGCATTGGCAAGCGGTGTGTGGAGTGTTTCGGATGAAAGCATCGCCACAGTCGGTAACAACGGCACGGTTACATTCAAAAAACCGGGTGATGTGACCGTTACGCTCACGCTTTATAACGGGCTGCAGCAATCTTACCTGCTCCATATTTACGACAGCAGCACAACAAGCGCTGTAGCGCCAACCTCCATGACTGCTCCGCAGCGCGTTACCCTCAAACCGGGTGAAGTGCTGCAGGTTCTGCCCACATTCCACTACCCCGGAGAACCGCATAGCGATTTGTTTTCGAGTTATCACTCGGAGGATGAATCGATTGCCACGGTGGACTCCGCATTTGGTATTATTGAAGCCGTAAAACCCGGCAAAACCACGCTTGTGATTACTGCCGATGACTTTAGAGAGGACAAAACCTACACCGCCCGCGTGGAAGTGGTTGTGTTGGAACCCGACAGCAGCGATACAGACAAAGATGCCGATGCCACTGCCGATACAACCGGCGCACCAACCGCCGACACCGCGCATAACACCGCGGCTACCTCGCCGAGCACCGGCGATACACTTGCGGCAGCGGCTTGCATCCTGCTGTGCTTGGCAACAACAGGCGCATGCGCCTCTCTCCCCCACCGCCGCAAGAAGAAAGAAAAATAAATAGGAATCAGCAAAAGTAAAAGAGGACGGTTGCCACCGTCCTCTTTAGAATTTGACTAAATTAAAACGCTTTTGTCCTAACTTTATATAAATTAGAATTAACAAAAATCTTTTAAGTGATGTTACCTGAACAAACTAATCTTTACGACTAATTTATAAACCCGGCTTTGCCAAATGATTGAAAAATTTAAACATTTGTGTTACATTATAATAGAATAAGTCATAACAGGAAATTGAGAGGCAGTATATGGAAAAAAACTACGATTTTACACTTGAAAAACGCTTGCGTGATTTGAGCCCGGATTTGCACAAAAGGTTTACCGATACGGTTTTTTCCATGCAGTATATTTTATCCAATTACAAACTGCTTTTTCCGGAATATACCGACCACACAGAGCTTCATTCGATTAATGTTATAGACTTCTGCAACAAAATCACCGGTCCGCAGATTGATAAAATGGATGCGGACGAGATTTACTGCCTGCTCGTGGCATGCTATTTTCACGACACCGGAATGGGTATCAGCAAAAAGGATTTTGAGGAGTTTTCAAAACAGATTGATTTCGGGGATTATTTTGAAACCCACGATGCAACGAACACGAAACGGATAATCCGCGATTTTCATAATGAATTTTCCGGCAGGTTTATTGCCAAATACGCCGATTTTTTTGATATTCCCTCAAAAGAGCACCTGCGCGCGATTATCCAGATATCGCGCGGTCACAGAAAAGCCGACCTGACGGATACCG
>SVOD01000059.1 GCA_015066575.1 Oscillospiraceae bacterium
GTACGATTAAAGTTTGCTAAAACTTAAAAAAATTTCAGGTTCCTTTTTTCTTGTCACTGTTTAATTTTCAAGGTCCATTTGCACTCAAAAGGGCAGACCCCTTTCGTTAGAGTGCTTGACTATTATATCACAACGAAAGGAAAAGTCAACAATTTTTTTGATTTTTTTCGCCATTCTTTACACGGCGCCGCGTGTTTCCTGTTTCCCGTTTGATTTTGCGTTAACTATATGCTGTGTGCGACACACTTTTTTTACCATATATAGCGATTTTCTGTCACAACCGTTTTCCTGCTCATTTTAGATAAATTTTTTTCGCTTTTATTATATTTATAATAGAAAACCCGCAAAAGCTGCCTTTTGCGGGTATAGCTCGATGGGAATCGGGGTTCGCTGTTATTCAGCCAATACATACATGGTGACATTTCTGATACCCCACGCTTCGCACTCTTCTTCACTGTTCATATACAGGTCTGCGATTCTGCCCATGCCGGTAGTGCCCCAGCCGCAGTCGGCTGCCACACAGTAACCGTAGCCGGTGACATAGAGCTTGGTGCCGTAAGGGATGACCTTCGGGTTGACACCGATTCTGCCGACACCTACGGTCATGCCGCTGGCAGTCATGCTCCCGGGCGGCTCATAATACGCAGAGGCTATCCCTTCGTATTTCTTTGTATAGGAAAAACCTAACCCGCTGTCGGAGGAAGATGCTGCTGCTTTTGTCTTGGTGCCAATGGCGACGACTTTGTCCACAGCTGCTTTTATAACTGTTTTGGAAACCGCTTCTTTTTTTACAGCTTTACCGTTTTCATAGCGCACGCGGTAGGTAACTTCCGCTACGCCCGCCTTGCCTTCGCGCACTGTTTTTTTGCTGCCATTGGCAAGAGAACTGTCTTTTTTTGTCTGCGTTTTAAACGCAACCTTTTCCTTAACGGTTTCCTCTTTATAGGTCACGCGGGTAATGACAATAGTTTCACCGTCTGCCAAAACCGTTTTTAACCCGGGCTTTACGATATCCTCTTTGCCCAACTTTATATTGTTGGCGGCAAGTAACTGCTTGACCGTTTTATTGCTGGTTTTGATGGCGATTTTTTTGCCGTCAACCGCAATAGTACCGTTGCCGGCTTTATAAAGGGTCACTCTGTCGCCATCCTTGATGATTTCATAGGCGGCAGGTTCCACCACATCGCCTTCGGCAAGTTCCTTGCCTAAATACTGCAACACATCCTGCACGGTGCGCGCGGGCAGTGTCACTTTCCAGCCGTCTTTACCGCCCTCGCTGAAAACAATACTCATCTCTCGCTTGATAATCAGCACGGCATTCTCTTTGGCAAACTGAGAATCATCTAACACATCATAGTCGCCGAGTGTAAAGCCGTTGGCTTCAATAATCTTTTTCGGGTCTTTCTCGTTGGTAGTGACCTTTAAAGAAGTAGTGCCATCAAGAATGGTCACATCTTTCGGAATGTTGGCAACCGCAAAAACAGTCACGGCTGCAATGACCACCAAAAGCGCCGCGGCAAAAATCAGAATTTTTTTGCCTTTTTTGCTCTTTTGCCGATTCGTTTTTTGATCCCTTGTCATAAGCTCTCCTTTTTCTTTGTAAGTGCTCATTCGGTTTCGAGCACATTATAGCGGATAGAAACTGTAAAATCAAATCAAAAAAAGCCTTTGTTTTTGTTGAATTTGCACAAAAGATTGGCGATTGTGCCACAAAATAAGCGGCTTTACATTTTTGCCAACCCCAAATATGGTCAAAACTTTTGGTAAAAATTGCAGAAATGTTACAAGGTTACATCGATTTGTTACTTTTTTGTAACCAATTGCCGCAAACGCCCATGGTTTTGCGGGATAGAAAAATGGCGTATTTTGAGCACTCTTGTAACTTTTTTAGGCTCATTTTCTGCTTTTCGGACTCATAATTGTACCTTTTTTGACCGCAAAAGAGGTTGTCCTCCTTACAATAGTATAGTGATATTTGGAAAAAATATACATTTGACTTCACATAATAAAGAGCAACAGATGCCCCTGGCATCTGTTGCTCTTTCAGAGTGTCGAAAAAGTGGCTAAAACCACACGATAATTATTGTTTTTGAAAAACTGTGTTGAATTGAAGAATTATCGTATGAAATCAATTAATTTATATTTTTCAGATTGGATGAGGCTAAAATCGTCGTTTTTTTACTGATATGACGACGATTTTGTGTTTTTGTCAATCAGCACTTGGAGTATCGACATACGCCTCAGCGTGCCGATTGACAAATTTTAGCTCACTCCTTCGACCTCTGCCAGCTTGTCGAAAAACGAGTTTTTCGACAAGCTGAAAGAGCAACAGATGCCTCTGGCATCTGTTGCTCTTTATATATAATAATTATTAATACAATATTAATTGGCTTTTTTACTGTTTCTTTTTTCGCTTCTTATCGTCGCCGAAAATATCGCGATTTCTCTTGCGCACGCTGTCGGAGACCGAAGTCAAAATCACCACTGCCACAAAACCGCACACGGCGGCGGTCACGGCGGCGGGAATCTGGTTGGAGATAAAGAGCATGACTGCCGATACGACAGCGCCCACCATCACCAGAAGCGCTGCCACCATAATGGCGATGACTATCTTTTTAACATCTGCCCGTTTCTTAATGGGTTGAACTTCATCACCCTTGCCTAAACAGTGCGGGCAAAAGCGAAAGTCTGCCACAATTGTCGGCGCCACATCGTCCGCATAAGTATTCTTACATTTATCACATTTCCAGCTCATTGCTCTTCTCCTGTCTGTTCATCCAATTCTGCCAGTGCCGGTGCATATTTTTGGCGCAGTGTTTCGTAAACGCCTTCTAAAATGCGCCTGTCGCTGACAGGGATGAAAGAATCGTAATCTTTGCTGACATTGTCATACTGCATGATAATCACTTCGTCATCATCATTTTCCAGCGGCATAAACAGCGCATATTCCTTCCCCTCAAAGGTGCCGGAATCAATATATTCAATTTCGGTTTCATTGCCTAAATCATCACTTAAGACAACGACTTTATTGACATCATAATCCATAGTAACCTCAATCGTCTTTAAAAGTACATTTATTTTACCACATCCGCCGCTAAGCTTTCAAGGGATTTGTAAGAAATATACACGCTTTTGGCGCCTTTTTGTGTAACAATTCCCTCCGAGCAAAGAAGCAAGGGAGAATCCTCATCCATAATATCATTGGCATACCACACCTTGCTTTGTGCTTTTGCGGTATTGCTGATGACAATTTTCTGCACCTTATAATCCTTTCCTTCTTTGTTTTCCTCTTTGCCGATATATACCGCCCTTTTCCCGCTCACCGCGCCGGCATACAGCTTCTTAAACGCGGTCGGCAGCGGTATTTCTTTGCCGTTTTGCAGATTAATGAGCGCCCCGTCGCTGTGTTTGAACGCAACGCTTCCCGCTATGGTGCAATCATTGGCAAAATTGCCTTGATAAGAAGCAAGCTTTTTGTTCTCTTGTGCAGTACCGCTATAGAGTGCCCAATCGGCATCGCTTTGCTGTACATAGCAGAATGATTCCCCTTTTTGGGCAGCGTATGCCCCGCAAACACCTTGTGCGACCACGCTCGTGCTCCCGCCTTCGGTGCATTGTAGATCATACACCTGCGCCTCGTCGCTGTGATTATATTTTTTACCGCTAAAGGTTAATGCACTTCCCTCTTGTGCAGTAAGCATCGCCGCCGTGGCGCAATCCCAATCCGTGCGCAATTTGCCGCTCGGCTCCGTCATGCGGTTGCCTTGGTTGAAGAGATAGGTAACACTTTCTCCGTCACCGCTGACTGCCAACAACTCGGAATACAATCGCTTGTCGGCGCCCAAATCTTTTTGCGCCGGGTCAAGCAAAAGCAAATACGCCTGCGCGCTGTTAAAAGCAGAAGGCATATCCAGCAACAGAGCGAACACATCGTTATATGCGCCCCCGTCGCTGTGCCACAACCCGACACCGAAGGTTCTGCCCTCAAGCTCAATATACGCAATTTCAAAATCCATTTGCGTATTAGCGACAACGGGTGAAACCGAGAGTGTACCCTGCTCTTTGACCGGCTCAAGCTTCTCGCCTTTGGCATAATAATACCTTACCGGTGAAAGAGAATAAAAGAGGCCGTCTATATGTGTGCCGTAAAGTTTGACATCCGGCTGTGTTGCCGCAGCGCGGTACTCTTCATCAATAAATGTATACACCGCTGCGGGTTCGGTTGTCTGCTGCTCCTTTTTTTCTTTATTAATAAGCACCACTGCCGTCACCGCAATGGCGATGGCAACAACAGCGGCAAAAACAATGGTAAAAACGGTTTTTTTATTCATTTCGCTATATTTTCCTTTTATTAATACTCTTATTATATAGAGAAACGATGTATATTTCAACCTGCTTTTGGCAAAATATATGTGAAATGAAACGGAAGGTGAAGCGCATGCAAAATAACTACAGAAAATTCCTTGCCGCTGCTGCGGTTATCCTCATTATCGCGATTGCCGCCATCCCCGTGGTGGGCGCCAGAAAAACGGTGCCGACACTCTCCCGCTACGGCTCGACCGGCACCGAGGTTAAGAATATTCAAACCGTTTTGAAGCGGTTGGGCTACTACACCGGTGCGATTGACGGCATCTACGGTTCCGGCACCAAAAGCGCCGTTACCCGCTTTCAGCGCGATTGCGGCTTAACACAAGACGGTATCTGTGGTCCGGTTACTCTGCTGTACCTGGGCTTGGGTGGCGGCGGCAGCAGCTCTGCCGGCGGTAAATACTCTTCAAGCGATGTCGCGCTGCTTGCCAAGGTGATTTCTGCGGAAGCAAGAGGAGAGCCCTACGAGGGACAGGTTGCTGTCGGCGCCGTGGTGCTCAATAGAGTGGCACACCCCTCTTTTCCCAATTCGGTTTCCGGCGTGGTTTACCAATCGGGCGCGTTTTCCGCCGTGACGGATTCCAACTGGTCTGCCGCGGTAACAAGCAGCGCCAAGCGCGCCGCGCAGGATGCGATTAACGGCTGGGACCCGAGCGGTGGAGCGCTTTACTACTATAACCCTGCCAAAACAAGCAACCAATGGATTCGCACGCGACCGGTCGTGACAGTCATCGGCAATCATATTTTTGCGAAATAAGAAAAAAAGGACTTGCCAACGCAAGTCCACCAAGAAAGCTAATACCGATGTGCCTTTGTCCAATGTGTGCGAAAGAAAATGAAGTGCCTGCCGATGGCAGGCATGAAGTAATTCGCTTTACTCATTATGAAGTATTGTGGCTTCACCACAATATGAAGTAAAATAAATCCCTTAACAATATGCGTAGCATACTTCATAGCACCGGCTACTTCATATTCCGCAGGAATACTTCATAAATCCCGAAAGGGATTTATTTCATTGAAAAAACCGTTCCAAAAGGAACGGTCAGTTTGTAGACAAAGTCATTTGTCTACAAACTGATAGAGGTCGAGAAAGTGAGATAAAATTTGTCAGCCTCTGCGCTGAGGTGTATGTCGATACTCCAAGCAGAGGCTGGCAAAAACACAAAATCGCCGTTATATCAGTAAAAAACGGCGATTTTTAACAATATGTGTTGTTATTTTTACTGCAATTATGATTGTTGATGAATCGTTGACAACAAGAAAAATGCATTCAAATTTATAAAAACGTGTGGTTTTAGCCACTTTGTCGACACTCTGACCGTTCCAAAAGGAACGGTTTTTTTCTGGTGGAGATTGCTGGATTCACGCTCCGCTTCGTTCGCTTGCTATGCAAGCCTCCGCGATTTTTTGTCCCTCCCGGCTCCGCCCAGGCGAACCGCCGCGAGTTGGACTACGGTTTGAATCCTGTCGCAACTTCACCAAAAAAGCAGCACCCTAACGGGTGCTGTTTTCTGGTGGAGATTGCTGGATTCACGCTCCGCTTCGTTCGCTTGCTGTGCAAGCCTCCGCGATTTTTTGTCCCTCGCGGCTCCGCCCAGGCGAACCGCCGCGAGTTGGACTACGGTTCGAATCCGTCGCAACTCCGCCAAAAAACAGCACCCTAACGGGTGCTGTTTTTTGGTGGAGATTGCTGGATTCGAACCAGTGACCTCCTGCGTGTGGAGCAGGCGCTCTAACCAGCTGAGCTAAACCTCCGTGTGGCAATACTTTTTTATATTGCCTATGCATTATACCACGAATGTTTATAATTGGCAACCACAAATATTATTTTTTTGAAAAATATTTCCGTCGCACCTGAACGGAACAACGAAAGGGCTGCCTTGTAAAAGACAGCCCTCAGCGTGTCGAAAAACTTGTTTTCGACACGCTGGCAGATGTTGAAAAAGTGAGATGAAATTTGTCAGTCTCTGCGCTGAGGCGTATGTAGATACTCCAAGCAGAGACTGGCAAAAACACAAAATCGCCGTTATATCAGTAAAAAACGGCGATTTTCTAATAGCATATGCTTGTATTTTTCTCTTACTAAAAACTATTTAGGAATTGTCGAGAAAAGCGAAAAGTGTTCTGATTTATAAATCCGTGTGGTTTCAGCCACTTTTTCGACAGTCTGGGGGCTGCCTTGTAAAAGACAGCCCCTAATGTATGTCATCACTATTCTTCCATATAGGCGGCATCCTCAATGTCTATATTGGTAACGGATTTGATGGTTGCACCTTTAAAAAGTGCTTCTTCATCATAATCTTCCGTTTCCTTCATCGCTTCCTCAACAGCGACATCGCAACCATAGGCACCATAGCGCATAAACACCACTTTGTTTTCGAAATCTATACCGGCAGTTCTCCAGCCGGCATCGAGCATTGCCTGCCCTTTTTTACCGACAAACTTATCGACATCTTCCTGTTTGGGCATATTGGCGGTTAAATTTTCCGCTTTCTCAATGGCAAGCGAGCCTGCAAGTTTATTAATCGCCGCTTTGCCCTCGTCCGTAGTAAAATCATTTTCAAAGAAATCGTCGGGAATTTCGCCATCAAATGCGGCTCTGACACGGTAAGTCGACGCACCGATGTCAAAGACATAAAAGAACCATTTATCTACAGACGCCCATTGGTTGTACGTCGCCTGCTTGCAGTTGACGGCATCACTAATGGTTTTAAAACTGTTTACCAGACTGTCTGCCGCTGTAATATCCGTACTGTCTACCTCGACTTTTTGTGTGCCGCAAGCGGTAAACAGGCAAAGGAGCATTGCGATTGCCAGGATAATACTGATTGTTTTTTTCATATATTTCTCCTTTCTTTCTATAAAAAGCCTTACGGTTATAATCCTATTATAATTTAATCCCGAATGCATTGCAAGCGTGTTTTTGTATGTGTGTAAAGAACCTGTTTGACGGATGAGGTCATTACTGATACAATACTATTATGACATACTTTCGAGGCACACGGTATACAAATTAGCGGAATCATTCCACTAAATATTCACAATAAATAAAGGAGAAAGCGTTATGAAAAGAATCATTTCCATCCTCTGCATCTGCTTACTTGCCCTCTCTTGTTGCGCTCTTGCGGGCTGTACCGACAAACCTGCCGCAATCCCTGCCGACAGCCCGTATATCGGCACTTGGACTGCGGTCAGAGCAGAACTCAAGGGCGTTGAAACCGATATGAAGGATGCCCTGGACGGCGATAAATTCATTGTCATTCTCAACCAAGACGGCACCGCCTGTGTCGAAAACACGGAACAAACCTCCAACGCAAACTGGAAAATAACAAAGGACGGTGTGGAACTAACCGGCGAAACCGATTTGAGTTTTCAAACCGTCGGTAAGCAACTCAAAAGCAACATTCTCGGTGTGACTATCTATTTTGACAAAACGGCATAATGACACCTTGTTAAAAAACGGCTCTCGCGATTGCCTCGCGAGAGCCGTTTTTAACTTTTATTACGCATCATTGTTTCGTGTTATTTACTCGGCAAGCAGCGCTTTCATGCGCTCTTTTGCTTCGTCTTCACAATAGAGCAAATCAATCAGGCGCAGGGTTTGTTCCCTCGAAATGTCACAGGCGACTGCCAGCGCTTTTTTACAGTAGGTTTCCTCCCCGCCGTGGATAAGGCACAACGCTAAGCGCACATAGAAGGCGGCTCTCAAATCGTCCTCATCCAGACCACCCATGGTATCATATTTTTTGGCAAGTTCCATGGCTGCCTCAAAGCCGGAAGAGTCCATTTCAAACATTTTTTGGTAAAAATCGTCATTACTGCTGCGCGAGCGGCTTGCCATGCCGCTGCATATGCGGTACTTGCCCTTAATTTGCTTTAAGAAAACAAACTTACCGGGGTGCGCGCCGTACCTTAACCAGGTGTGGCAATCCTCCGAAACCGAGGATTTCGGGAAAGGCTCCTCCAGCGCAAGAGAAGTTTTCACTGCCGTGCAGGAAGTTAAGTTGGTATACTTTTTCTTGGCGGCAATCGGAATCCATGCGCACTCACCCTCAACAACATCCACCTGATGCCCCTCAATGATTTCCCTTACAGTGGGATTGAGTTTGTCAAGCGGCACATCATCGCCGTTTTCATCAATCACATCAAAACTTGTGTAAACCACATTGACCGTTTCATCCGCCTCAAACGCTTCACGCACCAAGCGCAACCTCTCGGGGTCGGACAAATCATCCGAATCATTGTAAAGAATAAAGGGAGCACCTAATTCATTTGCCAGGCGGATGCCTTTATTTCTTGCAGTGCCCGCGCCGTAATTTTGGTGCGAATAAATAACATAGACTTTTTCTTTGAGGTCTTGTTTAATTGACTCCAGTGCGTCATAAACCTTGTCATTATGGGAATAATCATCCACAATAATCAATACCCAATTGCTATCTGTTTGCTGCTTAATAGAAGCAACAGATTCCATCAAATGGCGCAATTCCGTTTCATCCCCGCTCAACTTTAGGGGCATTACAAATGCAGCTGTATGATTGTTCATCTTGATATTCGCCTCTTTCTTTTTAAAAGCAAACTACTCTTCATTTAATGTGTTTTGAATGATAAAATGCTCCCCGCAGCGCTCGCAGGTGAAATCGGTTGCCGGTTCGCCGCTTGCGGTCGTGGTGGCGGTGCCCGCATCAAACGTATGCCCCAATGCCGGTGTTTCTTTTTTGCGGGTATCGGTATACGTCTTGTCATCCGATTTTGCCGTAGCGGTATAGGTAATTTTACCGGGCACGGTACATTTTGCCGGTTCTTCGGTGCTGATGACCTGTGCATCTACCCGGGCAATTTCATTGCCCTTGCTGTCCTTAAGTACCAAAACGGCTTTGGTGAAGTCATCGCTCCACTCCCAAGAAACCGAAGCGGCATCGGTATCTTTCCCCGTTTTATCGGCACTCTGGGAGGCGGAATTACCGGGGTCATCCGTTTGCCGGGCGGCTTTTTTCGCCATTGCCGATTGGTAAGATACCGTAATCACTGCGGCACCGGCTAATGCAACCATAACCGATTGAATGTTTTTGATACGCGACTTGGATTTGTTTTGTTGCTTGCGCGATTTTTCCTGCGCTTCTTCCGGTTTTTTATCGTCATCATCCTTTGTGAGATCTTTTTGGTCGGGATAATGATGATATTCCTGCACATCGCGCGTAGCATATTCTTCGGCTCTGGTGTAGCGCACTTTCTTATAATCGCGGTTATACGCATCACCGGAGTGATGCTGCCCGCTGTAACCGTGATTGGGAGGGCGCACACCGTATCCTCTAACTCTCATGGTATAGCCTCCAAACTAATTATGCTTCTTCTTCCTCATCGATACCGGTGTAACCGAGTTGTATATCGTTACTGTCAAAAACGGTTTTTACCTCGTGGTAGAGAGCACGCTCGGTATCATAGCGGAACTCTTCTTTACAGCCGGCAATAAATAATAGCATTTGCACACCTTTTTTGGTGATTTCGCAAAGCCCGAGGTACATCGGTACGCCTGCCATAAATTCATATTTTTCCTTAATTTCTTCTGCATGGAAATGCTCTTTAATCACTGCCTCAACATGCTCCAAAGATTCTGTGGGAGCAATCGGGAATGTCAGCGCCGCACAGGAGGTTCTGTCGGTCAGGTTCACGGTGGAACCGATAGCAGAGTTGCGCACGGTTAAAATATCGCCGCCGATATCCGCAATTTTGGTGGAACGAATGCCGACAGATACAACCGTACCGCGAAAACCGTCGAGCACAATAATATCGCCCACATCAAAGGTGCGCTCTGCGATGATAAATATACCTGCCACAATATCTTCAATAAGCGAAGTCATACCCAAGCCTAAAATCAAACTCAAAATGCCGAGGCTGGCAAGCAGCGCCGTGGTATCGACGCCGACTGCGTTGAGAATTAAGAAGATGAGTACGATAAACGCGGCATATTTTACAAAATTGCCGAACAATTCGATAATGGCAACACCGGTTTTTTGGGTAATGCCCTTATTTTTTGCCATTCTGCCGATTAAGAAGCGCAGCACGAAACTAATGCTCAAGGTTAAAATAGCCAAACTGGCAATACGAATCCAATGATTCGGTTTCTCCACGCCGGAAAAGACATTCAAACTGGTGTAAAACACGCCTTTCGGGTCCATAAAATACTTACCGAACAGCAGTATGACATAATACGCTACGGAAATCAGTCCGCCAATCACACGCACAATGATGGGACCGACTTTTTTCTTTTGCACCGCTTGCGCGCCGCCTTCGCTACTGCGCAGTTTTTCCATTTCTTGCTTGCCGATTTTGGCTTGATTGCTACTCATACTTTCATCCTCCTAAACTTACTTGATGTTAAACGGCAGTGTGATGGTATTCTCGGCGCCGTCTACCCATTGTACTGTCATTGTATAGGTGCCTCGCGGTACCCCTTTAAACGCGATATCCTCCACGGATACATCGTTTAATTCAAATATCTTATCGCCGCTCTCTTTTTCCAGTTTTACGGAAACCTTGCCGGTGTAAGAGCCGAGCGAAAGCAGGCTCGTTACACTGAAATACGGCTGGTATGCCAGTGCCATGGTCGCAAAAGAGGTGGTGTAAATATAAATAAGTCCGTTTTCCGTATCGACACGGTAGGTGCCGGGTGCACCGCTGTCGCTCTCGGTGAGCGCCGTCACATCGCCGCCGTCGCAAGTGAACACTTGCAGTTCGCGCTTATTGGTGAAAGAACAGGGAATCACAATTTCCATCACGGTTTGCGTTGTGTTCATTTTGGTGGTGACGGAACCGACGGTTTTTTCTACCGACAGGTCATAAAACTCGATGTATTTATCTTTGGCAAAACTTGTGATGGCTTTGGAGCCTTCCGTATCACTTTCGGCAATCGCCTGCACGGTCATTTTTACGGTGACATTGACATTATCGGGAACTTTCTCATTTTGTCGGATGAGATTTGCTTCCTGCTCTAAGCCGCCGACAGCAATGCTCTTATCGGAAACAATATCCAAAACAGAGTCTGTATTCGGTGCCGGCAAGGTGATATCGGTATTCACATTGCCGGTAACATCGGCAATGTTGGTTACGGTAACCCCGTTTACTTTTACCACAAGGTTATATACACCTTTGGCAACAGTGAAGTAGTACTCGCCCTTTTCATTGGAAGTGATGGTATCGACTACCTCGTTACCGCGCATCAAAAGCACTTCGGCGCCGCTCACGGGCGTTTTATCGTTATTAAGAATTCTGCCGTTAACGGTTAACCACGCTTGGTTTGCCAAGGTCACTTTAAAGCATTTTGGTGCAAGTGAATTGTGGTTTTTATCGGCGATGACTTTATACCAGATATAATAGTTGCCGATATCTTTGGCGGCGGGCAGTGACTGCTTAAACTGCGCATTGGCGGGAACGGTAGTATCGTCCGCACCGATTGCATAATACAGTGTGCCGCCCACGGCAGTGCCCGGTACAATGAGCGCCTGTGTATCGCCGCTGTAAACCAAGTTATTTTTGGCGTGCGGTGCGCTCTTGATAGAGGCATCCACACGGGTGATTTTTTGGTAACCGTCCGTCACTTTAAAGATAACGGAAGCAAAGTTTTGATTGGTGTTTTTAAACTGAGCGGAGGTCAGCCCCATTTTTGCCGTGCCGGCATCGGTTTGCACCGCGATGGCACTGCCGGTGAAGGCAAAGTCTTTCTCTACATCATAGAGTGCGGTATTGGCTGATGCATCATACCCGCTTACGATGTGGGCTTTGCCGTTATACGGGGCGGTGTTGGTGTGCCCGGTGATGGTCACGACCGCCGTAATCGGGTTGATGGTAACATAACCGTCCGTCACGTTAAAGGTGACGGTAGCAAAGTTCTCGTTGGTATTCTCAAACTGTGCTGCCGCAAGCCCCATTTGGGTGGTGCCGGCTTCACGCCTTTCTGCCGCCGCATTACCGCTGAATGTGACATAGGCTGCGGTGTAAAGCGGTGTGTCGCTTTCAAACTCATACCCCGCTACGCTATGTGTGTTCCCATCGTAATCTGCCGTAAGGTTTTGCCCCGTAATGGTGACAACCGCATTAATCTGATTGACTTTCACAAAACCGTCGGTCACATCAAACACAACCGTGGCAAAGTTCTTGTTGGTGTTTTTAAACTGTGATGCTGTCAGCCCCATATAGGTGGTGCCGGCATTGGTTCTGAGCGCCTCGGCTCTGCCGCTGAAAGTGAAGTCCGCTTCGGTATAGAGCGCATTGTCCGCCGCAAAGTCGTAGCCGTCCGCACTGTGTGTTTCGGCGTTAAAATCTACCGTGGTGCGGTGACCGGTAATGGTGACCGTTACATCAATCGGGTCAATTTTTACAAAACCGTCCGTTACATTGAAGGTAACCGTAGCAAAGTTCGGGTTCGTGTTGCTGAACTGTGCCGCCGTAAGCCCCATGTCTGTTTTGCCGGCGTCGGTTCTCTCTGCCGCGGCGGTGCCGCTGAAAGTGAAGTCCGCTTCGGTGTAAAGCGTGCTATCTGCCGCAAAATCATAGCCTTCTACGCTGTGCGCCTTGCCGTCATAATTAGCGGTTTCACTGTGACCGGTAATGGTCACGGTCACATCAATCGGATTGATTTTTACAAAACCGTCGGTCACATTGAAGGTAACCGTGGCAAAGTTCTCGTTGGTATTTTCAAACTGTGATGCCGCAAGCCCCATTTGGGTGGTGCCGGCATCGGTTCTCTCTGCCGCGGCGTTACCGGAGAAGGTGAAGTCCGCTTTGGTATAAAGCGTACTGTCTGCCGCAAAATCGTAACCCTCTACGCTATGCGCCTTGCCGTCATAATTAGCGGTTTCACTGTGACCGGTAATGGTCACGGTCACATCAATCGGATTGATTTTTAC
>SVOD01000179.1 GCA_015066575.1 Oscillospiraceae bacterium
GAACACTAAACACTGAACACTGAACACTCAAATAAGGATTTGCGCGCTCGGAGAGCGCGACAAATCCTTATTTGTCGGCTCATAACCCGGGCTGTAACCAAAAAAGAAAAACAATGCAAAAAGCATTGTTTTCTTTTTTTGGTAGCGGGAGCAGGACTCGAACCTGCGACCTCCGGGTTATCGCTTCGCGCCGTCAGAAATATAGTCGCCCTGCTCGCTTGGTGCGCTTCGCATTGCTCCTTATTTCTTCCCCTCACCATCGCGGCTTCTTCTGCCACCGGCAGCGCCGCGCTGTTTCGCCCCAACGAGCGCGCTCGTCGTGCTCTAACCCGGCTCTGCAAAAAAAGAAGAGACAATGCAAAACATTGTCTCTTCTTTTTTTGGTAGCGGGAGCAGGACTCGAACCTGCGACCTCCGGGTTATGAGCCCGACGAGCTACCAACTGCTCTACCCCGCGATATATTTTTGTTGCTCAAGTATATTAGCACATCAAGCCCTTTTTGTCAACACTATTTTTTGTTTTGCTTTTTTTCGACAGCTTTAGTATAATAGATAAGAAAGCAGGTGTAAAGATGATTCGATTAGCAGCTTTTGATTTAGACTGCACCCTCGCCCCCCACGGCAAAGGTATTCTGGCAAAGAATATTGAATTACTTAAGCAAATTGAAGCATGCGGCGTACAAATTGTTATTTGCTCAGGTAAACCCTTGGGGTATCTGTGCGGTATGTTCCGGCAAGTAGAACTGCAAGAACCGATTTTTGTGGGCGAAGTCGGTGCGCGCATTCAATTTGGTGTAAATTATCCGCCAAAACATGTGTATACAATGCCTTATGATGCGCAAGCACCGGAAACACTTGCCTGCATAAAGCAGGAAATATTGCAAGTTGCTCCGCACATGTGGTTTCAGCCAAACGAAATCAATCTTTCCCCTTTCCCTCAGAGCGAAGCAGAATACACCGCAGTCAAAGATGTGATTGCGCGCAATCAAGATAGATTAGCGAATATCCACATTGAATATTTCTCGGAAGTAATTGATTTTATCCCCAAACCGATTTGTAAACGCGCAGCGCTTGAGTATCTTTCCGACTATTTGAACATTTCACCTTCCGAAATGATTGCAGTCGGCGACAGTGCAAACGACTACTCCATGTTTGAATATGCCGCAACTTCTATCGGAATTCAATTAAAAGAGCCGCAAAAAGTAACAGTATCGGTTCAAAACTGTACACAAGCGCTGGAATACATACTTTCTTGCCTATCATAAATGTTTTAAGCTTTATAATCGGCAACTTATGACTCACTTTAAAATACAAGAGGAAATACTATGCAAACTAAAAACATTACCACATCAATGGGCGAAATCAAGGGGCTTGAATTTGAAAATCGCTATGAGTTCCGCGGCATTCCCTTCGCAACTGCCGGTCGCTGGCAATACCCCACCGCGATTGAGTCGTGGGGCGGTGTGCTCGATGCCACTGCCTACGGTCCCTGCTGCCCGCAGGAGCGCGCTTTTACGGACGATAAGGAAACATCACCTTTTTTCTATAAGGAATTCAGACGCGGACAAACTTTTACTTACAGTGAAGATTGCCTGAATTTAAATATTGTCACCCCGAAAGATGCCAAGAATTGCCCGGTGCTCATTTACACCTTCGGTGGCGGCTTTGTCAGCGGTAGTGCCGATGAAGGGCACACCACCGGTGTAGAAAGTGCAAAAAACGGCATTGTTTGGGTGGCAATGAACTACCGCGTTACTCCCTACGGTTTCTGTTCTCACCCCGATTTAAAAGATGAAAGCGGTAAGTGCGGTAACTACGGGCTCTATGACCAAATGCTCGCCATTGAGTGGGTCAAAAAGCACATTGCCGAATTTGGCGGTGACCCCGACAAAATCACCCTTTCCGGAGAAAGTGCCGGCGGCATGAGTGTCGACTTGCTGCTTTCGACCGAACGCATGAAAAGAATCAAGCTACACGGTGCGGTTATTATGAGCGCCGCCGGTATTCAAAGAAAAATTGCCAAGCCCAAAACACCCGAAAAAACCAAAGAGTTTTGGGACAAAGTGGTGCAGTATGCCGGTAAAGAGAATATCCTGCAAGTGCGTGATGAATTGAGTGATGAAGAGCTTTATTGGGCATGGCGAAAAGCCTTTGAGGAATGTAAAATTCCGCTGATGAGTGCCCTGCCGACTTATGACGGCGAACTCATCACCAAAGAAAACTTCAAAATGAAGACCGTGCCGACCGATTTCCCGATGGTGGTCAGTGTTACTTCCAAAGATATGTTTTGCTTTGCACTCTTAAAAATGAGCCAAGCATTTGCCAAAAAAGGGCTGCGCGGCGGCAATAAAGTGTGGATGGCAAACTTCGCCCGTGCCCTTCCCGGCGATAACATGGGCGCTTGGCACTCCGCCGATTTATTGTATGTGTTTAATACGTTAGATATCAGTTGGCGCCCCTTTGAGGAAATTGACCGCACTATCGCCAACCAGATGAGTAAATCCCTTGCCGCATTTGTTAAAACCGGCAACCCGAACTGCCCTGAAATACCACAGTGGACACCCGGCATTAAATACCCGATGCGCTTCTGTGAAGAGACAAAAATGATGCCGTGGGATAAAAAATATATGTTTGATAAAACCATCCATAACGACGGACCGATTTAAAAAAAGCCGCTTAGCGGCTTTTTTTGTTGCTCGTTTTACTCGCAGTTGTTCACTGCGTTTACAGTTTTCGCTGCGCTCACAGTTGCACTGCGTGCAGTTGATTTTTGCTGATAATTATGGTAAAATAACTTTGCGACATAAAATTTTATTTTTCACAACTAATTGCGTGTATTTTTATCTCGGTAAAAATACAGGCTCAATTTTCACGCATTAGTTGTTGAAAATTTTGTGTCGCAGCAAA
>SVOD01000060.1 GCA_015066575.1 Oscillospiraceae bacterium
CCTAAAAGCAGTACATTTTTGATGGAGTTGATATTATCCTTAACGGCATCTAAGTGAACAGCAAAGGTAATGACAAACGCCAGCTTCACCACTTCCGAGGGCTGGAAATAGAAGGAATCCGTGATTTTCAGCCAGCATCTGGAGTCTTGTCTGGCATCGGGAGCAACGCCGAAGAAAATGGTGATAACCATCAGAATCAAACCGGCAGCACCAATTACCCAAAAGAATTTGACAAAATATTCATAATTAATATAAGACAAAATCAGCGCTCCGACAATACCGATGGGGACTGCAACCGCCATCGATTTGAATTCGGAGGAAATCAGCTGACCTTCAACCAGTGTGTTTTTTGTTGCGCTAAATACAAGGAGCATACCGTAGGTGGAAGCTACCAAGCATAAAAACAGCAAAAACAAATCTGTCTGTTTAAAGGCCTCTGCTATTTTGTTTGCAAAGCTTTTTTCGTTCATAAACAATCCTTAAGTTTTATCTAAATTTTAATTATAAATAGTCGTTTGCCGATTTGCAATGATTTTTGGCATTCGTAAACAATTTGTAACACAAATAAGGATTTGTCGCGGTCTACGACCTCGCCAAATCCTTATTTGAAATTTTGAATTTTGAATTATGAATTTTGAATTGTGGGCGGGACACCCGCACCCGATAATATTATAACTACGCCGCTTGCGGCTTCTAATGGGTAAGGGCGGAGCCCTTCCTTAATTCAACATTCAACATTCTTAATTCATAATTGCTGTTCATAGAACAGCGCGACAAATCCTTATTTGTCTAAAAAGAAAAGCCCTGCGGGGCTTTTCTTTTTAGACGAGGTTTTTAATAACTTTACCGGTTTTAATATTGAAGGTAAGGGTTTTAATCATCTTACCGTCTTTAACACGGATGCGAATAATATCATCGGTGATATATTCGGCACCGATGATTTTTTCATCGGTCTTTTTGAAGAACTTCTTGAGCCACTTCATCTGTGTGGCATCGTAGTCGCCTGCATTGTCGGAAACAAAGAGCACATTACCGCACAGGTTATTGATGGTTGCCAGCAAAAGCTTTTGTTCTTTGGTAAATTTGATGTTGTCATCTCTTAAGAAGAACACATCGGGGTCGTTCATCCAGGCTCTGCCGTTGAGATGGCGGCGGAAAATGGAGTTGTTAATCGCATTTTGAGCACTAATGATTTCATTGTTGACAAATACATATTTGTTATAAAACTTACCCTCATAGGTGGGAGCCACATCGCAACTGATTCTGCAGGCATCCACAATACCCAGAGCAGTGCCGATTGGAGCACCGCAGCCTAAGAAAAGCTTGTCGCCTACGCAGTCGCGCAGGAAGCACATACCGGCATACATGATTTCACCGCGGCACTTGCCGTTTCTGGGTTTAATACACTGGCTGTATAAGAAGTCGAGTTTGACCATATCGTAATTCCACTCATTAAGAATGACATCGAAGAAATGGCGAATGTACTCTCTAACTTCTTCGTTGAAAATATCAAAGATATACGCGCCGCCCCATGCGGGAACGCCCAGCATCGGCTTGCCGTTTTCATTTTTTATCAGCCAATCCGGGTGCTCTTTTGCCATTCTGGATTTGATTTGGCAGGAGAAGGGCGCTACCCAAATACCGGCTTTATAGCCTTTTTCGTGAATTTTATCTGCAATATAACCCATACCGTGGGGGAATTTTTCGGGGCACGGGTCTAACCAGTCACCGACAAAAGGTTCGTATCCATCGTCAATTTGGAAGATGGATACTTCCTCGGAAGCCTCGTCCAAACCGTTAAGGTCGCGCAAAATGATATCTTCATTAATGTTTTGGAAGTAGTTGTACCAGGAGGTATAACCGCTCATTTGACCTTTTCTGGTGGCAGGCATTTCCTGCATATCAAAGTAAGCATCAAACACTTCATCATAAGTGCCTTCAAAGTAAACAATATCAAAAACCGTATAGTCTTCGGTAACTACTTTGCCTTCCACATCTTTACAGATAGCAAAATAGTCGTCATTCATCTTGACTTTAAAGTAGGTAAAGCCGGTCTTTTCACTTAAAGAACCCCAGAATTTGCAATTCTCACCGTTGCGGATATAGGTGTAGCAGTGGGAATGAAATTCACCGGGTAATTCGGAATACTCCACCATATACTCATCACCGTACATTTTCGTTATATGCTCGGTAAGGGGATGGATTTGCGCAAGTTTGAGAGAGCTTTTTTGAATATCATAATTCCTGTATTCTCTGGAAGTGGACCAGGACTGATAACCACCGGCATAGAAATTATCACCGGGCATAAATTCATATTCGCTCTCCACATAGAAAGCCACTAATTCAAAAACTTTTTTCGGTTTTAAAACGACTTGAAAGCGATTATCCTTGTCGCTGACTTCCACAGTATAGAAATCAGTTTCCAACTGATTAGTAGTAACAATGCCGAAATCACCCTTGTACTGAATGACAAAATTTCTTTCCATAGTACACTCCTCCTAACCAAATATGGTCATTAAATATATTATACAAATAAGATTTTAGCAGAAATATAGAATTTGTTCAATATTTTTTGCGAATAATTCTTCAAAAAAATTGAAATATATGCTATACTATTAAAAATAATTGTAATCGGATTGTTTAACCAATTCAAAAGGACTGTATATGAAGCAATTTACCACCCACAGCGCGCAAGAAACAACTGCTCTCGGCGCAATCTTTGCTAAAGATTGCCGCGCGGGAGACGTGCTCGCTTTTTTTGGCGGTATGGGTATGGGAAAAACTGCATTTATTAAGGGGCTTGCAAAGGGGCTGGGAATCAGTGCCGATGTCACAAGCCCTACTTTTTCGCTTGTCAACGAGTACAGAGGCGAAGCCTGCAATCTTTACCACTTCGATATGTACCGTATAGAGACGTGGGATGATTTGTATTCTACCGGCTATTTCGATTATTTGGATACCGATGCGGTTTTGGCAATCGAGTGGAGTGAAAACATTGAAAATGCCCTACCGGAGAATGCAACATACATTAAAATAGCTATCGGTCAGAGTGAAGGCGAGCGATTTATTCAAATCGGAAAAGGGGAAGAATTTGATGAAAATATTAGCCATTGATTCTTCTGCTGTCAGCTGCAGTGTTGCATTGAGCAACGACAGTGAAATTATTGCTTTGGAATTTGTTAATAACGGTCTGACACATTCGCAAACTTTGCTGCCTATGGTAGAGTGTGTTTGTCAAAAAGCACAGGTTTCTTTGCAGGATATTGATTTATTTGCCGTGACCAACGGCCCCGGTTCTTTTACCGGTGTCAGAATCGGCGTAGCAGCGCTCAAGGGGTTGGCTTTTCCTGCTGACAAGCCGTGTATCGGCATTTCGACCTTGGAGGTTATCGCCGCCAATATTGAGAAAGAGGACTGTATTGCGATTGCGTGTATGGATGCGCGCCGTGCGCAGGTTTACACAGCGACCTTTGAATCGGTTACCCTACGCAGGCTTACGCCGGATGAAGCAGTTGCTGCCGAAAGCTTGGCTGAGCGCATTCAAAGCTATGATAAACCGGTATGGCTTGCCGGAGACGGCGCGACCTTAGCCTATGAGATTTTGAAAGACAAGTGCGATAATATTTTGCTTGCCGCGGAAGAAAACCGCTATCAAAATGCAGCTAAACTTTGTGAACTGGCTTATAATCAACGAGACAAGGCGGTGCAGGGGGCTGCCCTCGTGCCGACATATCTTAGAATGTCACAAGCTCAAAGAGAGTTAAAAAAGAAAGGAATAAAAAGATGATTGCAATCGGAGCCGACCACGGCGGGTATCTTCTCAAAGAAGAAGTCAAAAAACATTTAGACAAAAGAAACATTGCTTATAAAGATTTCGGGACTTTTAGCGGTGAAGCGGTAGATTATCCTGTGATTGCCAAGCAGGTTGGTAAAGCGGTAGCTGCCGGTGAAGCCGATTGCGGGATTTTGGTGTGCGGAACCGGTATCGGTATGTCGATTGCCGCCAACAAAGTCAAAGGCATTCGCGCTGCCTGCTGTTCGGATACTTTTAGTGCACGCTTTACCAAAATGCACAATAATACCAATGTGCTTTGCTTCGGCGGCAGAGTGCTTGGTGCAGGTCTGGCACTGGATATCGTGGATGCATATTTGGATGCCGAATTTGAAGGCGGCAGACATGAAAAACGCGTCAATATGATGATGGATATAGAAAACGATTAGTAAAACTAATTCAATTATAAATATTTGGAGGAAGAAGAAATGGCTAATGTAATTATTTTTGACCATCCGTTAATTCAACACAAGCTCTCTATTTTAAGAGATAAAAGCACCGGCACGAATCAGTTTCGCGCTCTTATCAGCGAAATTGCAACCCTGATGTGCTATGAAGCGACCAGAGATTTGCCGCTGACCGATGTCGATGTGATGACACCGATGGGTGTTTGCCACGCAAAGCAGGTAAAAGGCAGAAAGCTTGCTTTCGTACCGATTTTGCGCGCAGGTCTCGGTATGGTTGACGGTGTGCTCAACCTGGTCCCCGCCGCAAAGGTCGGGCATATCGGTCTTTACAGAGACCCGGACACAGCGCAGCCCATTGAGTATTATTGCAAGCTGCCGGCTGACATCGATGAGAGAGAAGTTATTGTGGTTGACCCCATGCTTGCTACCGGCGGTTCTGCGGTTGATGCGATTACAATGATTAAAAAGAAGGGCGCAAAGGTAGTAAAGTTTATGTGCATTATTGCCGCACCGGAAGGCTTAAAGGCTTTGCAGGAAGCACATCCCGATGTCGATATTTACTGTGCAGCGCTCGATGATTGCCTGAATGAGCATAAATATATTATTCCCGGCTTGGGCGATGCAGGCGACAGAATTTTCGGTACGAAATAATTTGGCTTGTATTATAAATACTATTTGAAGAGGAGAATAAAAATGAATAAGTATAAATTGGTAAAGATAATTGCCGGCGTTTTTGTCTGCCTTATGTTAATTTCCTTTACCGCTTGCGGCAATTCCAAGAAAGATGAAACGACTACTGCAGGCTCCGGCGAAACAAGCACTTCACAAGAAGGCGGTTCTTCCACAACCCAACAGACCACCACGGCAAAACAAAGCGGTGCAAGTGACAGCTCGATTGTGGGCGAGTGGGAATATGAAAGCGGCGGCTATGTTTATACATTTAAAGCAGACGGCTCCGGTGTCTACGATGCAGGCGGCACTAACATGCCTTTTACATACACGGCAAACGGCGGCAAGCTCTCCATCACCTACGAAGGTAACACGGAGCCGATGGTATTAGACTATGAAATCAATGGCAATAAGCTCAATGTGATTGATTCGTTAGGCAACGATACTATTTATAATAAGAAATAAGCGCATTTTATTTGAACCCGCTTCCGAAAGGAAGCGGGGTTTTTCATATCTGTAGAAAAATTTACAATTTGTTAAAACATTTCGAAATTAGTTATATTATAATTAAAGAAACTATATTGGGGAAGTGAAGCCGTGTTTGGCTATGTGAAAGCCGATTTAAATAAATTAAGTGAAGAAAATGCGGCTGATTACCGCGCGGTGTATTGCACACTTTGCCGCTCTCTTAAGACACATTACGGTTTTACCGCGCGCTATCTTCTCAACTACGACATCACATTTTTAGCGTTGCTTAAGCTGTCTATGACGGACGGGCAACAAGAGACTTGTGAGCATTATTGTCCTTACCGCGCAAAAAAGTGTCTGATGCTTGGCAGTGCCCAAGATGTTTTTTTTGAGTGCGCTTCTATTCTTATCGTTCTCACTTATGAGAAATTGCTTGACAATGTGCGTGATGAAAAATTTATTAAAAAATGGTTTTATGCGTTTTTAGCGCGGCTGTTTCGCGCCAAATACCGCAAAGCAAAGGCACATTACCCTGATATATCCGATAAAATAAGACAAAATATGATATTGCAGGAGGATTATGAGGCCAACTTCGTCGGTATTGATAAAGCGGCACATCCTTCCGCAGATGCTTTAGGGTATTTATTTGCTCACGGTAGTGATAATCAGCAGCTCTACCGCTTCGGCTATTACCTTGGCAGGTGGATATATTTTGCCGATGCGGCGGATGATTTGCCAAAGGACGCAAAAAGCGGTTCTTTTAACCCGTTTAAAAACGGTTATGATACACAGCGTATTCAAGAAGTACTCAATCTTTCCATAGGTGAAGCGGCACAGGCATTTACTTCTTTGCCGATTTTACACTACACGGGAATTTTACAAAATATTATATATGAAGGCAGTTTTGCAGTGCAGCAAAACATATTGAAAGGAGATTCCAAGTGAATCCATATGAAGTATTAGGCTTGGCAGAGGGTGCTTCACCGGAAGAAATCACTCGTGCTTATAAAGAAAAAATGGCATATTTTGCTACTGCCGATGGCGATTTCACACATCAGACAGCTGAGCTTGACAGCGCTTATGACGCGTTGATGTATAACGGACAGGCTTCATACAGCGCCGAAAGCACTCACAGTATTAAATATGGTGACATTCGTGCCAAAATGCGCCAAGAGCGCTATGAAGATGCGGAAACTATTTTAGACGGTATTCCCTCTGAGAGAAGAGATGCGGAGTGGTATTATTTAAAAGGTAAAATTTTGCACTCGCGCGGCTGGATGGAAGAGGCGATTGACTGCTACGCGAAAGCGGTGCAGTATGAACCGAATAATCCGGAATATGCGCAAGCTTATGAAAGTGTCAAGCGCAATCAAAGCGGTGAATTCAGAAATGATTGGAGGCAAAGTAACGACGATAGCAGCGGCTGTACTGGCAGTGTGTGCAAACTGTGCACGGCGCTTGCCTGTTGCGACTGCTTATGCTCGTTTTTCAGGTAATGAAACAAAGCTTTAAAATTGCCTTCGGCGGTATTCTGTGCGCGTTTTGCGTGATATTGGTTTTGCTGGGAAATATCCCGATGGCGGAATATATCGGACCGACTTTTGCGGGAATTATACTTGCTTGGGCAGTCATTGAAATGGGTGCTGTACAAAGCATTTGGATTTATGTTGCTGCTGCTATCCTTTCATTTTTACTCAGCGGTAATAAAGAGCCGGCGTTGCTGTATGCAATGTTTTTCGGGTATTTTCCCATTCTCAGAACTGTATTGCAACAGAAAATTCGCTTTGCGGCAGTGCGCTGGGTGATTAAGTTTGCGGTATTCAATATTTCTATGGCGGCAGCGTATTTGCTGCTTGTGTATGTGTTCGGTATGCCTTTGGAAGAAATGGAAGGAATCGGCAAATACACTATATATGTTTTGCTCGCCGGGGGTAATCTGCTGATGGTAGTGGTTGACTTTTGTATTGAAAAATTATCAAACCTTTACCGCTTAAAGTGGCAAAATAAGGTGCAAAAATACTTTAAAAAATAAATATAGTTTATTTAAAAAACAGCACGGAACATTCCGTGCTGTTTTTGCTGTTATTTACTCGCTTATATAAATCGTATTGGTCATTTCTATGCCGCAGGGAGAGGGTTTCGTAAAAGCAAGAGAGTATAAATCCGTTGCCCTGCATTCAAAGGAAAAGATTTTTCTGGCAAAGCCGTCCGCCGCTTGAAAATCGGCATATTTCATAATGACCGGTTTGCTTGCCGTTTCTTTCATTGCTTTAAGCAGCTCTTTGCCGCCGGCGCTCATCCCCAACACTCTTAAATAGGGCACTTCGCTTTGGTTGTAGCCCTTGCCGATACCGAGAAAAGCGCTCAAAACAATGCGGCGTATGCGTGCCATAGTGTAACGCTTTGATTTGGCGCGCAATAGTATTTCGCTTACCGAAGCAGATTGCCGGATGGCATTATAAATCCTGTTTTCAAGCCCTTCACTGACATCACTGAAGTTTTTAAAATCTTCGGCTTCCATGCGCCGCAGTACCGCTAAAATGGCGCTGTCAAGGTCATCTACCGTATTCGGGCACTGCCCGATAGAAGCGTATTGGCGTAAAATCTCATAAGAAGTGTGGGGAATCGCTTTTTTAAAATCAGTGTTGCCGCTTAAAAGCATCTCTCTGATTTGACCGGCACTTTTGTAGAAAATGCTTTCACTGTTACCGTCGTGCGGTACGGTGCGCTGAATTACCAGCGGTTCAATATCGCTGTCGGCAAGCGCGTTTAAATATTCAATGCCTAAAATATCATTCGGGTTGGCGATAACGGCGGCAATTTCCTTACCGTATAGCGCTTCAATCGCTTTGGCGCGCGCCTGCACAAAGGAAATACCCTCATTTAAATATTTGCTTATTTTTTCATCAATTGCCGTATCATTGACCGCGGCAGCCGCTTTGCGCAAAAGCACAATATCCGCACATTCACTGCCGAAAGAGAGCATATCACAAACACCGCTGTTTTTGAGAATGCTCACAGCGCCTTTGGCAAAAATCTCGGCAGTTGCCATTGACCACACCACCGGCAGTTCGAGCACCAAATCGGCACCGGCATCAATCGCCATTTGTGCTTTGGCGGGTTTGGGTACGATGGAAACATCGCCGCGCTGCACAAAATTGCCGCTCATCACACAGATGATATGTGTAGCGCCCGCTTCTTTGGTTTTATCTATTTGTAATAAATGCCCGTTATGAAACGGGTTGTATTCGCAAATAATTCCGGCAGTTTTCATTTTTGCTCCTAAATATTGTATTAATACTTGCAATTTTTAATGATTTACTATATTATATAGTATTGTTGAAATATGTTCAAGCAAATAATCCAAAAGGAGAATAAAATGAAGATTTTAGTTGTAAACTGCGGCAGTTCCTCTTTAAAATATCAACTCATTGATATGGATAATGAGCAGTGGATTGCCAAGGGCGTTTGTGAAAGAATTAAGGTAGACGGAACGATTAAAGGTTCTACTGCAGACGGCAGAAGTTTTGAAAACCCCGATGCACCAATGAGCGACCATACCCAAGCGTTTTCCTATGTTATGAAAGCACTGACCGAAGGGGAGTGCAAGGTTATTGATGACATCTCCGAAATTGATGCCATCGGTCACCGCGTGGTGCAAGGCGGCTGGCTGTTTAATAAGGCGGAGCTTGTTGATGAGCATGTGGTTGAGGGTATTCGTGAACTTTGCGACTTAGCGCCGCTGCATAATCCGGCTCACATTCAGGGTATTGAAGGCTGTTACAGTGTCTTCGGTGAGTCTGTGCCGCAGGTGTGTGTATTTGATAACGCATACCACAGCACGATGCCCGATGAAGCCAAGGTTTTCGGCGTGCCGTATGAATTGACCGAAAAATACCACTGCATCCGTTATGGTGCACACGGTACTTCTCATAAATACATCGCTGCGGAAGTGGCAAGACTGATGGGCAGAGACGATTTGAAACTTGTTTCCTGCCATATCGGTAACGGTGCTTCCATCACCGCTATTAAAAACGGTGTGGTGCAGGATACCTCTATGGGTCTTACCCCGCTTGACGGTTTTATTATGGGTACCCGTTCCGGTTCTTTAGACCCCTCGGTGGTGACTTACTTACAGGAAAAGGAAGGCTGGAGCCCCAAAGAAACCTCCGAAATTTTAAATAAAAAGAGCGGTGTGCTCGGTATTTCCGGTGTTTCGAGCGATGAAAGAGACATCCAAAAAGCAGTGCTCGAAGGCAACGAAAGAGCTTTGCTTTCCCGCAAGATTCAGCGCTACCAAATTCGCAAGTTTATCGGTTCTTATGTTGCCGCATTAGACGGTGTGGATGCGATTGCTTTCGCAGCCGGTATTGCTGAAAATACGCCTTCTCTGCGTGAAGAGGTGTGCGAGAAGATGAGCTATCTCGGCATTAAAATCGATAAAGATATCAATAACAGCACTTTCGGCGAAACCAAGAAGATTTCAACAGATGACTCGAAGGTAGCGGTCTTTGTCATTGCCACCAACGAGGAATTGATGATTGCAAGAGAAACCAAACACATAGTAGAAAACCTTTAATAGAAAGCACGGGGGAGGGCAACCTTCCCCTTATTTTGTATGATTAAATTAGTTATTTTTGATTTAGACGGCACATTGCTCTATACCTTAGATTCTATTGCAAAGTCTGCCAATCATATCTTAGCCGATTACGGTTATGAAGCGATTGAAACGGATGTATACCGTCACTATGTAGGCGATGGAATATACGAACTTCTCGATCGTGCGTTTTCGCATGCGGGTGAAACTGTTAAAGTAACAGATGAAATGGTTTTGCGCTTTCGCTCATATTTTAAGGAAGACCGCAATTTTCACTTGAGGATTTATGAGGGTATAGAGGAATTGCTCGCTTTTCTCAAGCAGAAGCATATTAAAATTGCCTGTAATACCAATAAACCGGACCCCAATGCCAAGCTGCTTCTTCACGAACAGTTTGGCGATGCGTTTGATGTTATTCTCGGGCAGCGCGATGGAGTGCCTAAAAAGCCCGACCCGGCAGGTGCGCGCGAAATAATAGATGCAATCGGAGCTTCGCCTGTGCAAGCACTTTATGTGGGCGACTCCGATGTGGATATCTTTACCGCTAAAAACTGCGGCTGCTTTGCTGTCGGGGCAGCGTGGGGATACCGTGGCAGGGAAGAGCTGCAGCAAAACGGTGCGGATTTTATAGCGGAACATCCTTCTGATATAATAGAGTTTGTTAAATGCAAGTTAGATTAGGTAACTTGCATTTTTTTGAAGGTTTTTCTTGCAAAACAGTATAATTTCATATATAATTTAACTATTAAATTTGAAGGACAAACTATGGAATTATTAGAAAAAATAAAAACCGAATATCCGCATTTTTCCAAAGGGCAAAAGCGCCTTGCCGATTATATTACAGCTCATTATGATAAAGCTGCATTTATGACTGCGGCAAAATTAGGTGAAAAGACCGGCGTAAGTGAATCAACCGTAGTGCGTTTTGCCGCGCTGCTCGGCTTTCAAAAGTATGCCCAATTACAGCGCGAACTGCAAAACATTGTCAGAAATAAACTGACCAGTGTACAGCGCATGGCGGTGACGAACGACCGGCTCGGCAGCAGTGATATTATTAACAATATGCTTGAGCGCGATATCAGCATGATTAAAGCGACGATGGAGAGCGTTTCGCGCACCGATTTTGAGAAAGCGGTAGAAGCAATCAAACGTGCGAAGCGCATCTATATTCTCGGCGTGCGCAGTGCTGCTTCCCTGGCTTCTTTTTTGGCGTTTTATTTTAATATGGTGTTTGAAGATGTTAAGCTCGTTTCACCCTCCGGCAGCAGCGAGATTTTAGAGTCAATTTACCATATTGATAAAGATGATGTGTGTATTGCTATCAGCTTTCCGCGCTATTCGATACGTACAGTCAGTGCCGTGCGATTCATTTCCAGCCGAGGCGCCAAGATTATTTCGATTACCGACAATGAGTTAGCGCCTTCGGCAAAATATGCCGACTTTAAGCTGCTCGCGCGCAGCGATATGGCTTCTTTCGGAGACTCTTTGGTTGCGCCTTTAAGTTTAATTAACGCGCTTATTGTCGCATCAACTCATGACTTGAGCGAAGAATCACAAAAGAACTTTAAAGAGCTTGAGCAGATATGGCAAGAGTTAAAGGTTTACGATGATGATGTGAAAAAATAATGAAGAAAGTAATTGTTATCGGCGGTGGCGCCGCCGGTTTAATGGCAGCCGGTACGGCTTTGCAAAAAGGTGCCGATGTCACTGTAATTGAAAGAAATGAAAAACCCGGCAGAAAGTTGATGATAACCGGAAAGGGCAGGTGCAACGTAACCAACAACTGCCACGACATTGCAGCACTCATTAAAAATGTGCCGACCAACGGCAGGTTTTTATATAGCGCCTTTTCCGCTTTTATGCCGCAGGATACGATGGCACTGTTTGAAGAATTAGGTGTACCGCTCAAAACCGAGCGGGGCAACCGTGTCTTTCCCGTGTCCGACAAAGCGGCAGATATTGTGGATGCACTCAGGCGCTATAGCGAGGAAGCAGATTTTGTGCAGGGCAGGGTAGTTCGATTGGAAGCAGCAGAAAATCGGATTTTATCCTGTGTATTGGAAGATGGCAGAGCTTTTGGCGGTGACGCGTTTATTTTGGCAACCGGCGGTGTTTCTTATCCTTTGACCGGTTCGACCGGTGATGGCTTTAAAATTGTAAAAATGTTAGGACATCAGGTGACAGATTTAAAACCCTCTTTGGTGGCGCTGCGTTCGCCAAACGGGTTTTGCCCCAAACTGCAGGGACTGACTCTCAAAAATGTACGCCTGTCACTGTTTCAGGATGGTAAAAAGAAACCGCTTTATGCGGAATTGGGCGAAATGCTGTTTACCCACTTCGGCATCAGCGGTCCGACGGTGCTTAGCGCCAGCGCATATTTAAAGAGTTTTGAAAATGCTTCTTATTATGTCACTGTGGATTGGAAACCCGGGCTGACCGCTGAGCAGTTGGATGCGCGTATTTGCAGAGATTTCGCTGCGTATGCCAATAAGGACTTTGTGAATGCACTCGGTAAATTACTCCCGCAAAAGTGCATACCGGTGATAGTTTCGCTTAGCGGTATTGACCCGCATAAAAAAGTGAACCAAGTCACGAAAGAGGAACGCCGGTCTCTGGTACATTTACTAAAAGAATTCAGAATAGAAGTAACCGATTTTTGGTCAATCGAACAGGCGGTGATTACATCCGGTGGTGTAAGCACCAAAGAAATAGACCCGAAAAGTATGTGTTCCAAACTATATGAAAATCTTTATTTTGCCGGTGAAATGATTGATGTAGATGCCTTTACGGGCGGATTCAACCTGCAAATTGCATTTTCAAGTGCATATGCGGCGGCAACACATGCTTCACAATTAGGAGGAAAGTAATGGGAAAGACAATTAAAGTGGCAATTGACGGCCCTTCCGGTGCAGGTAAAAGCACCATCGCAAAAGC
>SVOD01000001.1:0-2121 GCA_015066575.1 Oscillospiraceae bacterium
TCAGAGCTTGACAAAACCTTAAACGCATGGGCACAGCAGGGATGGACACTGCACACCATGACCACATCAGTGGCGGGCGGCACAGGTCTTGGCGGCGGCGACCGTACCGTGTTCACGTTGGTATTTGTGCACCAGTAATTATTTCATAGTAAGCTCGTACCCGACGGTGCGGGCTTATTTTCTGCTGATTGACTGTAAGGCGAAAATGCATTATAATAAATATATTATAATCTTTGGAGAGGCGTATATGGAAAAACAAAAAAACCGCGAAGGGCGCCTTCGGCGTCTGTTGATTGTATGGGTGTTGCTTGCTGTTGTGATGGCGACTGCCATTACCGTTACCGGTACAAGCATTTTAAGTTCGCAAATTCGCAAGGACCGTGAGCAAACCGTTACGGGCGCCGCAAAGTTAGCGGCGGCGGAGGTTAGTTCCGCGCGCGTGAATGAATGGCTTGAAAACGGAAAAGATGCTGCCTATGCCCAAACCTTTGAGCGGCTGAAGGATATTTTGGAAAACACACCGTATTTGAAGTATTTATATGTCTATCAAATCCGAGAAGACGGTTGCTATGTGGTGTTTGATACCGACCCCGAAGAGCCGGGCAATCTCGGCGATGTGCAGGAGTTTGATGAGTCGTTTTTGCCGTTAGTACCCGACCTTTTGGCAGGAAAGTCCATGGACATTATGGAGAGTAACGATGCTTTCGGGTGGCTGATGACAAAGTATGAGCCGATTTATAACGCCAAAGGCGAATGCGTTGCCTACGCCGGTGCGGATATTTCTATGGATGAAATCACCCACTATACACGCAATTATGTTATTCTCATTGTTTCGATTGCAGCAGTATTTTTGGTCGTTTGCGTTTTAATCGGTTCCAGAATGCAAATCAGTTCTCATAAAGCCGGTGAATTGGAAAGGCTGCGTGAACAACAACAACGCGATAAGCAACTGCTCAGAGAAATTATCGAATCCTTTGCGAAGGTTATCGATATGAAAGATTCTTATACACAGGGTCACTCCTCGCGCGTGGCAAAATATACGGCGATGCTTGCTAAAGAGCTCGGTTATGACGAGGAAACAGTAGAGCAGTATTACAACATTGCCCTCATGCATGACATCGGTAAAGTCAGCATTCCCGACCAGGTGCTCAATAAGCCCGGCAAGCTGACGGACGACGAGTTTGATGTTATCAAGTCTCACACCGTGCGCGGGCAGGATGTGCTCAAGAGCATCAGCTTGATGCCGGATATCGTAGTCGGCGCCGAAGCGCATCACGAGCGGCCTGACGGGAAAGGTTACCCCAAGGGGCTTAAAGGCGAGGAAATCCCGCGCGTGGCGCAGATTATTGCCGTTGCCGATACCTTTGATGCGATGTATTCCGACAGACCGTACAGAAAGCGCATGAACTATGATAAGGCAATCAGCATTATTCACGATGCCTCCGGCACACAGTTGACGGAAGATGTGGTAGATGCCTTTATGCGCCTGGCTGAGAAAGGCGAGTTCCGCGCCGAGGATGACGTCGGTGGCGGTACATTTGAGGATATTTCCAACATCCATAAAAATCAGGAAAAAGAATGAGCGTGGTTTAGAAAATGAACTGCACCATTTTGTGCTGTCTACACAAAATGGTGCAGTTCAGTAGCAAGAAGAACCACTTATTTTTCTTAAAAAGCGATTATATATGTTTCATATGTTACCCACATTTTAATAGTAAAATAACTTCCTTTTTTATCAAAAACGTTTTGGTGAATTTATCAAGTGTTCCGAATAGAATTGCAGTGAAAAAAAGACACTGCGCCGAGGCTGACAACGGCTGTAGGACATTCGAGGACCTTTTTTCGATTTTTACCTTTTTGAAGAATAACAATGCATAAATCATCCTTGCTGAGTGCAGGGATGATTTATGCTGTATCTAAGCAGAAAAACAGTATTTTCAACAAGTGTATATCACCTTGCCTGAAGAGTGAGCAAAAGCCACACAAAAAAGGAAAACAATGGTTGCAAAATATGTCGTATTAATGTATACTTTAAATGAGTATATTATTAAATGTAAGTAAGACAAAAATGAAAATTGCAAAAGGCATGCCTTTTGTTTTCTGTGGAACACAGAAAACAAA
>SVOD01000001.1:2131-3074 GCA_015066575.1 Oscillospiraceae bacterium
CAAAAGGCATGCCTTTTGTTTTCTGTGGAACACAGAAAACAAAGGTCCTTTATTAGAAACTTTTTTTAGTTCGTTTCCGCGCATGCGTTTTTTAGGGGGGTGGGCATTTGGATATTCATGCCAACAAAGAATTGAATTCTTTTTCGTTTGTTTTAACAGATGAAGAAATGCAGCAGACAGTTCTGCCGCAGTGGAATGAATTAATCAATAGTAATGCTGTCAATGGTTTTTATTTTAACCAAAACAATAATCAAACAGGATTTGAAATTACTTTTTTTGCCGACGGCAGAGAATTGCTCGCCAATGTGATGGAACGCTCGAATCAGGAAACTGCTTTAAGATTATTTTTGCAGTTTGCACAACTTGTGTTTACCGATAATATTGAGCAAAACTTTTTGGCAATGTATGTTGCCGCATTTTATGATGGCGAGAAATTTTCGTTTCTCAAGCCGCCGGTTTTTTTGCCTCAACAGAAAACCGGCGTATTAAAGGGTTTTATTTTCGGTATGAGTAATAGCGTTGCCGGATTTGATGCAGGGCTGAAAGAGCGCTTATTGCAAGCATGTGATGGTGCCCAAGGCGTGGAAGCATTTGAAGCAGTTATCGGTATGGCACACGATGCGCTTGCAGCTCCGGTGCCGAACGAGTTATCCGCAGCGAGAAAAGTTTGCCCCTCTTGTGAGAGAGATTTTCCGATGACATCGAATTTCTGCCCGCATTGCGGTGTGCAGTTGGTGGTCAAGGAAATCGCAGCACCGATTCCCGAAGCGCCCGTTTATGAAAAACCTGCTTTCGAAGAACCGGTACAGGAAACACCGGCAGAAGAATCGGCACAAGCCGCGCCTGTATTTGAAGTACCGATGTTTGAGGAGCCTGTTCAAGAAACACCTGTGTTTGAGGCTCCCGTAGTAGAAGAAGCGGTACAGGAAGCACCTGTTTTTGA
>SVOD01000001.1:3084-52434 GCA_015066575.1 Oscillospiraceae bacterium
GAGGAGCCTGTTCAAGAAACACCTGTGTTTGAGGCTCCCGTAGTAGAAGAAGCGGTACAGGAAGCACCTGTTTTTGAGGCACCGGCAGAAAAACCGACACAAGCCGCGCCTGCATTTGAGGCACCTGTAGTAGAGGAATCCATTCAGGCAGAGCCTGTATTCGTAGCACCGGCAGAAAGAATTATCGCCGAGACCGCACAAACCGTGTCCGAAGCATCTGCGCCGGTGAAGGTATGCCCCTCTTGTGCAAGAGAATTTCCGCCGACTTCCAATTTCTGTCCGCATTGCGGTGTACAGTTGGCAGTCAAAGAAATCGCAGCACCTGTGTTTGAAGTTCCTGTAGTGGAAGAACCTGTGCAACCGGCACCGGTGTTTGAAACACCTGCGGCGGAAGAACCTGTGCAACCGACACCTGTATTTGAAGCGACTACAGCTGAAGAGACTGTGCAAGCAACACCGGTGTTTGAAACACCTGCAGTGGAAGAACCTGTGCAACCGACATCTGTATTCGATGCACCGGCAGAAGAGTTTTCACAAGAAGCAACTGTGCTTGAAACTTCGACAGCGCTTTATGAGGAATCGGATGATTATGAGGCTACAACTGTTTTGCGTGTCGATGCACCGAGTTCTGCATATTTGCTACGCAGAGCCAACAATGAAAGAATTGATATTACAAAAAGCAGTTTTACACTTGGAAAAATTCGCGACAAAGTAGATTATACTGTCTCGGGTAATGGTGCTGTCAGCCGATACCATGCGGAGATTACCACGATAGGTAATGAGTATTCCATTATTGACAAAAATTCGACCAATCATACTTTTGTCAACGGGAAAATGATTCCGGCATCTACACCTGTTCAAATAGTTGCTGGTGATGAGATAATTTTAGGAAATGAAGTGTTTGAGTTTCATTTGCAGTGATCTTTAAATAAAAGTTTAGCGTGAGAAAAATAAGCAGTCTAAAAAAGTTGATTTCTTAATTATAGTTTAACATTGAATACAAAGGTTTCTAATGAGCAAACTGAAGCAGAAAAATAAAAATAATCAAATAATCATTCTTAGTAAATTGGAAAAGAAGGAACAGATAAACCAACAAGAGCTTGAAACATTATCTGCGAAAAATATGAAGGGTGTTATGAGGCCCACTGTTCTTAAACCGAGAAAGATTGAGTATTTGGCGCCGAGCGGTATCACCCTTGAGCAGTATTTAGCAAACGAGATTAGTTTAAATGAATTCTATGTACTCTTTGCCCAAATCATTGAAATAGTCAAAGTTTTAAGCAGAAACGGTTTTAATTTATCAAATCTAATGTTGGATTTTAAATTCGTTTATGTCAATTTACGAACAAAAGAAGTGCATATGCTGTACCAACCGTTGATAACTCAACAGTGTGTGTGCATGTTGCCGAGTTTCTTGTGTGATATGATTTCCAAAACAAAACCGGCTTTAGGAGAAAACTTGAGTTCTGTTGTAAATCTGAGCAACTACATTATCGGATTGAAAGGAGCTTTTACTCCGGAAAAGATGGAAGAGTACATTGTTCAAAACTATCCGCAAGTGTATAAGCAGATTCCTCGGCAAAAGCCCGGTCAGAGTCAGCAGTTCAAAGGCGATGATCTTTATTACCGCCAAGACAGAATGAAGCAAACGGTTTCTGCAAATACGAGAGATTACGGCACTATGAATTCCGGTGCAAACGGGTTTGATCAAGAAAGCGATACGGCGTTATTGGTTGAAGATGAAGAGGCAACTTCATTGTTGACGCGAAGTGATACTTCTTCGATAGATGAAGCAGACGGAACAGCGCTGCTTTATCAGGAACAGTTCAAATATCCGTTTTTGATTAGAAAAAGCAACTTTGACAGAAAAGATATAGACAAGCCGGTTTTTCGAGTCGGAAAAGAGCGAAGCTATGTTGATTATTTTGTTCAAAACAACAGCGCTGTCAGCAGATTACATGCGGATATTATTTCCAATGACGGACATTTTTTCATTAAAGATAATAATTCGACAAACGGCACCTTTGTAAATGGGGTGGAAATTTATCCGGAGAGAGAAGTGGAAATTTTTGATGGCGATGAAATTATTCTTGCCAACGAAGAGTTTGAATTCCATATAGATTAAAAGCGTTGATTCGTGATTAAGTTATGGTATGTAAGGCAGATTTATACCGCGACTAAATAATCATAGTTATAGAAAGCAAGGAGATAGTTATGAAGTTTATCGGGACAGCAGTCACGGATATCGGTAATGTAAAAAAGACAAATCAAGACAGCGTTTGTGTTAGAATTGCCAATTCGGAAAAAATCGGTCAGATTGCCATGGTGGTTCTGTGTGACGGCATGGGCGGATTAGAAAAAGGTGAGCTTGCCAGCGCAACCGTTATTAGAGCATTTATTGCATGGTTTGATAATGAACTGCCAAAGCTAATCAATAAATTGTCTTGGAAAACTTTTAGTGCCCAGTGGGAAAGGTTAATTAAAGAACAGAACTTTATTATTTCTCAATTCGGTAAGTCGCGGGATGTTACTCTCGGCACTACCGTAACTGCGTTATTGGCTATTGGTAATAAGTATTTAATTGCACATGTCGGTGATTCACGAGCGTATGAAATCGGTAGCGGTTTCAAACAACTGACGGAAGATCAAACTTTTATTGCGCGGGAAATAAAAAAAGGTACCATGACTCCGGAGCAGGCAGCAAAGGATCCGAGGAGAAATATGCTGCTGCAATGTGTAGGTGCCTCAAGAGAAGTAGTCCCGCAGATATTATTTGGCGATATTAAATATAATACTGTTTTTATGTTTTGTTCAGACGGATTCAGGCATGTTCTTACTGATGAAGAAATGTATCAAGCATTTAATTATACTGCTGCTACCAATGAAATTGTGATGGAGCAGAACAGCAGAGTATTGATTGACACTGTTAAAAGCAGAAATGAAAGAGATAACATTACTGTAGCGTTGTTAAAGTGTTCAAAGTAAGGTGGGGAAAAATGGCAATTGAAAGAGGAACCGTTATTGACGGTAAGTATGAAATACTGAAAGAAATCGGTAGGGGCGGTATGTCTGTTGTCTACCTTGCAATGGATAACCGACTGAATAAGCAGTGGGCGGTTAAAGTTATTCAACGGCAGGGTATCGGTAAAAACAATGAAGTAATTATTAATAAAGTTCCCGATGATACCGAGTTGATGAAGCGGCTTGACCATCCGGCTATTCCTCGAATCGTTGATATTATTGACAGAGCCGATGATCCGCAGATTTATATTGTGATGGACTATGTTGAGGGTGAATCGCTCGATAAGATTTTAGAAGAATTCGGCGCACAACCTCAAGATTTGGTAATTGATTGGTCAAAGCAAATCTGTGATACCCTCGGTTACCTGCATTCGCAGAAACCGCCGATTATTTATCGCGATATGAAACCCGCCAACATAATGCTCAAGCCGGAGGGTAATGTGAAGCTGATTGACTTCGGTATTGCGCGTGAGTTTAAAGAGCAAAATTTAGCCGATACCACCGCGCTTGGTACCAGAGGCTATGCTTCTCCCGAACACTTTGGCGGCAGAACGGATGCACGAAGCGATATTTACACTTTGGGTATGACTATGCACCACCTCCTTACCGGTGCAGACCCCAGACCGAAGAATTATGAGTATATTCCGATTAGAGAGTATAACCCCGAGCTTTCCAGCGGTTTGGAGCATATCATTGATAAATGTACTTCGTGGGACCCGGATGATCGTTATCAGAATTGTAATGAACTGATGTATGATTTGGAGCATTACACCGAAATTGATGATGATTTTAGAAGAAAGCAAAAGAATAAATTGTTAATGTTTATTATTTCCGCTTCTTTGGCAGTGGTGTTTGCTATTGTCGGTGTAGTCGGGTTGACTTTGAGCAATAACTATAAAGAATCAAGCTATATGAGCTTGTCTGTATTTAAATCAGATGAGAAATATGACGAAGCAGAAGTAAAAGTCACTAATGCTATCTCTCTTCAGCCTAATAATATTGAGGCATACAAAAATTTCTTACTTTATTGCATTAAGGACGAAACGATTTCGGAGAAGGAAGCAACGAAGCTACAAGCTAATAGAGATATTTTAGTGGCAAACAACGCCATTAAAGATGATAACGGTGAGGTTGTTTACACTTTTTCTGATAAAGCAAAAACATACCTCTATTATGCCGGTATATATCATTTTATTTTATTCGATGATGAAAATATTATAACAAGAGCAAATAAGGCAAAGTCATACTTTGATTATTTAGATGATAATGAGCGCTCTGTACAATATCTAAAAGTTTTGTGTGACTATTACTCGAGAAAAAATAAAGACGAGAGTAAATTTAAGAGCTTCACAGATGCTGAGTTAAAACAATCATTATTATATATTGTTACAAAACTTGATATTGATAATGAGGATGCGTATAAAGAAGGAATGATTGATTCCTCATATATAAAAACCACTTTCAGCAAGTCGACTTTTGTTTATATAGAAAATGATTATCAAACACTGTGCAGCATAATGAAAAAAGATGATGTAATCGAAATTGTTGATACAATAAAAGAGGAAAATAATAATTATGCAACTGTCACAAATTCTTTAACAAAAGCCAATTATACCTACATTAACGAGAACTATGATAAATTAATTAGAAAATTGACATACTTCGGAGGTGCAGAAAATGATTAATGGTTTTATTTCTATTATTGCTGCATCCGGTTTGAAAGAAATCTCAAAAGATGCATATATTACTCAGTTAGTCGCCATTATTGCTTTTGGCTTGGCAGGCGCAGCCTTAGTAGCGGCAATCGTTTTCTTTGTTGTTTTCAAAATTCCGAAAATTATCAATGATTTTACGGGAAATACCGCAAGAAAATCTATTGCCAAAAAGAGAAAAGAAAATGAAAAAAGCGGAAAAAAAATATTTGGGCCTACACCGAAAGCACAAGATAGGGGACCGCTTACCGATAAAGTGCAACCTATTAATAATGTACCCCCGTCCGATAAGGTAGGCAGTGAAGCGACCGATGTGTTGCCCGGCAGAATGGGTGCACAGCCGGCAGGTGAAGGCTCTGAAGCGACCGATGTGCTGCCCAACAGAATGTGCGCACAGCCGACAGGTGAAGGCTCTGAGGCGACCGATGTGCTGCCCAACAGAATGGGCGCACAGCCGGCAGGTGAAGGCTCTGAAGCGACCGATGTGTTGCCCAACAGAATGGGCGCACAGCCGGCAGGTGATGGCTCTGAGGCGACTGATGTGCTACCCAACAGAATGGGCGCACAGCCGGCAGGTGAAGCAACCACTGTTTTACAAAGTCAAGGTACTACTGTGTTAAACAGAAATATGGCAACAGCGACAGAAGCTTTGCCTTCACGATTGGAAATGATACAAAACATTGTATTAATTCATACAGATGAAATTATTTAGAAAATAATATAAAGGAGAAAGTGAAATGAATGTCAAAAGAAGAGGGGCAACTAAAATTATCGCTTTGATATTAAGTTTGGTTTTAGTTGTATCAATGGCTCCAATGAGTATCTTTATTTCTTCCGCAACTTCAACAGGCGCGCTAAGTATTGTGGATAGTAATAATAACCCGTTGGAAAATGCTATCGCTACATTGACTACAAAACGCGATAGCGAAAGTGTTGATATTTTCAGCTCCGACAAAACGAGTGATGAAAATGGTGAAATCAAGGTGAGTGAAGAATTTGCCGCTTACTTTGCCGCCAACCCCACTGCAGAAATCGAATTCACGGTTGAAGTGCAAAAAGAGGGTTACAGGCAGGGAGCCGAATACTCACTTGTTGTTAAAGCCGATACCGATAGCTTTGGTTCCATTGAAATGGTGCGCCAATTTAAAGTATCCGTCAGTGCAAATCTCGGCGGGGCAGATTGCTATGTAAAAACGGCGGATGAAACGAAGTATTATGGCGAAAACTCCTTTGATGAAGGGACCGCTTTAACGCTTGTTACATCCGATGTCGAGCATTATTCTAAATCGGCTACTCTCGGTGGCGAGAGTATTGATTTGGATTCTGATGGTGAATATGTTTTTACCGTTGACAGCGCAAAAGTATTTGCCGTTACTTACGAAGCGGTTAAATACTCCGTCAAACTGACCGTAGATGAAAACGGCACCGTAACACCCAGTGAAGATGGGATAATTACAGTGGATAAAACAACGCAAGGAACTGAATTGACCATTACTCCGAATGAACATTTTGAGTTGGCTGATATTCTTTTAAATGATACAAGCGTAAAAGCTGATGTAACAGAGAATAATTATGTTTATACATATTTACTCAAGGCAGAGGATATTGATGATAATGAGTCTGAGTTAACTGTCACTTTTGCAAAAAGAATGTATAGTGTCAGCGCAAGCGTTGACCAGGAAAAGGGTGGCACAGTGGAACTTTCCGCAACAAGCGTTGAAGCGGAGAGTGATGTTACGGTAACTTTTAAGCCCGATGCAGGGTACTCTTTATTCAGAGTTACGGTCAATGGTGCTGAGTGTATCGATGAAGTAACGGATAATATCTTAACTTTTGCAGTCACTCAAGATAACACCGAGATTGTTGCTTTTTATGATGTGATTGATACCGAAACCTTGAAAGATGTTGATATTAATACTATCTTCACAATCAGTGATGCGCAATATATTGATGACATTTATTATGCAAAAGATAAAACTATTACAAAAATGGATGTTACCGCAAAAGACACTGTGACTGTTGAGGATACGCCGGTTGTTACTAATATCACGAAAATGGATGCTATAGTGAATGATACCAATACATATGGCGGCGAAAAGAAAACATATGAGATTACCGAAAACACAAATCTGTCCTCTGTTCAAGTTTTTGCAAAAGAGGGATTTGGCAGAAAAGCGTATCTGTGCACTGGTACATTTAAACTCAGGTTTGATACGCAAAAACCGATTATTGTCAGTATTGCTGATTTTGCCTATACCAATAAAGACCATGTCATTGATGTAGTCATTAATGACCCGGTAGAGAACTTCTTAAATGAAGACTTTGCAAGCGGCGTGGATTGGGATAGCGTTACAATTGAGCGTACTTACGGCAGCACGACCGAGCCGGTAACTTTTGATAAAGCGAATAAACAGTTCACAGCAGAAAAACTGGATAATCAAACAGTTGATGTCACATACACAATTAATGTAAAAGATAAAGTGGGCAATGCTGCAGAAGCAGTTACCTTTACGGTTAAGAACGATGATGAAGCACCGTCACTTATTGACAGTGAAGAAGCTGTAAAATTTGAATTAAAAAATACTTCCACTTTTGCCGTCTTTTTGAACGAAATCACTTTTGGCAAGTGGTTTAACAAAACCCTTACCGCTACATTTACGGTTGAGGATAAAGGTGTAGGCTTTGATAACAATAATTCAAAAGCTGTACTTGTTTTGAAAAACGGCAGTGACGTTGTGTTTACCTCGGCAGATGCAACTATTAATGAGGATGGTAAAGCTACAGTAAAAATTGATGTTTCGGATACAGAGATATATGGTGAGAATCCTGTCTTCCAAGGGAAGGTCTATTACAGCATTTGTGATGCTTTAGGCAACAGTTCCGGTGAAACACTTGTTACCAATACGGTTTCTAATATTTTAAGCAATGATTCCCCTGTTGTCATGATTGAAGAGGTTGCACCTTATACTTCCGATGCTATTACCTTGTCACCTGTTGTAACGGATCCGCCGAGATCTGCAACGGACATTCCTTATGATTTTGATAGTGACACTTTGGTGTTTAATGAAAATGCAACGGCAAGTTTCTCAATTGCTGATGATAATTCCGGTATTTACGGTTATGACATCACAGTTAACGGTGTCAGCGTGGCTAACGCGACGAATGTCACCAAAGATAAATTGGCAGATACCCAAAGTGATGCAGTGACTATTACAGCTGATGTTAAAGATGGCGATGTCGTTAAGAAGTTAGGTTTTGTAATCGACACTTCTAAGGGTGATTTAAAACCGAATGAAGATGGTGCCTTTATTGTTGAAATTGTATCCATTACGGATAATTCCGGTAATAAAGTAGAAAAAACGGAAGAAAAAGATATTTTATCTCAACCCTTCTGTGTAGATAGAACTGCACCGCAGATTACGGATTTCAACTTCAATTCTTCAAAAGAAGGGGAAGCGCCGGTAATTTTTGAGGATCCGGATTACGGCTTTTTCTTCAAAACCAATGTTCAGGTTGATATCACGGCAGTCGACCAAACTTCTACTGACGAATTAGTTTCCGGTGTAAAAGCAATAAAAGTTTACTTGGTTGGTGAGTATTTAAGTGAAGCAGGTTCGGCTACCGGAGCGAAGAAGATTTATTCTTTTGATGAAAAGGGCGATTTAGTAGAAAAAACGATTGCGGAAGCTGCTACTTATTTGTCAAAAAGTAATTCCTATAGCTTTACGCAAGAAGTGACAGTTCCTGCAAACTTCAAAGGTCAAATCTTTGCCTATGCTGTAGATAATGTCAATAATGATGTACTTAACGCAATTAATAGGCCCACAACTACTGAATATCCTCATGTTGACGGCTTTGTACATCCGGAAGGCACTGTGGTGGAAACAGGTGAGATGCACCGTGAGAATTCCGGCATTGGTATCACTATGCCGAAAACCAAGAAAACACAGAATAATACGTTTGAAAAGAAACAAAGCCAAGTGAAAGTGCCCGGTGCACAACCGGACAAAGTTATGGATTATAGCGGGAAACTAAAGAATCCGGTTGCTCTTTACAATCAAGGGCAAACCTTCAATGTTACCGTTAGCGATACATTCTCCGGTATCCAAAATGTGAAGTATTATGTTTTTGAAGGCGATTATACAATCGGTTCGCAAACAGCATTTGGTGAAGTCGAGGTTGATCTCGACGGTACTTTAAGCGATGATACCTGGACTGCAAAGAAAGAGAAGGAAGACACAATTGATGAAACTAATCTTGTTGTGGAACTTTCCAAGGATATAGATGTTGATGGTAACTATAATGATATGGTGTTACTTGTTGTTTTAACTGACCGTGCAGGTAACGTAAGCTATGATTATGTTGCTTTTGGCATTGACCATACTGCTCCCGTAATTACTGTTGAGTACAGTAATAATTCTGTTGACAGCACGAAGTATTTCAACGACGACAGAATTGCGACAGTGACAATCCAAGAACGCAATTTCAATAAAGAAAATGTAAAATGGAGCATCAAAAATACAGAAGGTAAAGCGCCTGCCGTAAAGTATTTAGGCGGTACTCCGGGAACAGGTAATCGTGATAACGATACCTACACTTTCCAAATAAGTTATGATTATGACGGAAAGTTCCTCTTTGATGTTTCCTATACCGATAGGGCTGGGAATGCAAATGAAAAGGTTAATTATTTAGAGCAGCCTGCTCCGCAAGATTTTGTCATTGACAAGACTCAACCTAAAATCACTGTCTCTTATGACAATAATTCTGCTCAGAATGAAAAGTATTTCAAGAACCACAGAACCGCAACAATTGTGATTGAAGAGCACAATTTTGATCCTTCTCGCGTGGATTGGACTAAGAGAACAGCTGCGAATCCCGCAACTGCAGTTCCCGGTTATAGTTATGTCGGTCAAAATGGTGATACATACACTTACACGATTGCCTATGACTATGATGGCGATTTCACCTTTGATATCTCCATGCTGGATTTGGCGGGCAATAAAAATACCGAGGTGAATTACGGTTCCTCCGTTGCACCGAAGGATTTCACGGTTGATACTACTTATCAGGATATTGTCAAAATAGAGGGCATTAACCCGACCGGTACGGTATTAGGTCTGGATAAGAGCACCGGTAAGATTGATGCTGGCGCTACAATCAGAGTGACTATCAACGATACAAATCTGCAAGATTACAAGTTGACTCTCTACAGAACCAGAGTGAATATCAACGGTGAGAGTAAGAACGAGAAAGTAGAAACCGTTTTTTCCGATAAGAACAATATTAACAAAGACAATATTAATAAGGAGCCTTCTAAATCCAATATTGAAAATAATGTGGATGTTACCGCTAACTTTATTAAAAATGCAAGCGGAAGTGCCAACACAGTTGTTGAGTTTTCCATTCCGGAGAGAACAGAAGGCGTTGTGAATGACGGTTTGTATACCCTTCATGTGGAAGCAAGCGATAAAGCCGGCAATACATATGAAGATGCTTGTAAGAGTTCTTCCGATAAGAGTGTTGATAATGTTTTCTCTGTTAACAGGCATGGTTCCGTATACGTGATTTCGAATAATTTCTATCATGTATTAAGCGATAACGACGGTTACTTTGATACATTGAAAGATGATATTGAAATCGTTGAATATAATCCGGATTCATTGAGCAAAACCTCTATTGAGTACCTGACTTCCAATGGCGCAACTACTCTCAAAGAGAGCAAGACAAATAACGCAGGAGATGTTAATACTTACACCAAATCCGTGCATAAAGATGATAATATGGATTGGTATGAGTATACCTATAAACTCAATAAAGCCGCTTTCACAAAAGACGGTGACTACAGTGTTTCATTGACTTCCAATGATGTTAAGAAGGCTCCCTCGATGAGCGATAACTATAAGATTTTGAAATCCAATTTCAAATTTGTTGTGGATACCAAGGCACCTGTTCTTGAATCCATTGAAGTAGCGGATAAGGATGTTGAGGTGAATAAGGCTACCGGCGGAAACGGTCGTGTTAGCGCCGACAAGCTTAATATTAACTTTAAAGTGAGTGATGCCGCTCATCTTGACAAAGTAGAAGTTATGGTAGATGGTGAAGTGATTAAGACTTATCAGTACACCGACCAAAAGAAGGTGAAGTCCGGCGATGTGGAGTATTTCCAAGATAAAGATGTCATGGAAGGCTCTTTTGTGCTGGAAGGTAAGTCCAGTTTAGATCCTCAAAACTATCAAATTGTCGCTTATGATAAAACGCACAATAACACGAATAATGATACAGCAATCAAGGCAAGGCATGTTCTTGATACCAATGCGGAAAGCTTTGATTTCTCCGGCTATAATTTGATTTACAACAAGTTGATTGTATCTACAAATTGGTTTATTCAATTCTACGCAAGTGTTGCAGGTTGGGTAATTACCGGTGTGGTAGCTGCTGCTATTGCAGGCACCGCGGCATTTATCATTATCAAAAAGCGTAAAAAAAATGCGACACCGGCTGAAGAAGCCAAATAGTCTTTAAAACCATTTGAATATGCAGATAGCACAGCCTTGGCTGTGCTATCTGCAATAGCATTTTTAAATTTAGAATTTTGAATTTTTTTTGAAGAGTTTGAAATTGTGACTTTAAGCATTAGAGGAAGAATAATGAACGAATTTTTAAAGCAGGAATTAATAGTTGAATTACCCGGTACGCAGAATACACAATATGTCTTTAATGACAATTACCTTTTTTCTTTAACGGAATATAAGGTTTTGAGAAGTCAAAATAAAAATTTTGCTAAATGTTCTAAAGTGTTATTTAACGGGAAAACGAAACTGTTATATTTTACTTCTACCTACAAATCTTTAAATAGTATGATTAGTACGATAGATTTTGATACGTTTCTCTCTATCATTACCAATGTTTTTAGCTGTATGTTGGAAATTAAAACTAACGGCTTTTTGTCTTGTACGGATTTGGATTTGAGATTTGATAAAATATTTGTTGACCCGAATACATTAGAAGTCTTTTTGATTTATTTACCTATCAGCACTTCTGATCCGGATACCCTTTCCTATGAGAATGAATTCAGAGGGGAAATTATTAAATTAATAACGGCTGTACCGACTTTTTCAACAGATAAAACATTAAGAGTATGTACATATTTATCAAACGGCACATTATCGTTAGAAGAATTGTATCATAATATACGCGGCGAGATAAATGCCTTTATAAGAGACAGAAAATTACAAAAAACACAGGATAAAGGCGACGAAACAGAATTGCAAAAGGGAACCATACCAAAAGGAACGCAAAAGCAACCTGTTTTATATTTTACCGCAATTAATACAGCAACGCCTGTGCGCTTTACAGTGAATTTGCCGGAATTTGTTATTGGTAAAAATGCCGCAAAAGTGCATGGTGTAGTGACCTTTAACCAAGCTATTAGCAGAGTGCATTGTAAGATAAACTATTGTAACGGAGAGTATACCATTACAGATCTGGGTAGCGCTAACGGCACCTATGTTAACAAGACAAGACTTTTTTCAAATATTGCAGCAGCACTGCACAATGGCGATATTGTCAGACTTGCCAACAGCGATTTTAAAGTTGAGTTTTAAAGGAGGAGGAAACAGTGAGCAAATCAACAGTTATTCTTGCAGATACCGATGAAAGATTCCTTTCTCCTATTGAAGTTAAGTTTTTAGAAGAACTTGATGATAATGTCGAATTGGAAGTTATTACACAAAAAGAGTATTTTGATGAATTCTTCTCTTCGCCAAAGCGAGCAGATGTTTTAGTTGTCAGTGAAGAGCTGTATTCTTCCGAATTGCAAAAGCACAATATTGACAGTATTTTTGTGTTGACAGAGGGTGAAGAAGAGAATGGTACGGAAGAACTGATTATTAATAGTATTTATAAATATACGAGCCCGAAAGAAATCTTTAAACAGGTTTTGGCACTCAGTTCGTTAGGAAATGGCACAAAGAAAGAAAAAGAAACTGTTGTTGTGCTTGTTTATTCTGCTTCGGGCGGTGTTGGAAAAAGCACTGTTGCTTTGGGAATCAGTTGTGCTTTGGCAAAGAGTTTTAATAAAGTGCTTTATATTAATGCGCAAAGATTGAATTCTTTTCAAAATCATCTCAAAAACACGGCTACTTTGCCCAATAGCGTTGTTGGAGAGTTTACCAATACAACGGGCAACCTGTTTGGCCGCATTAATCATGTTATTCGAAATGAGGGGTTTGACTATTTGCCACCGTTTAGTATGGCGCTTCCTTCAATAGGCTTGGATTATTCCATCTATCAGGAAATCATCAAATCCGCAAAAGCAACAAAGAAATATGACATGATTATTGTTGATACGGATGTTACTTTTGATAAAGAGAAAACGGATTTAATCACAATTGCCGATAAGGTATTTATTGTTTTAAATCAAACCGTTAATTCGGTATTTACAACAAATGTTTTGCTCAAAAATATCAGCTGCAATGATAATGAAAAGTATTATTTCATTTGTAATAATTTCAGCGAAAAAAGAGCAAACGCTCTAATTACCGCAGTGAATGCAAATAACATTATTATAAATGAATACGTCAAACATTTTGAGGGGTTCGATTCAATGAGTCTTGCAGATTTGGCAAAAGAACCCGATATTCAAAAGGTATCCTATTTAATAGTATGAGGAGTTGTAAATGGAAAATTCAGTTATTATTATTTTCAGAATTATTAAGCGACAATTTGAAGTGGATTTGGAAGTTCCGCTTGATATCTCGGCAAATGAATTAGTCAATGCATTAAATACAGCTTATGATTTGGGTATTGATGTGTCTGATGTGAAGAATTGTTATCTAAAAGCAGAAAGCCCCATTGCTTTACTCAAAGGCAACAAGCTTTTATCTGAGTATGGTGTGAGAAACGGAACAATTATTAGTTTTACTGAATAGGAGCCATAATATGCAATACGGTTATGTAATTAAAATATCGAATAAGCAAATCTACAGAGAAATACAATTGCCGATCGATATCGGGCGTTTGAAAATCGGCTTGGGAATTGATTGCGATGTGCGTTTTTATAAGGAGCAGTTTTTTGAGGATTTTGAGCTGGTCTTTTTCAAAAGCGGCGAGCAGTGGCAGGTTGCCTGTTCCGATAATATTTATATTGATGAAGGCGATGTCAGAAAACTGGTCACAAAGAAACTGAACCATGGTGACAGTTTTGCATTGAAATATCAATCATCCGAGAGTGAACTGTTTAAAGTTGACTTTTTGTTTGATTTTGATAATGAAAACAAAGATTATGAAAGAATTATCGATATCAATGGTATTAATGCCATTTCTATCGGTAGTGCACCGAATTGTCATATTGTTCTAAAAAGTCAATATGTAAAGAATGATTTTGTCGAGTTGAGAAAAACAAACAAAGGGTTGTTACTTCAAATCAAGTCGACTACATATGGTATTTATGTTAATGGTAAAAGGGCAGCAAACGGAGAAATCATTAAGAATTTTGATTTCTTCTCTATTGCCGAGTTTAGTTTTTATTATAAGGGCGGTAAAATATACACTTCTAAGAAAGTGACGGTTAATGGGCTAAATTATTTCGATGATTTAAAGAAGAATAATTATCCTAAGTTTAATCGAAATACGCGCATTAAAATTGTATTGGATGATGAAAAAATTGAAGTCTTAGATCCACCTGCTAAACCGCAAAAACAAAAGAATAATATACTTCAGAGATTATTGCCATCGCTTGGTATGATACTGGTGTGTATATTGATGGCAACAATGGGCAGTGGAAAAGAAGGCGGCACATCCATTGCTATGTTTGCTATGAGCGGTATATCCGGTGTTATGGCAATCATCACTTCTGTTATTGCGATCATTAATAGTAAGAAAGAATTTAAACAACAAACAAAAGAAAGAATTGAAAAGTATACAAAGTATATTGACAACAAAAAAAATGAGATTCAACAGTTCCGTAACAAAGAAAAGAATGAGTTGGATGAAATATTTATTAACCAAGACTTGATTAAAAAAGAGTTTGGTGACTTTTCTTCAGATTTATTTGACAGAGTGCCTGAAGATGACGATTTTTTGAGCATTCGTTTGGGAACCGGGGCTAAGGAAGCAACAAAAGAAGTTAGTTATAAAAAGCAGGAGAAACTGGAAGTTGAAGATGAACTTCAGGAAATGCCTGAAAAAATATCTAATGATTTTAAATATTTGCCCGATGCGCCAATCACGGTAGATATGAAAGAACTTAATGCTATTGGCATTATTGGTCGAGAAACATGCCGATATGATTTGTTTAAAAATATTGTTTTGGATATTTGTGCGCGCCAATATCATTCTGATGTTAGTTTGTTTTTGGTTTGTGAAAGCAAAAACTTTGAAAAACTTCGCTGGGTAAGACTGTTACCTCATATATATAATGAAAGTATTGGAATCAGAAATATTGTTTGTGATGATGATTCCAAAAACATCCTCTTTGAATATTTATATAAAGAGTTGACGCATCGAAAGGAAAATAAAGGCTTCACAAAGAGATTAGTTGTATTTTTATATGATGAATTCGGCTTTAAAAGTCATCCGGTTTCAAAATTCGTTGAAGAGGCAAAGGATTTAGGTGTATCATTTGTTTTCTTTGCAGATATTAAAGCTGACATTGCACAAGGTTGTGACTATCTGATTGATATTGCAGATGGAAAGAATTCGGCTAAATTAATAGATACTAAAGATAAAAACAGTTCTTATGATTTTTCATATCAACTGATTTCAGATGAGCAAATTGCAGCTATTGCGAAGCTTTTAGCACCTGTTTATACAGAGGAGATCTCTTTGGAAGGCTCATTAACTAAAAATATTTCTCTGTTCAAGTTGCTCAATATTTTGACGGTGGATGATATTGATTTGTCTGCAAATTGGGGAAGGGCTCAGGTGTTTAAATCCATGGCAGCTCCGTTAGGTGTATCAAAAAGCGGTGTTGTTGAATTAGATTTGCATGACAAAGCGCATGGACCTCATGGCTTGGTTGCCGGTACTACCGGCTCCGGTAAGTCCGAGATTTTACAGACATATATTTTGTCCATGGCAACGCTATTTCATCCCTATGAAGTCGGGTTTGTGATTATCGACTTTAAGGGCGGCGGTATGGTGAATCAGTTTGAAAATTTACCACATTTAGTAGGTGCCATTACTAATATTGACGGTAAAGAAATTGATCGTTCTTTAAAATCTATCAAGGCAGAATTACAAAAGAGACAGCGCTATTTTGCAGAAGCTGAAGTTAACCATATTGATAAGTATATCCAAAAATATAAAGCGGGCGAAGTAGCGGAACCGCTTCCGCACTTGATTCTTATTGTCGATGAATTTGCGGAATTAAAGGCAGAACAGCCGGAGTTTATGAAAGAGTTAATATCTGCTGCCCGCATTGGTCGTAGTTTGGGTGTACATTTGATTCTTGCTACTCAAAAGCCGAGCGGACAGGTGAATGAACAGATTTGGTCTAACTCCAGATTTAAGCTCTGCTTGAAGGTTCAAGATCAGCAAGATAGTAATGAAGTTATTAAGTCTCCGCTTGCAGCTGAGATAAAGGAACCCGGTCGTGCTTATTTGCAGGTCGGCAACAATGAAATCTTTGAATTGTTCCAATCGGCATATAGTGGTGCGCCGGAAAAAGCGGATAATTCTAATATCAAAGAATTTAAGATTTTTGCATTAAATAATTCCGGAAGAAGAATACCGGTATTTGAACAGAAAAAACCACAGTCGAAAGAAGGCAATTTAACACAATTAGATGCAATAGTTCAATATGTGCATAATTATTGCGAAAACATGCATATTCAAAAATTGCCTGATATTTGTCTGCCATCTTTGGGAAAAGTAATCGGTTTTCCAAAAAACGACGAACTTATTTCGTCTGAATATTCCATTATAAGCGAAATTGGTGTTTTTGATGATCCGGACAATCAGTATCAAGGAACCTATTCTGTGGATTTAACCAATCAAAATGTTATGTTGATCGGTTCGTCACAATCAGGCAAGACAAACATTTTGCAGACTATGATTCGAAGCCTTGCCACCAAATATTCGCCGAGTGAAGTGAATATTTATATTATCGACTTTGCTTCTATGGTTCTTAAGAATTTTGAACCGCTTAACCATGTGGGTGGTGTTGTTACTTCTTCAGAAGATGAAAAATTAAAAAATTTAATGAAACTCTTGTTTACGGAAATCGAAACAAGAAAAGAAAAATTAATGTCAGTAGGCGTTAGTTCTTTTTCGGCATACAAAGAATCCGGCGCCTCTGATTTGCCGCAGATTGTTGTAATGATAGATAATCTTACGGCTTTGAAACAAATGTATTTTGAAGACGATGAAGAATTACTCTATTTGTGCAGAGAAGGTCTTTCTGTTGGTATTACCGTAGTTATTGCCAATTCTCAAACTGCAGGTATTGGTTATAAATACCTTTCCAATTTCTCGGCTAAAATTGCACTTTTCTGTAATGACTCCAGTGAATACGGTTCATTATTTGAGCATTGCAGACAGACTATAGATGATATTCATGGCAGATGTATTGTGGAAATTGATAAAACGCATCTTGATTGCCAGGCATTCTTGGCATTTGAAGGTGAAAAAGAAATAAACAGAGTAAATCAAATAAAGCAGTTTATCGATGTCATTAATAGTAAGAATACTCAGCATATGGCGAAGATTATTCCGGTTATTCCTGAGGTTTTGACAGGCCAATATGTACTTTCAACATTCGGCGGTTATATGGCAGAAAAGTACTCTTTGGTTATTGGTTTAGATTATGCTTCCGTAAGCCCTCAAGTAATTCAACTTAACAACTTACCTTCCCCGTTAGCACTCACCGGTGGAGACGGACAAGAGCAAAAGAACTTCTTAACTTATATTGTGAGTATGTTAAATAATAAGTATAAGGAAAATGCAAAAGTGTATATGATTGACGGTATCAATCGACAATTAGCAGCATTGAAAGATTTGGATATTGTTCAAGAATATGAGTTTCTCACCGATAAGTCATCGGATATTCTTAAAGGGATTGAACAGGAATTATCAAAACGCTATGATGCTTTGGCTTCCGGCGCTGATGATGTGATTGCTAATTCGGAATTGATAGTTTTAATTATTAACAATCCTGAAGCATTAGATTTCATTAGCAATGATATGAGTTTAATGGATACTTATAAAAATATCATCACTCGATATAAAAACCTGAATGTTTGTGTTTTAGTGGGTGATTATGAGAATACAAATGTTTCATACGCTGCGCCTGATTTGGTGAAGATGCTTCGTGATGCAAGACATTTCTTGTATTTTGATGATATTTCAAATATGAAGATTATTGATTTTCCGTTAGCTGTGATGCGTGAATTCAAAAAGCCTATAGATACCGGCGATGCGTATTATATTAAAGATAATGATTGTTATAAGATTAAAACCGTAAGATAATAAGCATATTTCCTACCGGGAGAAGGTATTAAGATCCAGGAATACATTTGAATGAAGACACAACTATAAATTATTAATTAAAAGTAAGTTTAAAGCGTTAAAAGAGTAAGTTTTGCTAAAGGAGAATAAATGGATTCAACAGCATTAAAGATAGAAGAAATCAAAATTGATATTTAATTATAATTTTTAAAGATTAATATTGTTGTTAACGGTTTTTACTGTTTTCATAGAATATTTAGAAAGGAGAAATATTATGGCAAATCAAATTAGAATTACGCCGGATCAAATGCGTCAGCGTGCAAACGAATATCGCAGAGAAGCAGACACTGTGAATGGTGTAATCCAAAAGATGGACAGCCTTCTTCAGCAACTTCAAGCTGAGTGGGAAGGTGCTGCAAGCGAGTCTTATGCTGCTCGTTATGCTGAATTAAAGCCCGGCTTTATGAAGGCAGAAGAACTCATTAGAGAAATTGCGCAGGCTCTTGATTCTACTGCAAGAATTGTTGAAGAGACTGATACAAGCATCGCTAATCAGTTCCAAGCATAGTCTAATGATTATTCTCCCGATAATTGTTCTCTATTATCGGGAGAGACTCATTTTGTAAAGTATTAACCTGTATAGTTTATCATAGAGCAGCTTTATTAACTAAACAGAGAATATTTTTTAGGGGTATTTTTATGAGTAGTTTATTTCTAATGGAACAAGAAATCAATTCCCTCGAAAATGGTATTACCAGTAAACAAAATGAACTTAAAGATTTAGAAGATTCTTATGGCTCGTTACTACAATTTAAAACAAAAGTTGAAAATGATTTCAATTCATTTTCTGATGCGAAAAGATGGAAAGAAAGTGCACTTTCTCAATTGCCAAATATCACTTCGAAGAATACAGTCGCTGAGAAGCATTCCGATGGTATGAATGATTTACTTGAAAGAAAGGGTAACTTAATAAGTTCAAATGTTTTCCAAAAAGTGTTAGATAACATTTCTCAGCACTTACGGTCTTTAAGCAGTAAAATAACAGATTGCGAATCTGCTATTAGTAAAGCACAATCGAGATTGGAAACCCAAAAAACTGAATACAGAAAAGAAAAAGAAAAGCAGGAAGAGGAGAAGAACCAATGAGTATGCCGGGAAGAGACATTATTTGTGTTGATGGTGAGTATAAAGTTGTCATAAAGAAAACGGTGAACTATATTAGCGAATTGTGTGATGCAATCTGTGAGTATAATAAGGTATTGGCAGTACTTCAAAAGACGGGCATAATTGATGAGCAGATTAGAGGAAAATTAGGTGAGCTTGCCGATACTTTAAACGCTTACCACGATACATTAAATGAAATTTCAACATCATTGGAAACCGATAAAAGGGTTTTCTTAGAAGCGATTAGTAAAAATGATACATTTACTTTTCCTATTTAAAACCGCTTTCGAACACCAGTCAATTTAACAAGAGGAGAGAAGCAGTAATGGATAACAAAGAACTTATTATACAACCTAAGATGATTGAATCGGGAGCTGCTCGGTTAAAACAGATTGCTAATTCAGTGCAAAGCAAATCTATTAGAGATGGGCTTTTATCCTCTAAAGGCAATACGGCAGATTCTATCAACTCTTTAATTAACCAACTAAATGCTGTCGGGCAAGATTTGAGCAAAATAATGGCTGAAAATGCAAAATATGTTCACAATATAGCAAAGGAATTTAAACAAATGGATAACGATTTGGCATCTGATATTAGTGATTAAATTAGAAATAATAATTCTTTTGTCTTATTAAGATATATAGCATTTTGATGATAATTTGAGCACTTTTGCAATACTGAAATGTGTTGATTTTTCTGCTAAGGAGGTACTATTGATATGTTAAGTGATTCTGATTTATTGTTGCTTGAGAATTTGACATATTGTTTAGATGGAAATAATGCTGCAAGTGCGAACGGATTGAGACCATTGAGTGAATGTTCAACTGTTGGTGAGTTTTTGGACCAATTCACAAATGATATTTTGGCGCAAATGGATAAGCAAACAGGTAATACATATGGTTACGATTCTGCTGCAGAGTGGGCAGCAATGATACGCTCTCTCAAGAGTAAACACGAGATATGTGATTTAAGAATTGTAGATATTAATAGCAAAGCCATTTGCTTTGAAAATCCGCAGGACCATAGCGCCGTAGTAGCTTTTAGAGGAACAAATGGTGCAGAAGAGTGGATTGATAATGTTGAAGGATTGAATCGAGCCGATACAAGACTTCAAATTGAAGCTTATGATTATATAGAAAGCTTGGATTATGATAACATCACCGTTGTCGGGCATTCAAAAGGCGGTAATAAAGCGATGTATGTTGCTATTCGCAGTGATAAGGTGAAAAGATGTGTTGCCTATGATGCACAAGGCTTTTCGCAAGATTTTCTTGATAAATATAGTCTTCAGATCAATGAGAATTCGGGGAATGTGCATTGTTATTCATTAAGTACTGATTATGTACATATTCTCTTATACCCCCTGCCGGGCGCAACTTTTACATTTGTTGACCCCGGAACAGATGTTACAGAGTTTGAACAAAACCATAGTGCTGATGCGTTTTTTACATATCATCAAGATAATAACGGACATTGGCATATTCTAATTAATGAATGTGGCAATGCTTTTGGTACTTCTCAAGAAAACATTGGTATGTCACTCCTCCATAATCTTGTAACATTCATTATGAATAATGCAAGTGAACAAGAACTCCAAGAACTTGTTAATTTGATAGGTCCTTTATTAAGCGGAATGATGTCAGAAGGTTGGAGTAACGAACAAATCGTATCATATTTGATGCAGCATCCTGAAGAATTAGCTATATTAATCAGTTATGTGTTGCATTTTATTAAATTAAATGATTTAACGATTCAGGATTTAGAAGGCTTATTTAATAGTCTTGGTATAGATATGTACGAAATACTTGGACCATTATTGGGAACCAGTGATAGAGCGACAATTGATGGAAAAATTGAAAAAATTTTTAAATTCCTCACTTCTAATGAGCATGATGATGAACCTTTTTGGAGGCTTATCTTGTGGTTATTTGGTGGTGATGATGGGGCTTCATTACTTGCTATTTGGAATGCAGTTGAAGCAAAATACAATAGCATCAATCCCATAAATAATTCCTCTAATTATTCTTTATCCAAAATTAGAGATTATTCAAAAAAATCATATATGATATTAGAAAAAGCAATGAATGATTTTATGAAGACAGCGTTTCCAAATGTCTCGTCTTGGGAGGGTTATTCTAAAGAATCTTGGTATTTAGATGTTGTTACGATGGGAACTACAATTCCTGCAGTTAGTTCAATTAATGCATATGCAAAAAAGGTAGATGATGTGAACCGGATTTGCAAAAAAAGAATGAATGAAACTTTTGATAATATTCAAAATGTTGATAGTGAATTCGGTGGAAAATTTAATGAATTGGTAGAAAAAGCGAATGGATTAAAATTGCAAATTCAACAGCGCAAATAACGCGATATTGTCATAGCAGTGTTTTGCAATTCGGTTAGGATGGCAGTCAGTACTATTGTCGAATGTTTTACCGGTTTAAAATAGCAGTATATGTGAGATATGTCCGGCTTTGTCAAACAGAAGCGTTTATTAGAATAACCACTCGGGCATTTGCTTTTTCGTAAGAATTTTTGAACAGACTGATACAAGCATTGCTAAACAGTTTTAAGCATAGTCTTGTTTCTGATAATTGTGTTATTTTCGGGAAGTTATTTTTTTGGGGAATACTATGACGATTGGTATATCGGGATAACAATGAATGAATCGATGTTTAAGTAATACTGTAATTACTATAAAAGAACTGTTTAAAGGTGAGACTAATGACAAAAGAACAAATTCAGCAAGAAATACAAATATTAAAACATAAGATTAATGTAGCAAATAACAATATTAATGGTTATTTAAATGATATTAAAAAATTGGAACGAGCCTTTGATGATACTAACAGATTGAAATCAACTTTCCAAAGAGAAGTACAAGAGTATTGCGATTCGGTTAATTCATCATTAAATAGACTTGATTCGAACTCGACATTTAAGGATTATTATTACACAAAACTTAAAAAGACTGTTCATAGCAAAGAATATGGTCAAGTTATGGAATCGATTGACAAAAACAGGCAGGATCTTTTAAACAGGATTGACAATTATGAGCAGACTATAAAAACGCAGAGAAATAATGTACAAAGATACTCGAATAGATTGGAATACCTCAAAATCGAGTTGACAAAAATGGTCTAAAACCAAGGTGAAGAGATATGAATAAACAAATAATCAATAATCCTCAAGTAACCAAAAGCGGAGCAAAAAATATTTCGCAGCTTTGTGAAACACCCATTGCAAAAGCCGATTGTAAAAGCAAAAATTCTATCGGTGGAGGTGTGGCAAAATACAGTGATAAAATTGCAGCCACTTTAGATTCGGATATCAACAAGGCTTTTAAACATACTTTTATGAACAGCGCATTAAAGCTGAATAAAATTGCTGATGATTTTATTGTTTCAGACAAAAATGTATCACTTGAGGAGTAAATGATGGGAAAGTATAGCCAAAACAATTTAATCGTAGATGTAGCCTATTACCAAAACAGCATACAGTCTGTAAAAAGAAGCTGTAATGAATATGAAAACCTCTTGAGTACATATATCGGATATCTTGTGGAAATCAATCAAAATGGCATTGCTTCCGGAAAAACAGCTGAAGCGCTTGCAAGATTGATACATGAAATATCCGGAATTCAGGGCGATATGGCGGCAATCGGCAACGATTATGAAGCAATCGTTCAGGATTTCTTAACACAAATAAATAATGCCGATACAATTATGTATAAAAATAAAAACAGAAAAGTCTTAACTGATGAAGAGTTTAACAAAGCAAAATCGGCAACAAGGGGCATACCGGAATTAGTATCCTTTGTTAAATTGGCTTGGGGTCTAAGCGGTATATGTAAATATTACCTTATTGAAGGAATGATTTTTCTTGTTTCTGTTCTGAAAAAAAGTGTAAAACAACTAAATGAACAGGTTGCAAAAGATTTGAACAAAACACAAAAAAAGGTCAAGTCGATTGACAGTACTTATCAATTAGCCTTGAACAATGTCTATAAAGAATTGGTCAATTATAATAAAGTGATACTGACCATAGCTGAAGTGATGTCTCCTGATAGCAAACATTTTACCTCAAAAAACATTTCAAGACTCACTCAATGCATTAAAGAGGCAAAGCGGTTTAAAAAATATGTTGACCAAAACCCGTTTTATATGGAAATTACGCAAAAGAAATCATCAAAAAAAGGTGGCGGTGAAAATAAGCTTGAATATACTATACCCGGTTTAGACCAAGGATTTGTCCCTCAGGGAGTAACTTATGATAAGGAACATGATTGGATTATTATCAGCGGTTATTATAAAGAAGGATATCCATCTCAAATTATGATACTAGATGCCAAAACCGGGAAAGTGGTAAAAATAATAACCTTAAGAAATAGGGATGGCTCATTATATACGGGGCATGCAGGAGGTGTCGCATACTCCAATGGTCATCTGTATATCACCGGGGAAGGAAATGTCTATACAATTTCCGGAGATGAGTTGGAAAATGCCGGTAAAAACGATATTATCACATTTTCAAAACAAAAGAAAACTTCTACAGCCGGCTCTTATGCAAATACATCCGGCGAAAATGTATATATTGGAAACTTTCATCAAAAAGGAAAAAATGACGTTAAATCGATAACTGTAAACGGAAAGCAATATTCCTCTTATTGTGAAGAATATAATTCGGATGTAACAAAAAGGCAACGTATTATTTTAACTCCCGACCAAACACAGGGCATGACGAGAACTGATGATGGGAGATACATATTCAGTACCAGTTACGGCAGAGATAAGAAGTCGATATTTTATGTTTATACCGGGGAACCTGAGCTTATCGGGTATGTTGACGGGGTTCCTGTATATCAGTTTACTCAGAAACCAACAATCATCGAAGGACCGCCAATGTCTGAAGGTATGTGTACGATAGATGGGAAGAATTATGTGATATATGAATCCGGTAGCAAGCAATATCGTGACGGAACAGACGGCAATGGAAAAAGTAAAAATCCGACCGATAAGATTTCAATACTCAATTTGCCTGAAAAACTCAATTAGGTTTATGTGAATACAGTGAAAGGAATCAAACATATGTCATCTTTAATAGAACTTGGTGCAAAGGTTGGCACAATCCAAGGTAAAATTGATCTCGAAAAAGCGGAATTACTGAGATTAGAACAATCTTATAATTCTTTATTGCGTTTGCAAACAGATGTGCAAAGGCAGTGTTCCGATTTTTCTCAAGCAAATAAAGAAAAAGAGGGAGCACTAAATCAAGTGAAGGCTATATCCTCTGACAACACCGTTGCAAAAAAGTACTATTCCGGCATGAAAAAATTGCTTTCCGGAACAGGAAACAGGATTACGGGATTTGTTTTTGCAATCTTATTGGAAAAAATCAGAATTGAACTATTGTTGATTCGCAACAGGATTACTCATTGCGAAGATAGTATTATTCATGCCCAAAAGGATTTGGATAAAGCAAAAGATAATTACCGAAAAGAAAAAGAAAAAATGGATCAAGAAAAAGCTTAATCGGAAAAGGAGTAAAAGTATATGAGTTGTCCCGGTAGAGATATTATTTGTATAGATGGTGAGATAAGTTACCTCACAAAAGATATTATAAAATACATAGATGGATTATGTGATGGCATTCGTGCATATAACCATTCAATTGACATGGTGCAGTCATTTGGCGTTCAAGACGAACTGATTAGGAGCAAATTATCAAATTTATCTGAAATACTGAATGCATATAAACAAAAGCTAAATGAAATTTCGGATTCCATTTCAAAAGAGGGGAATGGTTATTTGAAGGATTTTGCGGAGAACGATAAATTTACGTTTCCGGGTCACGAAATCGATGCGATAGAGTCAATAATCAATATGTTTTCTTAGGGGGGATTGTTATGTCATCATCTGTTGAAATTATTGTCAGAAAGCAAGTATTACTTGCTAATGCATTACAGATGAAAAAAATTGCAAATTCGATTAGTAATAAAAGAATTGACAGAAAGTGTTCCGGTTCAAAAGGCGATACAATTGATTCGTTAAATTCTATTGTCGATCAATTGAATGCTGTCGGACAAGATTTGGGAAAACTGATGTTGGAAAACGCAGTATTGGTTGAGAATATAGCAATAAAATTCGGAAAAACGGATAAAAGTATTGCTTCTGATTTGAGTGATGGCTAAGATGAAAAAGATACTAATTATATTCATTATCATGATCGGTTTAACATGTGTAATGGTCGGATGTGCTAATCATTCGGATATAAAAAACAGCACAGAAAAAAGCTATAACAACGAGGAGACGAGCATGTATCAATTAAATGAAAGACAAATAAAAATTTGTGAAGAAGCCGGCTTGCCGACCAATTATGATGAGCTGACACCTTCTCAACAAAGCTCAATTGAAAGAATTGAAGAGCTATTGCAATATCTTGATAAAACATATAACACTACATTCTTTTATAAAGGCTATTCTAACGGTGGTGTATTGGAAGGCGAATGGTTAGAAGCTTATTCTGCCATTACAAGCGAATTATATCCAATGCGCTTAGAAGTGGATAAAAACGGAAATATGAGTGATAATTATTATGAAGTGCTTGCCGAAATATTGCTTGGTGATGATTCGCAAACATATTTAAACCAACACTTGGATAATCAGTTTAAAGTATTTGTATCGGATTGTCGAATGAAAAATCGAAAAGAAAGCGGCAATATGGATGATTTGAATGCAAATGTATCCGCCGAGTTCACGGTTTTTGTCAAAGGAAAATCACATAAAAATGATTTAGAGCAATATGCACAAGAGCTGGTAAAATGGTTTAAGCTTCATGATATTTACGGTCGTTCAAATTTTATTATGGTGAGCGATGAATACTTCAAAACACTGAATGTCGGAAACTACGGACACGCTAAATTAGAAGATAATACTGAAATATCACTTAGTTGTGATATGAGTGAAGATGGTATTATTAACATTTATTAAAAAGGATAAATATTATGCTTACAGATAAAGATTTACTATTGTTGGAAAACTTAACATACTGTATGGATGGCAACAATGTAGCCAGTTCTAATCATTTGAAATCATTGACTGATTGCAGGACAGTTGGAGAATTCTTAAATCAGTTTAATGAAGAAATTCTTTCTCAAATGGATAAACAAACCGGACAAACTTATGGGATTGATTCCGGATCGGAATGGGCAGCTATGATTCGCTGTTTAAAATCGAAGACGGAAATATGCGATTTGAAAATAGTGGATCCGACAGGAAAAACAAATAATGCAAAAGCAATCTGTTTTGTGGATCCGCATGACAATAATAAAGCCATTGTTGCATTTGTGGGAACAAAGGGCGGTGAGGAATGGCAAGATAATGTTGAAGGACTCAATCAGGCAGACACACAGTATCAGTTGGAAGCATATGATTATGTGGAAAGTTTACCGTATGATCATATTACGGTTGTCGGGCATTCAAAGGGCGGTAACAAAGCACAGTATGTGGCTATTCGTTCGGACAAAGTTGACAGATGCGTTTCATATGACGGGCAAGGCTTTTCGCAAGAATTCATTGATAAATACAGTGATAGAATTAACAAAAATGCTTCTAAGATCACATGCTACTCATTATCCTGTGATTATGTACATATTCTAATGTTTCCTATACCCGGAGCCAAACAAATCTACATCGATGGCGGTTCGGATGTTTCGAGTTTTATAGAAAACCATAGTGCGGATGCGGCTTTCGAATACTATCAAGACAGCGAAGGAAAGTGGCATATTCGCGTTGATGCCAATGGAGAGCCTCGGATGGATTTCGTTGCTGAAAACGCCGATATGGCTATTTTGCATAGATTTATTTGCTTTTTTATGCAAAATGCAAGTGAAGAAGAAAAACAGGAGATTGTAAATTTATTAGGACCACTTTTAAAGGGCATTTTCGGTGAGGGATGGAGCTCCGAGCAAATTGGAGAGTATTTAGCACAACACACGGATGAATTAATTACTCTGGTCAGTTATCTTTTGCACTATATAAAATTAAACGGTTTAACCAAAGAGGATTTGGTTCGCATTTTAGATGTATTTGGATTAAATTTATATGAAATTGTTTTCTCTTTGGTAAAAAATGCCACCGGTATAGAATTGTCGCAATGGGCACTGGAAAAATTGGTGGATTATACTCTTGATGCATTAACCAACGGAGAGGATGATGGTTTTGTCAAGTGGTTGGTAGAAACATTGGGAAAAGACGGCGGTGCGGTTATAACTGCCTACTGGAAGAAAATAGAAGATAAATATAACAGTATTCATCCGACAAACAATACCGGTAATTATACTATTAAAGTTAGAGATTATTCCAAAAAAACATATACCATTTTAGAAAATGCAATGAATCGATATATGCAAAATACATTGCCGAATGTCTCTTCTTGGAATGCCTTTGCGGGCGAGAGTTGGTTTGGGAAACTATTAATCGGTCTCGCTGTTAATATCGTTAACGGATATGCAAATAAGGTAATTGAAACAAATCGCATTTGTAAAGAGAGAATGGATAAAATATTTGATAATATCCAAAAAGTAGATAGAAAATACGGCAGGAGTTTAAGCTCAACAGGAGCAACGGTTACTTGGTTGGATACTCAAATCAAGCAGCGCAAATAAGCGATATTGTTATAGCAGTGTTTTGCAATCAACATTAAAAGTTTTTTTGAAAATATTAAGAAATTGGAACGGGCATAAAATGAAAAAATGTAAAAACTGCGGTACCGAATTACCTGATGAAGCGGCATTTTGCGCTAATTGCGGTGCAGAATGTGAGGAAATAATCAGTGAGGAGACTACTGTTCTCAATATAGAAGGCGGTTCTTTGGCAAGCGATATTGAAGATACAGTCGTTATAAATGAAGATTTTGGTCAAGCTGCGCTTTCTGCTGATGATTTTGAAGGAACCACAGTTCTTAATGATGAGAGCGAAGGACAGATAATTTCGGTTGAGGATGGTGTTGGAACAACACTTCTTGATGAAACAGAAGACACAACAGTTCTTAAAAATGAGCCGGAGGAAACCTCTGTTTTGACTGAGGAACCTGCCGAAAAAGCAGAAACCGAGAGAACTGAATTTGCACCGGTTGCTACTATTGCCGCTGATGCAGAAGAGGAGAATTCTCATCATCGGTCGAACAAAAAAGTGATTATCATCATTGCTTGTGTTGTTGCAGCGGTAATAATCGCAATCCTGCTGATATTATCTCTTACTAAGCCAAGTGTAACAGAATCTAATGAAGAAATGCTAACTAAAACCGCCATGGCAACAGAAAGTCAAGCGCAATCAACCGCGCAGGGAGATGTTAGAATTATTACATCAAGTAATGATAGAGGCATAGTGTTAAAAGAAGCATATGTTTCTTTTGATGGCTATGAAAAAACCGTTACGGATGAGAATAACGAAACCTATATTGCTGCAGCAGAAGGGTTATGCATTTACGGCACATTTGAGTATAATGAGAATTACACCGGCTTTATAGGGCATGGTGGAGCCATTCTGGATGAAAACGGTAATGAACTCAGTGGGAAAGATATATCGGATCACTTAAACGAAAATTCAGATGCTCTTGGTCGATATGACTTAACTTTTCTTTCCGATCCTGATGAAAAATTCTTTCTTGTTGGTTTGCCGGATGATATAAAACCCGGTAAGTACACGGTAGAACTTTATCAATTCTTTGCTAATGATAAAGATGCTTTCATAGATATAGACATAGAAGTAAATGAGTAGGTCATGATGATAAAGCAAGACTCTTTTAACCAAGCGGGAATAGTTGATAACACTTCGTTACCGCATAACGCGCAACAAGAAACTTTGCACTCGCAACAGAGTGCAAAGTTTTGTGCGCTTAAAAGTGAGGTTTTTGCAGAAGCAGAGCTTGCCGAACAGGTGACACCTTATCTGCTTCGACTATCGACTGCGGAGCGGGTTGCGGTGAATGCGCCAACATTTAAGATTGGCAAAAAAGTCGGCTATTCCGATTACATTATCCAAGGCAACAGCGCTGTAAGCCGTATTCATGCCGACATTATTCGGAGAGCCGGTCATTTTTATATTAAAGACAATAATTCGACAAACGGCACATTTGTGTGGGATGTAAGAATTCCTGCGCAAGAAGAAATCGAGATTTTTGATATGGATGAAATCAGATTTGCCAATGAGCGCTTTGAATTTCATATTACAGGAGGCGACCAATGAAAAAATGCTTGAATTGCGGCGCTGAGTTGACAGAAGATGCGGTATTTTGCTCTCATTGCGGTATGGCTTGTGAAACAAAGCAGGCCGATGGTGCAGATAGTGCAGTTGAGGCTACGAGTTTACCGGCACAAGAAGATGCAGATGCGACAAAGGTTTTGGCTCAAGAGGATGCCACGTGTCTGTTGATTGAAGAGCAGGTGTTTTCGGCAGGGGACACGACGGTTTTGGCGGATGAAACAATTGAAAAGAGCTCCGCCGGAGATGACACGGCTCTGTTAGGCGGAGAAAAGGAGTATGGCGAATCTACCGAAATATTACAAAAAAGCGCATATTCAAAGCCTGGCGGTAATCCTGCCAAAGATGATTCTCCTTTCATAGCAGCAGAGGAAAACACTTCTGCCGGAGCAAATGTAAAATCAAAGAAAACACGCAAAATAGTCATTATTACTATTTTTGGTTTGATTGCAGCAATCGCTGTTGTGCTGGCAGTTCTGTTTGCCAATGGTACGTTTTCAAAAAGCAAACCGGATGTTGTGAAAAAAACTACTGGTGAGAGCTATGAGCAAAGCGAGAAAGATACCGGCAATTATAGCAACAATAATGATTATGATAATAATTATAATGATAATGGAAATAATGGTGATTATTATAACGATAATGATGATTATGATTATGATTATTATGATGACGATGATACCGACAACATTGCTGAAAGTAATGATGAAAATAACGGTGGCGACGGTAAAAAGAGTAAAACAACAGCGCGATCAAACACTACTTATGATGATATGCGTTTGTATTGATAAACGCAATGTGATTAACTTGCCCGCTTGAAAGCGATTATAGAACGAAAAACCTTTTTAGTGGACAGGGAACGGCTATAATTGTATGCATTTAAATAGTGTAAAAGCAGGGGGAAACAATGAGATTTGTCAGATGCAATAATGACCATTTTTATGATGAAGAGAGATTTGAGCAGTGTCCTTATTGTGAAGGGGAGTATCGAGAAGAATTGATTGCTAAAATGCAGCAGTTGTTTACATGGAAATCAGATTACACCGCACAAAAAATAAAACTGATGCAACTGACACTGGGCGACCTTCCTGTTAAGAACATATTGTGGAATGGCGAAACCATTTCATATTTCAATCGAATCAATGGCAGCAGAGATGGCGGGTTGCAATTTGATGAAGATTTTTTTGATGAAACTGTTGTAACCTTGAGCGAAAGCGAACAGGAACAAATCCGGGCATTGCTTTGTGCGACTGATTTTTTGCAATGGAAAACCCCGGATGATATGATTGAGAACGCTGCACTCGGAAGCGCCGGCTTTTATGCTCCGAATGCCTTCAAATGTGAATTTGAAAGCGGAGAACGGTTTTGCTTTTATTTGTCAAATGCATTGAGTGAAGATGTTTTTTCTCAATTCGGAGCACTATTTCATTCGATAGAAGAAATCATAAAACCTAAATGGAAAGAGTATAAGCCAACGCCGACAAAAGATAAGGATTTTTTGGAAAAGTGCCCGATAAAGACAGGGCATTACTGTCCCTGCTGCGGTTGTGAGTTAGACAGTGAGGCGCAGTTTTGTTCGTCATGTGGCAAGAACCTATACCTTGATCCGATGGCAACGGTGTTTTTCTGTCCTGTTTGCCATGGAGATATCGCTTTCGAGGATATTTATTGTCGCAAATGTGGCATAAAACAGTCTGTTTTTAACTTGAAAAGTGCACTCAAAGAGGAGTCTGATGTTCGAGATGCCTTATATGCTTTAGAGAGATTAATGGAAGCATATAAGAACAGTAATCATGAGGAAATATATTTATTAAACATTCTTCTTTTGCTCAAACGCGTACCGCTGTTTTTTTCGGTAGAAATAGATATTGCAGCGATGTTGGGAGATGCAGACCCCCTTTCCTTAAAGCCGGGAGACACTTTGGAACTGCAACAGGATGTTAAAGCAAGATTATTGACCGTTAATATCGATAACTTGGAAATAGTGCCGGCTTTTACTAAGGGTGAGTATGCAAATACTTCTGTTATGCGTTTTTACCCCGTTGATTATATTGATATGCTGATTAAAATGGAAAAGCCAATGGTGATTAATTTCTCCCAAGAGTTCCATTTTGTGGTGCCGGTTCACTATTATAAACACTTGAAGCTAGAGGTTAAAAACTCTAAGCAGAATCGTTTTAATGTGTGTTCCAATTGCAGGTCAACCATTGACAAAGCAAGTGAATACTACGGCGTTTGCCAAAAGTGTGATGCTTCTTTGGAACAAACAATAATCGAGGTACATCCACAGGCTACTTCAAATATAGGGACAATTCTTGGTGAGCACTATCAAATTATTTCTACTTTGGAAAATCCTTCTTCTTGTCACAAGAGGTTTCTTGCGCTTGATATGCGTTGGCATAAGATATGGGAAGTGATAGAATTCAAAAGAGATGATTTTGAACTTTGCTTGTCGGCAGATACGCTTAAACGCATAGACTGCTTCGGCATACCGCGCATCGGGGATGTTATTGAGCAAGACGGAAATGTTTACCTTTTGCAAACATATATGGAAGGAAAATCATTGTGGGACATTGTCCTCGAAACCGGTCCGCAGGCGGAAAGCGATGTGCGCTCTTGGGCGGCGCAGGTTTGCAGCTTTTTGGAGTATTTCTTTACATTTTCACCAAAAATAGTTCACCGCGACATCAAGCCGCAGGTTTTGCTGTTGGACAGTAACAACTGTGTACATTTGAGTGATTACTCTATTGCAATGAGTTGTGATTGCAGAGACATTGAATTTCATTTGGGCACATTAGGCTTTGCGGCACCGGAACAGTTTTCGGGACAATCGCTTGATTGCAGAACAGATATTTTTGGCTTAGGAAGAACCATGTTTTTTCTGCTCACGGGAATAAATCCTGCAAAAAGAGATGTTGATGTTTTGCCTGTCAGGCAGTACAATGCAAACCTTTCCCGGGGGATAGAATACATTGTTGATAAGTGTATCAAAATGGACCCGAATGAACGCTACCAAACGCCGCGCGAATTGTTACAGGATTTTAATAACGTAGAGCAGTTACCGCCGAAAAAAGGATTATTTAATCATCTTACAAGAAGGAAATAAACGATGGAAACAACAGTGAGCAAAATTGTGATTACCGGTGGTCCTTGCGCAGGCAAGTCAACCGCTATGAGTCGCATTCAAAGTGTATTTACTCAAATGGGGTATTTGGTATTATTTGTGCCGGAAACCGCTACGGAACTGATTACCGGCGGCATTACTCCGTTTTTAACCACAAATATTGATTTTCAAAAAAAACTTGCCGCTTTACAGTTAACAAAAGAACAGATTTATATGGATGCAGCGCGCAGTGCAACCGTAGAAAAAGTTCTTGTTGTTTGTGATCGCGGCATTGAGGATGCCAAGGCGTATATGGACGCATCGGAATTTGAGGAAGTCTTGAAGGCACTCAAAAAAAGCGAAGTAGAGTTACGGGACAATTATGATGCCGTATTTCACTTGGTGAGTGCCGCTAAAGGTGCGCAGGCGTTTTATACAACTGCCAACAATTTGGCAAGAAAAGAGAGTATCGAACAAGCGGCAGCCATTGATGATAAATTAATTGCTGCTTGGGCAGGACATCCGCATTTAAGAGTGATTGATAATGCGACCGATTTTGATGATAAAATCAAACGGCTTATCGAAGAAATATCCGCATTTTTGGGAGAACCGGAGCCGTTGGAAATTGAGCGGAAATTTCTCATTGAATACCCGGATATTCCGGCGTTGGAAAAAATGCCGAATTGCCGAAAAGTGGAAATTATTCAAACCTACCTTAGCTGTAATGACGAAGAGGAAATCCGCGTGCGCCAACGTGGAGAAAACGGAAAGTATATCTATTTTCAAACCATTAAAAAAAGGGTGAGCGGCTTAAAAAGAATCGAAATTGAAAGGCGCTTATCGCAACAGGAATATTTAACATTACTGATGCAGGCAGATACTTCCATGCACCAAATTCGAAAAGACAGATATTGTTTGATGTTTAAAAACCAATATTTTGAAATTGATATTTATCCATTTTGGAATGACAAAGCTATTTGTGAAATCGAATTAAAGAATGAAAATGATGAAGTTTGTTTTCCGCAATTCATAAAGGTGATTAAGGAAGTTACGGAAGATAGTGCTTATAAAAATGCTTCTTTAGCAAAACGATAAGTTGGCTTGAAAAAGGAGAACCGATGTTGGAAAAAAGAGGAAAAAGCAGCGTTAAAATAATCGCTCTTACCGGCATAGGAATTGCTTTATTTGTGGTATTAACGCTTTGTTTGCAAGTGCCGGTATTTGAAAACTATTATCTTTGCTTGGGCTACATTGTGATGGCGGTGTATTGCTATTTGGTCGGACCGGTCAGCGGCACTATTGTAGGCTGTTTAGGTACTTTTTTATATTGCCTTTTAATTAGCGGTTTGCGGGGCATGCCCGGCTGGGTGATAGGAAACTTGATAATAGGTATTGTCATAGGCATCACATTTCAGAAAACAAAGAAAATGCAAAAAACATGGCTTAAAGCAGTTATTAACTTTTTGGCAATTGCCGTTTCTACTGCTATTGGCATTTTAGTATTAAAGTCTGTTACGGAATGCATTTTGTATTCACAACCGATGATTGTTAGAATGGGGAAGAATGTGTTTGCTTTCGTCGCTGATGTTTTTGTGTTGGAAATGAGTTTGCCATTGTGCATGGCTTTAGATAAGAGTGAGAAGATTTCAAAACTAGTGAAATAATCAGGCAAAATGGGTATAAGAGAAGAATTAATACTGTCTTTTCAAGACACACAAAGGGCGATCGGTTCTATGCAGGAACTGATTCAAAAAACAAATGCGGCAAAGGCAAATACCTTTGTCGTTTCCGATATGCTCAAAGCGGTTGCAACACAATGCTGTAAGGAAGGTTGTGTTTCGGTTGTGGAGGACACATCTTTTCACGCTGCTCGAGATCTGGTGCACAGTGGCAAAAAAACGGTTGTGCTCAATTTTGCTTCTGCTGTTAACCCCGGCGGCGGGGTGACTATCGGCGCAATGGCGCAAGAAGAGTGCCTGTGTCGCAGCAGTAATCTCTACCCCTGTTTAAAGCAAAGGCACTTGATGCGAGATTATTATATGCCGCATCGTATTGCCAAAGATTCATTTTACAGCGATAAACTTATCTATACGAAAAATGTAACTGTATTTAAAGGGGATGAAACAATCCCTGTTATGCTGCCACAGCAAGAGTGGTTTGAGGTGGATGTTATTACTTGCGCTGCCCCAAATATGAGAGAAGTCACGCACATTGATACACAGCAGTTAAAAAATATATTCAAAAACAGGATTCGCGCAATCTTAACTGCCGCAGCTGTATATAAAAACACGGCAGTGGTATTAGGGGCATTTGGTTGCGGCGCTTTTCGCAATCCGCCCGAAACAGTTGCCAAGGCTTTTAAGGAAGTGATTGAAGAAAGCTTTATAGATGTTTTTGAAAGCATTGTTTTTGCTATCAAAAAATCAAATAATAAGAACTATCAAGTTTTTTCTTCTGTATTTTCCGAGCCGCAAAAGGAGTGGACGCCGGAGGAGTTTGCCCGTTGGCAAAGTAACAATCCGTACTATGGAAAGAAATTCTCCATCATGGGGGATTCCATTAGCGCGCTGGCTTCGCATATCCCATGGGATTACAAGCCGTTTTATGAAGGTAATATTTGTCGGCAATCCGGCGTTCAAAAGCCTGCGGATACATGGTGGGGAAAAGTTATTTCTTTCTTTGGCGGAAAGCTGTTGGTGAATAATGCTTATTCCGGCAGTCGGGTGACATCCCCCGATGGGGAGTTTCCTGCCGGATTTAGTCAAAAGCGTATTCGGGAATTGGCGACCTCGGGCGAAAAGCCTGATGTAATAATGGTATATTTGGGCTTTAATGATTGGGCAAACGGTGTTGAAGTAAAAAGTACAATGCAAAGGTCAAAGCCAATTTGCGAATATTTTGATTATGCGTATTTCAATATGCTGATTGCGATGCAAAAGCAATACCCGAATGCGGAGATTTGGTGTCTGACGCTGAACCCGACCTTTATTTCTAAAGAGATTGAGTTCTCGTTTCCTTACACCTGCAAAGGGATACATATTGAACGATATAATGAGGTGATTCGAACAGCTTCAAGGGTGAAAAAATGCCGCTTGGTAGATATATTTGCCAACCATATGCCAAATGACACGATTGACGGTTCGCATCCGAATGCTTTCGGTATGATGACGCTTGCACAGGCGGTTTGCCGGAGTGTATGTGAAGACGCGACTATAGCTGAGAATGAGGCATTTTATCAAGGAAAGCTTGCAATCATCAATCCCGATATTAACCATTGCCCCTCTCATTCACATCATTTTATTCAAAATAAACATGATTGGCAAAGAGAATACTATTGCGAAAAATGCGGTTTATCTGTGCAGATTTTGAAATCGGATTTAGAGACATACCGTTTGCTAAAAAACAAATATGCCGGCAGCACTGGTTGCGGGGAAGTCATTAATGAAGAGTGGTTTAAACAAAAAGAAGCAGCATTGAAATCTCAGTCTCAGCCTGAAACCGATGCCAAAACAAATCTTCAACAAAAAGACAGGAAGGTAATCATTAAAGAAGCAGAACAACACAAATGCGGGTTCTTCTGCTCCTATTGCGGCGCCGGTTTAAAAGCAGGTGACAGATTTTGTTTAAAATGCGGTAAAAAAACGGCAGTGCCAAAAAGCGAAGAGACCAAAGTCTGTGTTAAATGTAAAGTAATAAACCGCGAAACTGCAGCTTTTTGCAAAAGTTGCGGCACTCCGTTTACCGATGTAAAAAAGGAACAGCACAATAAAAAAACGGATGAAGTTCCGGAGATTATCGATAACCGATACAAGATTATTCGACAGGTTGGCAAGGGTGCGTCCTCCATCGTTTATTTGGCACAGGATATGAAACTTGAGAGAGTGTGTGCCGTTAAAATGATTAGAAAGAATACATATGCCGATTCCATTGCGGCAGAAGAGTCTCTCAATGAGGCAAATAAGCTGAAATTTTTAGCGCATGTCTCTATTCCGCAGTTATATGATATTTATGACGATGACGAGAGATTGTGCATTGTTATGGAGTATATAGAAGGAAAAAACCTGCGCAGTATTGTTAGTGAGGCATCGGAACCGCTTGAGGAGGCAACATTGATTCAGTGGGCAAAGCAAATTTGTAATGTGTTGCATTATCTGCATACAATGACGCCCATGAGAGTGTTTAGAGATTTAAAGCCGGCAAACATTATTTTAAAACCGGATGGTTCTATCAAATTAATTGATTTCGGCACAATGAAAATTTTCGATAATTCCAAAGCGGAGGATACCGTGAACCTTGGCACAAAAGGATATGCGGCTCCCGAACAGTTTGGCGGCAAGGGAGCAACCGATGCGCGCACGGATATTTACGGTTTCGGTATGACAATGTACCATCTGATTACCGGCGTAAACCCGGCACTTTCACCTTTTGAATACAGACCGATTCACGAGATACGAAGCGATATTTCGGAAGAATTGGAAGCTATTGTTACCAAGTGTATTCAAGTGGAAAGAGAAGAACGATATCAATCGGCAATGGACGTGATTATTGATTTGGAAAGGTTAGAACACAAATAATATGAAGAAGTGTAAGTATTGCGGGGCAGAACTGTTAGATGAAGCCGTATTTTGTTCACAATGCGGTATGGTTTGCGAAGCGATTGAAGAAGAGAACCATTTTTTGCCGACAGATAATGAGCCCGAAACTTCGGTTTTAGCAGAAGACGGGCTCGAAACTTCCGTTTTGCAAGAGGATGAGCTCGAAACCTCTATTTTGGAAGCCAACGAGCCGGAAACTTCCATTTTAGAAGAGGATGAACTCGAAACTTCAATTTTGGATAATGAGTCTAAATCTGTACATTCAGATGAACCGAACAATGTTTTTGTTAATAAACCGGATGGAACAAAAGTCTCGACCACCTGTTTTGTTTCAGATGCAAACCTACAAGCGAACAAAAAAACCGAAAGAATAATGATTGTTCCTTCTGTTCCGGCAATAGATCAGGAAATAGAACAAATCATTCTTTCAGTTGGATTAGAACCTGTTTATCCTGGCGAGACAGATATGGAAAATTTGGAACGGGAAATACTGCCCTCATTTCACTCCTTAAAGGAAAATACACTGGAAAGAGCTCACATCTGTTGTTCATTCACAAAAGTGCCTGTTGTTGCAGCCGAAACGGCGATTCAAATGCTCAGGTATAGTGATTCAAAATGGGGAACAAGAACTTGGATTCAAAGATATTTTTCTGAAATAAACATTTTAGATGAGTTGTATGACAAGCCGAAAAGCGCAAGAAAAGCTTCTCTTTTAAGCTGTATAGTTGTTGTCGCCCCTACCGGTAAAGAGTGGGTTTTTGAAGAAAGTTGTAACGGCTATATTTCACGCAATGAACTTCAGAACTGCGAAATTGGTTATGATAGAGTTTTTAAAGTGGGCAAGAAATATATGGCACAGATTCCTCAAAAAAAGAAAAACGAGCTTACAAATAGAGATTGCCTTTTTCGTGAGTTAAAAAAAGTATTAATAGGATTAAGCGGCTGTTAATAGTTTCCATTTTAATAATTGTATAATGATTTGCAAAAAAATGCCTATGGTAGTTTTTATTCTACCATAGGCGAATATTTTTTACTGCTTATTTTGCCGCGGATACTGTGGTGGAGTCTGTAGCGGCTGTTGTGCCGACGGTTGTGCCTGCTGCGGGTAGGCTTGCTGCCCGTAAGGCTGCTGCGGCGATTGCGGGTATTGCCCGTATTGTACGCTGAAATTATTTTGCGGGGAATAGGGTGAATACTGCGCTTGAGTAAAGGGGTTATAGTGCATTTGGTTATTATACGCCATTGCCTGTTGAATGCGCCCGTATAAATACGGGTATTTTTTGCCTAATGCTGCGGCAATGAGGTTGGTTTCATACTGATCGGTTTTGGAAATTTTGCGGATTTTACAGAAGCAGTAAATGTATAAACCGATTAAGAACACAACAAATATCAGCATGGAGAGCACGGTTCCCATGGAAGCGAGGAAGTCATACATCCCGTGGGTGAGCATCGGAATGAAGATGGCAATCGGCAGGTACAGTTTATATTTGCGCTCCGGTGCGACAATCACATCAATGAAACCGGCTTTTGCGTAGGCTTTTTCGGTGATGCTGATGTTTTTGCTCAAATGCCACAGGGCGTAGAATTGCCCCATAATCACGCCGTCAAACATATGACCGGGGATGGCGGTAATGGCGCGCACCAAACCGGTTGTCAGCCCGAATTGGTATACATACATGATGTTTTCGAGCGTGGCAAAGCCGAGCGCAACGAAGACGCTGTAAACGATACCGTCAAACAAACTGTTGAAGTTTTTGTTTTTGTGCGTTACCAAAAACAACATCAAAAACTTACAGAGTTCTTCAAAAAGCGCGACATTTAAGAAGTTTTCATATAATTGGTAGCCAAGGGTGTTTTCACCTAATATGGGCGCAAACAGGTTGCTGAAAAAGCTCTCGAGCAGGGCGGCGGGGATACAACTGAGCGCACCGAGCCCGAATAGCAACAGCAGCAGACCGACAGGCTCTTTTTCCACGCGGTCCTTTTTGTAGACATAAAACAGTAATATGATTGACGGCAGGCAGGAGACTGCCAAGAATACTCTCATACTCATTTTAATAGTTCCTTTATAATTGTTTTTAAATTTTGTGTTTCAAAGAGGATGTGCGCGCAGCCTTCCTCTACCGTAATGCAGGCTTTTTTGCCGATAAAAGCATTGCTGACACCCAAAGGAAAGTCGGCAGTGAGCGCGAGTGACTGCGCCTCGTATTGTAAGCCCGATAATGTGACGGTGCTTGCGCCTTCGGCGGCAAAAACGGAGAGAAAACCGCTTGCAGAACTGTCAAAGTTAAGACCTTTACAGGTGGCGGTTGCCACCTCTTCTTTATCAACCAAAAAGCCGATGCCGCCGCGCTTTGCGATATAGGTGAGGGTTTGCAGGTTCGCCAGCGTGTGGGAAAGGCGACCGCCTGTACAGCCGTAAAACAAAAAGATGCGGTATCCCTTTTCAAACGCACATTTGACTGCCGCCAGAGAGTCGGTATCATCTTTGATTTTTGGCAGTAAAATGACATTGTCACCCTGCACTTCATAGCCGAGGGAGTCAAAATCGCCGATAATGACCGCAGGGGTGATATTTTGTTGCCGGCAAGCGGCAAGACCACCGTCTGCCGCAATGACAAAGGCACCGGCGGGAATGCTTTCATCGCCGAAATAGTCGCCTGCGCCGAAGATACAACAGATTCCGCTTTGCATATGGCGCTTCCTCCTCGTTATTTGATGGATATGTAAAAATCATTTTAGCACATTTTTTGTCGTTTCGTCAATGCCGTTACCTTCCGAAACGTTATAATTGGTAACGAATAGGTTACTATATAGCGATAAGACTTGATAAATATTTACGAAATGTGATATTATTAATATAATTATAGTTGATTTTTTCAGCATTTTCTTTGGAGTAAGTGCAATGAGTAAGAGAAGAAGAACGAAAAGAAATAATAAAAAAATCATTATCATTGTTGCCGTTGTGGCAGCGGTGCTTATCGGCATAGTGGTCGCGGGCATTCTGCTCACGAAAGATAAAAACGCCGATACCGCCACTGTGCAGTCCGTTTCCACCATTTGCGCTTCCGGCAATGCGGCAGGCATCGGCAATGTGTATGCGGGTATGGTCGAGAGCCAAAAGACAGTCAATGTCAATGCCAATACTTCTTATAAAATTGCGCAGACATATGTCAAGGTGGGCAGCGCCGTGAAGGCGGGCGACAAGCTTTTTACTTACGATATGACCGAGAATGCCATGAGTGCCAAGCAGGCACAACTCGACATAGAAAAGCTCAACAACAATGCCGCGGCACTGCAGGAAGAATTATATCAGTTAATGGAAGAGCGCGAAGAGGCTTCGAGCAGTGAGAAAGACACATACTCTATTCAAATACTCCAAAAACAAAATGAAATTAAACAAAATGCCTATGATATTGAGTCCAAACAATTGGAACTCTCTAACCTAAATGAGGAAGCGGCGCAGGCGACCGTAACCTCGCCGATTGCCGGTGTAGTCAGGGAAATAAAAGATTTGACTGCTTCCTCCGCTTCGAATGTCTATATGACCATTATGGCGACCGGTGACTACCGCGTGCAGGGCATTATCAACGAGCAAAATATTGATGAGATTAAAGCGGGCGAAAAGGTGATTGTGCACTCGCGCACCAACGATAAAGTGTGGTACGGCAGAATCAGCGAAATTGACAAAGACAATCCGGTCTATAAAGATGAAAACAGCGCGACCGCTTCGACCGACTATGCTTTTTATGTGGTTCTGGATTCAGCCAAGGGTTTAATGCTCGGTGAGCATATCTATATTGAGAAAAACTTAGGTTTGAGCGATAAAGGGCAAATTCAGCTGCCGGCGTATTACATTATGGATGCCGACGGTAAGAAGCCCTATGTCTTTGCCGACAAAGGCGGCAAGATTGAGCGCGCCTATTTGGAATTGGGCGGTTTTAATGAAGAGACCAATACCTATGTAGTGGTTTCCGGCATTGAGCTGACCGACTATATCGCTTACCCGGACGCTTCGGTGCGCTTGGGAATGGCAACAGCCAAGGAAAAATAAGTTTAACCTGCAGTTAGGAACACGGCAATGATTATAGACGTTAGAAATCTCTATAAGGATTATTACTCCGGCGAGCTTGTAGTGCCCGTATTAAAAGATGTGACCTTTTCGGTAGAAGAAGGGGAGTATCTTGCGATTATGGGACCTTCAGGCTCGGGAAAGTCTACCCTGATGAACATTTTAGGGCTGTTGGACCAACCCACAGCGGGGGAATATCTGCTTGCCGGGGAATATACAAGCGGTTTGAGCGATAAGCAGTTGGCGGCAATGCGCAATGAAAAAATCGGTTTTGTGTTTCAGCGTTTTCACCTGCTGCCGAGCGACACGGCATTGCAGAATGTGATGTTGCCGCTGACTTATGCCGGTATTCCCGCCAAGCAGAGGAAGCAGTTGGCAATCGAGGCTTTGGAAAAAGTCGGTCTTGCCGACAGGCTTGATTTTAAGCCGAACCAACTTTCGGGCGGGCAACAGCAGCGCGTTGCGATTGCAAGGGCGATAGTGACCAATCCGACCATTCTATTTGCAGATGAGCCGACCGGTTCTCTCGACTCCGAAAACGGTGAGCAGATTATGGAACTGTTTCAAATGCTCAACGAAGAAGGTGTTACGATTGTGATGATTACCCATGAGCGGGAGATTGCCTGCCGCGCCAAGCGCCTGCTGTATATTCACGACGGCAGAATCAGCCAAACCGAAGGAGGTGCGGCGGATGAATAAGACAAAACGCAACACCATTGTTTTAGTGGTAACGGCGGCTGTGGTAATTGCACTGCTTATCGGCGGATTAATCATTTACAAAAACCTGCCCTCCAACACGCAAAATGTGTATGAGGTCAAGGATTTAACAATGTCATCCAGCCGCGACAGCAATGTCACCAAGGGAACCGTGACAAACAATATGTCGCAAACCCTCAAACTCAAGGGGGAAGAAAAAGTCGGTCAGGTTTATGTTGCGCTTGGCGACAAGGTTTCTATCGGCGACAAACTTTTTACGTATGATTTGCGCAGTTTACAGTTGGAACTTGACAACAAGCGTTTATTAATCGAAAAAGCCAATGTCAATATCTATGGCGCGCAAAAAGAACTTGATAAACTCAAAAAGACCGAACCGGTCGAAGACCCCGAGGAAGATGATGAATATATAGACGACGAAACGAGCGACAACTCTTCGATTCTCAACACGAAGGTGGACGGCACCATGAAGTCCTACCAAGGTAACGGCACCAAAAAGCACCCGTACACCTATTTGGTGGCTTCCGGTGCCACGATTACCGCCAACTATATGAAAGCGCGCTGTATAGAGCGCCCCGAAAAGCGCTATGAAGTGCTCGAATACCGCGAGGACAACAAGCCGGCAGGTGTGCTCATTTACAAGATACTTTTGGTGTTTAAAATGGACGGTACCTTTGATTTTTCCCTCTCTCAAACCGAGGATGGGTTTGATATCAATGTCGGAGATGACGGCACCTATACCAAAAGCCAGCTGACCTATGCGATTAACCAGAAGCAAATTGAAATCAGCAACTATGAACTCGATAAGCAGTATGCCGAAACCGAGTATGCGGGCGTGGAGAATAAAATTAAAAATTCTACCGTTCACGCAACGGTTGAGGGAACCGTGAAAACACTCGCGGACCCGAAAGAAGCAAAAACCACGGGAGAACCTTTTATTCAGATTATCGGCAAAAGCGGCTATTATGTGCAGGGCTATATCAGCGAATTGCAACTTTCCGACATCCAAGTCGGCTCGATAGTCAAGATAAAGAGTATTGCCGACAATGTGGATTGCAAGGGTAAGATTATCGGTGTTTCCAAATACCCGGAGACTGCCGAAGATATGAGCAATGCGGGCAATGATAATGTTTCGTATTACCCGTTTGTTATTTCGGTCTCTTCCGCGCAGAATTTAAAAATCGGTGATGAGGTAGAAATCAATCTCGATGAAAAAGCGGATGAAATTAACTACATCTTAAAATCCTTTGTGATAGATGAGGATGGCGACTACTATGTCTATAAAGAAGGGGCCGACGGTAAACTCAAAAAGCAGCAGGTGAAAACCGGCTTAACGCTTTACGGCGAGTACATCGAAATCACCGAGGGTATTACGCAAAAGGATTGGCTTGCTTTCCCTTACACCAAGGGCATTAAAGAGGGCGCGCCGACCAAGCACTCCACACAAAAAGAACTGTTTGGAGAGATGTATTGATACAAGGCTGCGCCTTATATCAATTCGGAATTCGGAATTCGGAATGAAAGGTGGCGAAGCATAGCTTCGCATTAAGCATAAACATTAAAAGGAAGTTGTATGGAAGATATTAAACTTGCATTGCGGGGAATATGGTCACACAAACTGCGCTCCATTTTAACGATGCTGGGTATTATTATCGGTATTGCATCCATTATTGCCATTGTTTCCACCATTAACGGCACCAATGAGCAAATAAAAAAGAACCTGATTGGCGACGGTTCGAATGCAGTCACGGTATCGCTCTTTAACCAGGATTATGAAATGGATTTTGCGGTGCAGTCCGCGCCCAACGGTGTGAAATATATCAGCGATAATTTGTTGGGGAAAATTGAAAAGTTAGAGGAAGTCGAACTCGCTTGCCCCTACCACAACCGCAACGCTTATTCCAATATTTATTACAAAAATACATCTCTTGCCGGCGGCACGCTGATCGGCTCGGATATGCGCTATCTTGATGTCAACAACTACGAAATTGCCAAGGGCAGAGGGTTTTCGGATGCAGACATAGTTTCCTGCAAAAAGGTGGCAATTATTGATGAAAAGACCGCGCAAAACATCTTCCCGAATTCTATTGCTATCGGTAAAATTATCGAAATAGAAAAAGAGCCGTTTACGGTTATCGGCATTATGCAAAAGAAAGATGAATTTGCGCCTGCGATTAATAACATTAAAGACTATTATACCTATAAGACCGATTATACCTCCGGTACGGTGCTCATTCCCGACACTTGCTGGCCGACCGTTTACCAATTTGATGAACCGCAGTTTGTGTGCGTTAAAGCCATTGATACCGACCACATGACCGCGGCGGGCAACAAGACGGCGGAACTGCTCAACGATTATTATAAATTGGATGCCGATACGGTCTATAAAGGCAGTTCGGTTATGGAGCAGGCAAAGCAGATGCAGGCACTCAGTGAAAGCACCAACAAGCAGTTGGTTTGGATTGCGGCGATTTCGCTGCTTGTGGGCGGTATCGGCGTGGTCAATATCATGCTGGTTTCCGTTACCGAGAGAACCGGCGAAATCGGTTTAAAGAAGGCGCTTGGCGCGCGCAAGTCCAAAATCCTCATTCAGTTTTTGGTCGAAGCGGCGGTGCTTACCCTGCTTGGCGGTATTTTCGGCGTCGGCGCCGGTGTGATTCTTTCCGTAATCATCGGCAAAGTTTCGGAAGTGCCGATATTAATCAGCGCCTGGAGCATTGTGCTTTCGGTGGGTGTTTCGGTGGTCATCGGTCTGGTCTTCGGGCTGTTGCCTGCCATTAAAGCGAGCCGCCTTAACCCGATTGAGGCGCTGCAAAGAGAATAAATCAGCTTTCGAGGGTAGCGAGGCAAGGCTATTGATTTTTTGTAAAAGAGTCTGTCACCTGCTCTAAAAACCTCTGTGCAATCGGCGTAAAGGGCTGGTATTTGTTCCAAATCAGAAATAACTTTGTTTCAAGCCCGGGAGAGAGTGGCTTAAAGGCAAGTCCGCTTTCTTTGGAGGTATTGATTAATTTGTCAAAGGTCAGCAAATAGCCTAAACCCTCCATCACAAAAATCGAGGAATTATATGCGAGCCGGAAGGAACCTTCCAAAATCAGTTCGTCCATCCGCTCGCCTGCCCAGCGGGGAATATCATTTTTCCAAGACTGCTGTGAACAAAACAGCGGTAAACCGACAAGATCGTCTACACAGACGGTCTTTTTCTTTGCCAGCCGGCAGTCGGCGGGCATCACCACACCCCAGACATCCGCTTCGGGAAATTCGATGAAATTGTATTTGCGGGTGTCGGGCGCTTCGCACAATACGGCGAAGTCGAGAAGCCCTTTATCGAGTTTTTCCGTTACCTGTTCCGTGTCGCCGCTGGTGATGTGGTAGTTAATTTTCGGGTATAGCGTTTTCAAAGAGCGAATGGAGCGCGCAAGGTAGCGAATTTGATAGGACTCGCCGAGCCCGAGATACAGGTTGCCGCCGGTGATGTCGTCCAGTGTGAGAAACTCCTGCTCTATTTTGTCTGCCATTGTGACCAGGTCCTCGGCTCTGTCGCGCAGCAATACACCTTCATCTGTCAGCGAAATGCTGAAACTGTGGCGCTCAAAGAGTTTTTTGCCGAGTTCATCCTCCAAAGAGCGCAGGGCTTTGGATAAGGTCGGCTGGGTAACATGCAGTAGTTTTGCTGCTTTTGTCATATTTTCCTCGCGCGCTACGGCGAGGAAATACCTGAGGGTGCGTATTTCCATGGTTGCCTCCTGATATTCCTTATAGTAATAACTTGATATTCATTATAACCATTAGCGAAACAAAAATCAATATGGTATGATAGGATTGCAGCAAAAAGGACGGTGATTGGATTGGGAAACAACCTCAGAGCAATTCTTTGCGAAATCGGACTCTCGCAGGAAGAAATAGCAGCTGCAGAAGCATTCAACAAAGCGGGTAAACGTGATGAACTTCAAAAATATTTGCGCGTGCGCCGCTGCAGTTTGATGGAAGAAATGCATCGCACCCAAAAAAAGGTAGACAATTTAGATTATTTACTCAGACAACTTAAAGGAGGTACTGTATTATGATGAAAACAGCAGAATTGGCATTCACACAACAATGGGATAAGACTTTTGAGAAAAGCGACAAAGTCAATCACAGTAAGGTAACCTTTATCAACCGCTATGGCATCACGTTGGCTGCAGATATGTATGTGCCGAAAAACAGTGAGGGTAAGTTGCCTGCCATTGCGGTATCCGGTCCCTTTGGCGCAGTGAAAGAGCAGTGTAGCGGACTTTACGCACAGACTATGGCAGAGCGCGGATTTTTAACGATTGCTTTCGACCCGAGTTTTACCGGTGAAAGCGGCGGTGAGCCGCGGTATATGGCTTCTCCCGACATCAATACCGAGGATTTTCAGGCAGCGGTCGATTTCCTCTCCAACTGTGACAAGGTCGATGCAGAGCGCATCGGTATCATCGGTATTTGCGGCTGGGGCGGAATGGCGCTCAATGTTGCCGCACTTGATACCCGTATTAAGGCGACGGTTGCTGCAACAATGTATGATATGGCGCGCGTAAACGCTAACGGCTATTTTGACAGCGAGGACAGTGAAGCGCAGCGCTATGAGAAAAAAGCGGCGCTCAATCAACTGCGCACTGCCGAATACGCCAAGGGTGCGTACTCCCGCGCCGGCGGATGTGTGGAATTACCGGTTCCCGATGACATGCCGTTTTTTGTCAAAGATTACAGCGCATATTATAAGGGCAGGGCATATCACGCGCGCTCGCTCAATTCCAACGATGGTTGGAATGCGGTGGGCTGCATGTCGTTTATGAATCAGCCGATTTTGCAATACAGCAATGAAATTCGCTCAGCTGTTTTGGTGATTCACGGAGATAAAGCCCACTCCTGTTATTTTGGTAAAGATGCGTTTAAAAAGATGACCACCGGCAGTAAGTATACCGCCAATAAAGAGTTGATGCTCATTGAAGGCGCCGTGCATACCGATTTGTATGATAATACGGATGTGATTCCGTTTGAGAAGATGGAAACATTCTTTCATACATATTTAAAGTGAGGTAATATATGGCTAAAAAAGTTTTGATGATAAGCACAAGTATTCGCTCAAACAGTAATTCGGAGAGATTGGCGGCTGCTTTTGCCGAGGGAGCGAAAGCGGCAGGTAATGCAGTTGAGTTTATTTCTCTCAAAGGTAAGTCCATCGGCTTTTGCAAAGGTTGCCTTGCTTGCCAAAAGTGCGGCCATTGTGTGATAGATGATGATGCCAACGAGGTTACCGAAAAAATGCTCGGTGCAGAGGTGATTGTGTGGGCAACACCGATTTATTACTACGAAATGAGCGGGCAGATGAAAACAATGATTGACCGCGCAAACTCCCTTTATGCGCGCGATTACCGATTTCGCGATGTCTACCTGTTGACAACTGCTGCAGAGGATGAAGCCGGTGTGGATGAAGGCGCGTGCAAAGGGCTGCAAGGCTGGATTGATTGTTTTGAAAAAGCGAGGTTTGCCGCAAAAGTGTTCGCCGGAGGTTACGGTGAGCCGCAGTCGATTGAGGGCAGCGATAAACTCAAAGAAGCATATGCAATCGGCAAATCCATACAATAATGAGCATTTGCACAGGAGTTTTAAAATGAAAAAGATACTTGCAGCGATTGTAACGGTTTTCATTGTCGGCGCGTTTTTGACAGCGTGCAGCGCAGGGCAGCAAAAAGAAGCCGGCGAAACGCCGGCACCATCGGCACCACAGGAAAGTTCTCTTACAACTGAGCCGGCACAGGAGGAAAAAACGGTGATGAAAATGGTCATTAACGGCACGCCTGTCGCCGTGGAGTGGGAAGACAATGCGGCTGTTGACGCGCTTGGCAAAGCGGCAAAGGAAAAGGCGATAACAATCAACACGGCGGCGTACGGCGGTTTCGAACAGGTCGGCTCGCTTGGAATGGATTTGCCGCAAAGCGACACGCGCATTACGACCAACCCGGGCGATATTGCGCTATACGAGGGAAATCAAATGGTTGTTTTTTATGGTTCCAACACTTGGGCATACACGATTCTCGGACATATTAGTGATAAAACACAGGCGGAATTGGAACAGTTGTTATCGGAAGAAACGGTTACCATAACGCTCTCGTTTTGAAGAGGGATAGGAGGAATTTATGAAAAAATCAGCCATTGCGCTACTTGCCGTTATTCTGATTGCCGCGGTACTGTTGAGCGCTTGTGCGGGCAATCAGAACGCGACGAAAACGCAGACAAATACCGATACCTCTGCCGCGGCGGATGCACAAAAGCAAGCCGATGCGCAGAAGGACGGCGAAAGTTTTAACCCGTATGCGGTGGAAAATCACTACGATATCGATGCCGATATGTTTCAGAAGCAAAGCGGTGTGGATTACGGCACCTTACAGAAGGATGTCACTTATTATTCCACCATCGCAGGGGATAACAAACAGGTCAACATTCTGCTGCCGGCAGGCTATGACAAAAACCAAACATACCCTGTGACATACGTGTTTCACGGCTTCGGGAGCGACCATAACACCCACCTCGGCAAGGATTCTTACCTTGTTTTGCTCTATGGCAATATGCTGCACCGCGGGCTTGTCAAGCCGCAGATACTGGTCGGTATGGAGATGTATACGGATAAGGCGGCGGAAAAAAAGGATAAAAGCGACGAAGAACTGCGCTTTATTTATGACAAGGCAATCAAAGAAACGGGTGTGGACCTTATGCCGTTTATTGAGGCAAATTACCCTGTCAAAACCGGCAGAGAAAACACGGCAATTGCCGGTATGAGCGAGGGCGGCGCAAAATCGCTCTGCACCGGCTTTGAGTGGCTCGATAAATTCGGATACATCGGCTCGTTTGCACCCGATACAGGTGTTATACCGACCGAATTTTACAAAGGCACTTTTTGGAATACGCCGTATTTTCAGGCGTTTCCTGAGCCGAATGAAAAGAACACACCGTATTATCTCTATTTGAGTGTAGGCAGCAAGGACCCGTGGAATATCGACTGCACGCTTTATTATCGCGATGTGCTCAATAAAATGGGTGTCAAGAACCAAACCGATTATGTGAAGGGTTTCGGTCACGATGCCGAATTCTGGGGGCAGTGCTTTTATAACTTTTTGTCAAAAACCTTTCGGTAGGGTAGACATAGACAGCAAAAAAGGGTGGCAAAGCCCACGTGTTGATAAGGATAATAAGCCTCATTTTTATCTTTTTGCACAACAACTTCGTTAAAACCCCTTGG
>SVOD01000061.1 GCA_015066575.1 Oscillospiraceae bacterium
CTAAAAACTGCTGTCTTGGCTGACGCCAGACAGCAGTTTTTGCTGCAATTATAGCGGAAAAGAGGCGATTTTGAGCTATTCCTCTTTATTGCGGGTGCCCCGTGAGCCTCTTTTGTCATTTTGCCCATATTAGTGTATTAAATTTTATTATAATTGGTGAAAAATACTATAGTCCTATTGACAATGAAAGCGGTAAAGAGTATAATGATTTTATATTGGGTAACTATGTTAATTAATTGAGAGAGGCAGTTACATAATGGTCGAAATTCTCAAAGAAAATAACACCTTATCATTATTACATAATGATACCGTGATTTACCGCATTGCAGAGGGGGAACCTTTCTTCTATATCGGCATCGGCGATACCGATTACAAAATGAAGCGCGGCAGTTTTAAAATCTCCGAGAGTTTTCGCCACCGCGCGATGGTCGTTGCCAAGCGTATTGAATTTATTGACGGTGTGGCGACCGTTTACGGTAATACCGGTCATGTCAAAATCACTTGCGAGTGCGACCGCTTCAAGTTTACTCCCTGCGGCTTTCGCAAGTATAACCGCATGCTTATTCGCATCCCCGCTACAGCCGAAGAAGCGCTCTACGGCGGCGGCGAAAACTTTACCGAGTTTAACCTCCACGGTAAGCGCATAAATGTATGGGTGGCAGAGCACATCAACGGTGCGCAGATTTCCAAAAAACTGGCTAAGCAGGTAGTGGGCATTAAGAACAGCCGCAGAAAGCAACCGCTTTCCAAATATGAAACTTACTATGCGCAGCCTACTTTTATCAGTTCTCGCAAGTATTATTACCACTCTTTGACTACCGCGAGGAGTGTGTTTGACTTTAGTTATACCAGTCGAAAAGGCGAAATTTGGAATATGATTCGCACCGATGAAATTGCGCCGTTCTATATCGGTTTCGGCGAGAGCTTTGAAGCGCTGCTTGAAAACCTGAGTGAAGTTGTCGGCAGGCAGCCGGAACTTCCCGATTGGGTGTACGGCGGTCAAATTTTAGGTGTGCAGGGCGGCACCCGCACCATGCTAAAAAAGTTAAACACCGCGCGCAAGGCGGGTATTTCGGTTTGCGGGCTGTGGATTCAGGACTGGGAAGGCAGGCGCGTGACCGCGGTCGGCAAGCAACTCAACTGGAACTGGGAGTGGGATAGAGAACTGTACCCCGGTTTAGATAAAGAAATCCCGCGCCTGAATGCCGAAGGCGTGAAGGTGCTCGGTTATATTAATCCCTTCCTGGCAGTGGAAAAGTCGCTTTACAAAGAAGCAAGCGCCAAGGGCTACTGTGTTAAAAATGCGGCAGGGGAAGATTACTATGTAACCATCACTACCTTCCCGGCGGCAATGATTGACCTGACAAATCCCGCTGCCTATGCGTGGATGAAAGATATTATTAAAAAGAATATGATAGAGTTCGGGTTGTCGGGCTGGATGGCAGACTTCGGCGAATATTTGCCGACCGACTGTGTGCTCTACAGCGGCGAGAATCCCGAATTGGTGCACAACACCTGGCCGGCGCGTTGGGCGCAACTCAACCGCGAGGCCGTTGAGGAAAGCGGCAAGTTGGGAGAAATTATGTTCTTTACCCGCGCAGGCTTTAGCGCCACACCAAAGTACTCTACGATGATGTGGTGCGGCGATAACCATGTGGATTTTTCGCTGGATTTCGGTTTGCCCAGCGTCATTCCCGCCATGCTCAATTTGAGTTGCTGCGGCTTCGGGCTTTCGCACTCCGATATTGGCGGCTACACATCCTTCTTTAACCTCAAGCGCAGAAAAGAGTTATATATGCGCTGGTGCGAGATGAATGCCTTCACACCGCTTATGCGCGGCCACGAGGGCTTAAACCCCGACATTAACGCACAGTTTGATGCAAGCGGCGCGGTACTCGCTCACGGCGCTAAGATGACAGCGCTGCACATTGCGCTGGCACCTTACCTCAAGCAGCTGGTTAGGGAAAACGCGAACATGGGTATTCCCGTTATTCGCCCGCTGTTTTTCTACTATGATGAGCTGCAGGCGTATGAAACGGCTTACGAATACCTGCTCGGCAGAGATATTTTGGTCGCTCCGGTATTGCAGCAGGGTGCGCAGACAAGAACCGTCTATTTGCCGCAGGACAAGTGGATTCACCTCGAAAGCGGCAGGGAATACGGTGGCGGCATGGTGGAAGTACCCGCTCCGCTCGGCGAGATTCCGGTATTTGTGCGCAAACAAGCGAAAGAGGTATGGCAATTACTGACTGCCGGGCGCTGAGAATGTGCAATGAGAGCCGGCAATGCTTAACGTTGCATTTTAAATGTGACGGGCGCGGCACCGCCTTTCGCTAACGATTAATAAGCTAAAAATGAAAGTTTAATATATGGAGGCAAATGAAATGAAGTATTTTTTAGACAGTGCTAAGATTGATGAAATCAGAGAAGCCTATGAAACCTTTGGGATTGACGGCGTAACCACCAACCCTAACCACATTATGAATTCGGGCAAACCGTTTTTGACCGTGTTGGGTGAATTGGCAGCCTTTGTCAAAGAAAAGGATATTGAGGGCTGGGACAAATTTCCGATTTCCGTGGAGATTAATCCGCACCTGGATGATGCCGATGAAATGGTGGCAATGGGCAAGAAAATCGCCGGCATGTGCCCCAACTTTGTGATTAAAATCCCCTGCACGCAAGCGGGTATAACCGCTGCCAGAAAATTAGAGCAGGCAGGGGTTCGCACCAATGTAACATTGGTCTTTACGCCTTCGCAGGCTTTGTTGCCGGCAAAGAACGGCTCGCTCTTTGTTTCGCCCTTTATCGGTTGGAAAGAGAGCAGCGGCGAGAGTTGCGAGCAGTATATTCAGGATATTGTGGACATCTACGGTAACTACGGTTACTTGGGTAAAACCGAGATTATCTGCGCGGCGGTCAGAACCGGCAAGCAGATTGCCGATTGCGCCGTTGCCGGTGCGGACATCGTGACCGCCGGCTTACAGGTATTTAAAGACAGTTTCTACCACCCCTTTACCGATTACGGTTTGGCAAAGTTCCAAGGGGCATGGGATAAGACTATTACAGAATAAGTTTTTATAATGCGGAATGCGGAGTTCGGAATGCGGAATTAGAGGTGGCAACACTTTGTGTTGCATTTTAAATGTGCCGCAAACGGCACCACCATATTGCACATCTTGTGTAACAAGATTTCATTCACGCAGGGAATTTCATCACGAAGTGATTTCATTCACCGAAGGTGAATTTCATTGTGAGTGTAAGCGAACTATACCCGCACCCGTTCCGCTTCGCTCGAATTGCAGGAGATAATATGAAAATAGGATTTATCGGGCTTGGCATTATGGGCGAAAGCATGTGTGCCAACATAGTCAAAAAACATAACGATACGGTCTACTGTTCCGACATTAACCGCGCAAAGGTTGCGGAGTTGGAAGCGCTCGGTGCTGTCGCTTGTGCCGACAATAAAGAAGTGGCGCAAAAAAGCGATGTGATTATTTCCATGGTGCCGAAGTCGGAGCATGTGAAAGCCATCTATGAAGAAATTTTACCCTGTATTGACAGCAGTAAAATTTGCATTGATATGAGCACCATTGACCCGTCGGTCTCGGTTGAAGTCGCGCAGCAGGTAAAAGCCAAAGGCGCACAGTTTGCCGATGCCCCCGTGGTGAAGAGCAAGCCGGCGGCAATCGCGGGCGAGCTGGGCATTTTGGTCGGCTGCGATGCGCAGCTGTTTGAAACCATCAAACCCGTTCTTGCGTATATGGGCTGCAATATTATCCGCATGGGCGACAACGGCAAGGGCTTGGTGATGAAAATCTGCCACAACACGCTGACAGCGCAGATTCAAAACGGTGTGAACGAAACCATGCTCCTGGCACAAAAAATGGGCGTTTCTCCCGAAGATTATCACACCGCTATTTCTTACGGCGGCGGTCAAAACTTTTATTTAGACGGGCAGTGGAAAAATTTGGCGGAGGAAAACTGGACTACCGCTTTTTCCCTGCAAAATGAGTTTAAAGACCTCGGTATTTGCAAGAGACTTTCGCAACAGGCGGATTTTGAAATGCCCGGCTTGGAAAACGCCATGCGCGTTTATCAAAAGGGAATGGATGCCGGTATCGGCGCCGAGGACTGGCGCGCCACTTACAAAGTAGTCAGAGGTGACTATGATGCTTGAGCATTTAAATCGGGTCAATGATATGAAGATTTATTCTATTTTTGACCCGCTATTTGAAACCTTCGGCAGAGTGGTGGAAGGCTATGATTTTGCACCGCTTGCCGACTACCTGAAAACCAAAACGCCGATTCCCGAGAGCGGCAACATTTATGTGCCGGGCGATGAGGGCTTGGAAAGTTTTCCGCTCTTTCGGGAATTACAAAATGTCTTTTTCGGCGGGATGCCGATTCAAATCGGCTACTGCAACGGCAGAAATACGACCTACAACGGTTTTGAATACCACAAGGGTAGTGAAATCAATGTAGCGGTGACCGATTTCTGCGTGGTGCTCGGGCATGTGTGGCAAATCAAAGATAATAAGTTTTATGTCGGCGATGAAACCGTGTTTTATGTGCCGGCGGGAACTGCATATGAAATGTATCAGACCACACTACATCTGTCGCCCTGCACCGTCAGCGACGAGGGCTTTCGTGACATTGTGGTGCTGCCGAAAGGCACCAACACACCGCTGGAGGAAAAACCTGCCGGTGCTGCCGGTGAAGCGGCACTGCTGCTGCAAAAGAATAAATGGGTACTCTCTCATCCCGAGCGCGAACCGCTGATGAAGCAAGGCGCTGTTCCCGGACTCATCGGGGAAAATAAAGAAATTAAGTATTAATTGATAATGCAGAATGCGGAGTTCGGAATTCGGAATTAAATGGAGGGACACCCTCACCCGTTCCGCTACGCTCTATTATTTAAAGGAAGAAAAAAATGGAACTTGCATATTTACCGATTGGCGTGCCGACCTTTCATTTGGAAAGTGCCGGTAAAGAGTTTGAAAAATCGGTTGAGCTTTTAAAAGAAATTGACCCGGCAGTCAAAGTGCCGGCAGAAATGCTTTTGAGCATCGATAAGCTGCATAGCTTTACGGATACCTTGCACCCCGATTTGGTGGTGGTGCAAAACATTACCTTTGCTAACGGCGCGTATATGACCGAGATTCTCAGAACTTTTGATTGCCCGGTGATGCTGTGGACCTTGCGCGAACCGGTGATTGACGGCGGCAGACTGCGCCTGAATTCCCTGACCGGTGCCTACTCGGCGGCAAATATGCTTGCAAGCTTCGGCAGAGCCTTCGGCTATGTGTTCGGCGCGCCCCGGGAGCCGCAGGTGAAGGAAAAAATTGCCGCTTTTGTGCGCGCAGTCAGTCTCAAAAAAGAACTGCGTTCCCTCAACCTTCTGCAGGTGGGACATACCCCGCAGGGCTTCGGCTTCGGCAGAGGGCTTGATGCGGAACTGGCAAGCGTTTTCGGCACCAATCTCATTTCCATAGAAGCGCGCGAACTGATTAATACTGCAAAGACCTACACCGATGAAGAAGTGCAGGATTACATAGATGCCGCTGCTTCTAAAATGGTGGCGCTTGATGCAATACCGCAAAAAAATGTCACGGATTTTGCAAAACTCTTCAAAGCCTATGACAGTTTTGTAAAAGAGAATAACACCGGCGCGCTTTCGAGCCGCTGTTGGCCCGATTTCTTTACAGAATTCGGTACCCCGGTGTGCGCAGTGTTGGCAATGCTCAATGATTTGGGCGTGCCCGCCTCTTGCGAAGCGGATACCTATGGGGCGCTCTCTATGTTTGCCTGCGCGCAGTTAACCGGCAACGCCGCCTTTTTCGGTGACCCGGTTTCGATGGATGAAACGGAAAACACCATCACTTTCTGGCATTGCGGTATGGCGCCCTGCTCTCTTGCGCGCGAGGATACCGGCGCAGTGACAGGTGTGCACTGTAATCGCAAAATCGGACCGACCTTGGAATTCGGCTGCAAGGCGCAAGCAAAGGCGACTATTTTCCGTATCGGCAAGGATGCTGCGGGCAAATTCCGCTTCTTCATTGCCGGCGGTGAGGTGCTCGACAAGCCCAAGCAGTTTTCCGGCACAACATTGGTAGTCAAAACCAAATCAAAGAGCGAGGACATTATCTATCGCTCGGTCAAAGCCGGTTGGGAACCGCATTTTGCGGTAGCCATGGGCGATATTGAAAGTGAGTTGGAAGCGCTTGCACAATTACTGAATATCGAGGTGGAAAAATACTAAATGCCAAAGTTACTCCTGTTTTATTTAGTTGTTTTTCTTTCCAACATTGTGCAGTGCATTACCGGCTTTGCCGGAACCGTACTGGCAATGCCGTTTTCGCTCATGCTGGTCGGTTATGCCACTGCCAAACCGATTCTCAATATTTTAGGCATCGCCGCTTCGATTGGCGTGGTGCTCGGTCATTATAAAGATATTGATAAAAGCGAGTTTTTTAAAATTGTAGTGGTAATGAGCATCGGTATCGGTGGAGGGATGTTTATTTCGCCGCACATCACGGCAAACCCGGATTGGATTGAAAAGATTTTGGGCGCAGTCGTTATCGTTTTTGCTCTCTATAATGCCTATTTGTTTTTTAAGAAAAAGGAACGAGAGCCGAATAAAGTGCTTTCCTATATTTTACTTATCGGCGCAGGGCTTATTCACGGGTTGTTTGTATGCGGCGGTCCGCTGTTGGTGACCTACGCTTCGACTAAGATTAAAGACACGCGGCAGTTTCGCGCAACGATTTCCGCGGTATGGATTGTGCTCAATTCCATCATTATGGTCATTGATATTAAGGACGGCTACCTTACGCCGCAAATTATTCCAAATTTGACCGTGTGCATGGTATTGCTTTTCGTAGCGTTGATTGTGGGCGAAAAGCTTGCGCGCAAACTAAGTAAAAATGCATTTATGATACTCAGCTATATTTTAATGTTTGATAGCGGAATATCTTTATTGGTAGATTTTTAAATTCTAATGTAAAGGGGTGTAAAACAATGTCACAACAGGGTATTAATCCAAAACAAATTAAGTCTTATAACGATACGGCGCTGCTATACCTGCTTTCCGCAGAGGGCAAGCTTTCGCGAAAAGCGATTTCGGCAAAACTCGGTTTGACAGCCGCCGCGGTATCGAAGATTACCAAGCGCTTGATTGACAGCGATAAAATTGAGGAATTGGGCGTTTCGGAGCAAGATAGCGACAGAGTGGGCAGAAAAGAAGTGCTGCTCTCTCTCAAGAGTGCCGACAAATTCAGCCTGTGTATTACGGCAGAGTTGGATACGGTGACTTATTCGCTTTGCGATGTGGGCGGCAAACTCATTAAGAGCATTGCATATGATTTCTTTGATGAGTGCGAACTGATTGTCGAGAAAGCCAAGGAGTTTTTGGCAACTTGCGAAAAAGAAAAAGAGCGCATTATCGGCATCGGTTTATGTGTAGTCGGTTCCGTGAAGAAAGATGCTTTCGGTGTGTGGGACAATGAAAATCTTGTCGCCATGCTCGAGAGCGAATTGGGCTTGCCGGTTGCTATTCAAAACAATGTAAAGGCATATGCCTTGGCAGAACTGATTTACGGTGATGTGACGGATGCACCTTCCGTATTATTTTTCAAGTGGGGGAGCGGTATCGGCTCGGCAGTAGCCGCAAGCGGTAAGCTGCTCTTAGATTCGGATTACTCTTTAACCGAAATCGGTCACTATATCGTTGACCCTGCCGGTGAACACTGCCGTTGCGGCAGATACGGTTGTCTGGAAACCATCGCTTCCGCACGCAAACTGACACTGGAAACCGGCGGACTGAGTTTGGAGGAAATTGTTGCAAGTGAGGATGAAAGAGTCATTCATCTGCTTGACCAAAAGATTGATATTGTTGCTTTGGCACTGACCAATACGGCGACCATTCTCAACGCACACCAAATTGTACTGTTCGGTAAAATGTTTGAGAACAGTCGCATTGTGGAAAAACTCGCGCGCCAGTGTGCCCGTTATAATAATAATTTTAAACGCAACAAGATTACGCGCGGCGACTTGAGCGACAAGAGCGCCTATATCGGTGCCGCCGCTGTGAGCGCGCAACAGTTTTTCTTCAGCGAACAGCAATAAACCTCAGTTAGGGAAAGGAAAATAACCAATGGCAACAAACGCGTTAACGCACGGCATCACCATCAAGGATAAAATCGGGTATGCCATGGGTGATATGGGCGGTCTGCTGACTTTCTCGCTCATCGGTGCGTTTCAAAATAAGTTTTATACCGACGCGCTCGGTATCAGCCCTGGCAAAATCGTTGTTTTAATCCTCATCGCGCGCATTTGGGATGCGATAAATGACCCGCTGTGGGGCGCTTTTATCCAATCGCGCAAGCCGCGCCCGCAAGGGCAATTCCGCCCTTGGATTTTGGGCTTTTCCATTCCGCTGGCAGTTTGTGCGGCGCTGATGTTTTTGAAAATACCGGGGCTGACACACACGCAGTATTTGATTTATGCCTATGTTACTTACATCATGTACGGTATGATGTATACAGCGGTCAACATTCCTTACGGTTCTCTCGCCAGCGTAGTGACCGATGATGAACTGGAGCGTTCCTCGCTCTCCATGTGGCGCTCTATCGGTGCAGGCGTGGGCGGCTTACCCGGCACGATTATTTTGCCGATGATTGTTTATACCGTTACCGGTAAATACGCCAACGGCACAAACATTCAGGCACTTGATGAAAAGAAACTGTTCTGGTGTGTGATGGTGTTAGCGGCGCTTTCCGTGCTCGTTTATTTCGGGCACTATAAGCTGACAAAAGAGCGCATTCCGCCGCAGAAAAAGCAAAAAGACAAGAATTACAACGCAGTGGCAACACTCAAGGCTCTGGTCAAAAACCGTGCCTTTGTGATGATTTGCCTGGCTTCCATGCTTTTGATTGCGTTCCAATTCTATTATCAGTCTACCTTTACTTACCTGTTTACCGACTACTTCGGCAAACCGGGCATGTATGCCTTTGTGACCATTTGCACCTATTTGCCGATGGCAATTTTTATTCCGGTAATGAATAAACTCATTAAAAAATTCGGCAAGAAAGAGCTTTGCGCAGTCGGCATGGCATTTGCCGCTGTTTCAAGTTTGATTCTCTTTATCTTAAGAGGCACTTCACTTTCCCACAATGTGTATGTATTCTTGGTGTTTACCTTCTTCTCCGGATTAGGGCAGACCTTCCTGGTACTCGAAGTGTGGGCGCTGGTGATGGATGTTATCGATTACCACGAGGTGCGCACCGGCAAGCGCGAGGAGGGTATGGCGTATGCGTTCTTCTCCTTCACCAGAAAATTAGGGCAGACCTTGGCAGGCGTCGGCTTAAATGTGCTGCTTGCCGCGATTCACTACGATGGTGAACTCTCCAAACAGGGCATTGCTCTGGGTGAAGATGTGCTCAGTAAACTCTATGATATTTCGACTCTCATTCCGGCAATTATGCTTGCATTAATGGCAGTGATTTTGTTCTTCGGTTATAATCTTTCGAAGAAGAAACTTGCCGAAATGCACGCACAGTTGGATGAAATGAGAGCAAGCGAATAAAAAAAGCCCGCAAGGGCTTTTTTTATTCGCCAATTCTTCGCACGTAAATTCGCCAATTCCTCGCGCGTAAATTTTTATTGATTTCTTTATAATATTATGGTAAAATAAACCAAGATAGGGGAGTAGTTGGCGCGCTGCGGCGCGTAATTACAGTCAACATACATGGCAGTGATAACTGTCTGGCGTAATTATAAACAATGAGACTTATCTGCATTGGGCAGGTATCTCTGTATTTACCTGCTAAAAGGGAAATCCTTTAGCGGGATTTTTTATGCGTAAATTATTTTTTGAAAGGATAAAAGCGTATGAAATTTTATCTTGAAAGCGCCGAGGCTGTTTTTGAGGAAGTGAAATCCGGCGAAAACGGCTTAAGCGAGCAGGAAGCGCTCGCGCGGCTTGAGAAAAACGGTAAGAACAAACTCGATGAGGGCAAAAAAGACTCTTTGCTTAAGAAGTTTGTTGACCAGTTAAAAGACCCGATGATTATTATGCTCATCGTGGCAGCGGCAATCAGCTGCGTGACCGGCTTTATTAAAGGCGAAGGGTTAGATGCCGATGTGTTCATCATCCTCTTTGTGGTCATTGTCAATGCGGTTTTAGGCGTTTACCAAGAGAGTAAAGCCGAGGCTGCCATTGAAGCGCTGCAGCAAATGAGCGCCGCAAAGTCCAAAGTTATTCGCGGCGGTAAGATGCAAATTATCCCCAGTGAAGACCTTGTGGTCGGCGATGTAGTGGTGCTGGAAGCGGGCGATTCCGTGCCGGCAGATGCGAGAGTGTTTGAATGCGCTTCAATGAAGATTGAGGAAGCGGCGCTGACCGGTGAATCGGTTCCGGTTAACAAGGCAATCAAAGCTTTGGGACTTGGCGGTGAAGGGGAAGACGATGTACCGCTGGGTGATCGCAAAAATATGGTATACATGGGTTCGAGCGTAGTTTACGGCAGAGGTACTGTGGTCGTGACTGCCACCGGTATGGATACCGAAATGGGTAAGATTGCCGATGCGCTTGCCAAAGCGGAAGACAACGAAACACCGCTGCAGAAAAAACTCAATCAGCTTTCCAAGATTTTAAGTATCATTGTAATTATTATCTGCGTAGCTATCTTCGCAATTCAATTAATTGCCGATTACTTCAACGGTGCGTTTTCACAATCCGGCGCTGTGCTGGAAACGGTATTGGAATGCTTCATGATTGCCGTTTCCCTTGCCGTGGCGGCAATTCCCGAAGGCTTGGCGGCAGTGGTCACCATTGTGCTGAGCATCGGTGTGACCAATATGAGCAAGAAAAATGCGGTTATCCGCAAACTGACTGCCGTGGAAACTCTCGGTTGTGCGCAGATTATCTGCTCGGATAAAACCGGTACCTTGACCCAAAACAAAATGACAGTGGTCGAGGAATTTACCAAAGATAAGAAACTGCTTGCACAGGGCATGAGCCTTTGCACCGATGTTAAGGTCGAGGGCGAGGAAGTGCTCGGCGAGCCTACCGAAGTGGCATTGGTTAACTATGCTCTCGGTATGGATATGAACAAAAACGACCTGCAAAAAGAGTGTCCGCGTATTGCGGAGGCGCCCTTTGATTCAGGCAGAAAGATGATGAGTACCATCCATACGGTGGGCGACAAGAAAGTCCAGTACACCAAGGGTGCGCCCGATGTGGTGCTCGCGCTTTGCACCAAGTATTTTGACGGCGAAAAGGCAGTCGATATGACCGATGCGCTGCGCGCTGAAATCACGGCAGCCAATAAAGCGATGGCAGACAAAGCCTTGCGCGTGCTCTGCCTTGCAATGAAAGAAGATGCCGTAACAGATTTTGCAGAGCCCGGCGATATTGAAAAAGATTTAACATTTGTGGGCTTAACCGGTATGATTGACCCGGTGCGCCCCGAAGTTAAACCTGCGATTGAAGAGTGTAACGGCGCCGGTATCCGCCCGATTATGATTACGGGTGACCACAGAGATACCGCCGTAGCAATCGCCAAAGAGCTCGGTATTATTGAAGATGAGAGCGGCTCCCTTACCGGTGCAGAGCTTTCGAAGATGAGCGAAGAAGAGTTCGATGAGAATGTGGAAAAATACTCGGTCTATGCGCGCGTGCAGCCTGAGCACAAAACCCGCATTGTCAACGCTTGGCACAAGAAGGGCATGGTTACCGCTATGACCGGTGACGGTGTTAACGATGCGCCGTCCATCAAATCCGCCGATATCGGTGTGGGCATGGGTATCACCGGTACGGATGTTACCAAGAATGTTGCCGATATGGTGCTCAGTGACGATAACTTTGCAACCATTGTGCATGCTGTCGGCGAGGGCAGAAGGATTTACGACAATATCCGTAAAGCCATTCAGTTCCTGCTTTCTTCCAACCTTTCGGAAGTGCTCATTATCTTAATCGGTACTGTCTTTATGGGCTTAATTTTAAAAGGCTTTGGTGTTACCGGTGCGGGCGGCGCTCTGCTTGCCGGCACAGCGACAACTGTCTTACTGCCTACTCACTTGCTGTGGATTAACTTAGTTACCGACTGCTTCCCGGCGCTTGCTTTAGGTCTTGAAAAAGAAGAGCCGAACATTATGAAGCGCAAACCGCGTAACTCGAGCGACGGTATCTTTGCGCAGGGTATGGGTGTGGATGTGCTCTATCAGGGCATTATTGTAACAATTTTAACTTTAAGTGCATATATCATTGGTTATATAGATGCGGCAGGCGGCTTCGGTCACACCATTGCAATGCCCGAAAATGAAACCTGTAAATTGGCTATGACGATGGCATTTTTGACTATGAGTATGTGCGAAATCTTCCACTCCTTTAATATGCGCTCGCAGCGCCAAAGTATCTTTACGCTGCCGACACAGAACTGGGCGATTTGGGGTTCTATGGTCTTGAGCTTAATCTTGACCGGATTGGTGATTGAAATTAAGCCGGTGGCAAACCTGTTTAATTTCTATAACCTGGATTGGAAGCACTATTTAATTGCGATGGCACTGGCTATCTCGATTATCCCGATTGTGGAAATTGTTAAAGCTTGCCAACGTGCAGCAAATAAATCGAAATAAAAATGACCTCCGCAAGGCAACTTGCGGAGATTTTTTTGCAAATAAGGATTTGTCGCGCTGTTCTACGAACAGCAATGAGGAATTCGGAGTTCGGAATTCGGAATTAAAGGGCGACACATTCGCACTTGTTCCGCTTCGCTCTATTGTGAAAATGT